>NZ_QGGF01000367.1 GCF_003857015.1 Micromonospora globispora | reverse complement strand
CAGCACCACCGCGCAGGCCAGGAAGCCCAGCACGGTCGGGCCGGGCGCGTCCGGCGCGGTGCCGAGCGGCGCCTGCGCCATGCCCGCCGAGATCGGGTCCAGCCGTTCCTCCCGCCCCACGCGCACCTGCCCGGTCAGCAGGGCGGTACGGGGGTGCGCGTGCAGCAGCTCGGCGGCCCGCTCCAGCGCCCCCGGCGCCCAGTACGAGTCGTCGTCGGCGAACGCGACGAACGGCGTGTCGGCCAGCGCCACTCCGACGTTGCGGGCCGCCCCGGCACCGGCGTTGCGGCCCAGCGGCACCACCCGTACGTCGGGGAAGGCCCGCGCCACCGCTTCCGGGGTCCCGTCGTCGGAGCCGTTGTCCACCACGATCACCGGGGCGGTGTGCCGGGGCAGCAGCTCCAGCAGTTGGTCCCGACGGTTGCGGGTGGCCACCACGATCGTCACGTCCGTCATGGCCGCCCAGGTACCCGGGCCGGCGCGCGTTCACTCGATCCCGACCGGTGCAATTCCCGCCACCAGTCCGGTGCGCGAGCCCTCCGGCGGGAAGACTCACCGCATGGCCGAGCTGACCCTCTTCCTCGCCGGCGACGTGATGACCGGCCGGGGCGTGGACCAGATCCTGCCCCGACCCGGTCCGCCCGCGCTGCGGGAGCAGGCGGTCACCGACGCCCGCCGGTACGTCGAGCTGGCCGAGTCGGTCACCGGACCGCTCCCGCGCCCGGTACCGCCCGACTGGCCGTGGGGCGACGCGCTGCGGCTCCTCGACGCGCTCCGCCCCGACGTGCGGATCGTGAACCTGGAGACGTCGGTGACCGCCCGCGGCGAGTACGCCCCCGGCAAGGGCATCCACTACCGGATGCACCCGGAGAACGTCTCCTGCCTCACCGCCGCCCGCCTCGACATCTGCGCTCTCGCGAACAACCACGTGCTGGACTTCGGCCCGGAGGGGCTCGCCGACACCCTGGACACCCTTCGGCGGGCCGGGATCACGCCCGCCGGCGCCGGCCGGGACGACACCGCGGCGTGGCGCCCGGCCGAGGTGCCGCTCGATGGCGGCGGCCGGCTGCTGGTCTGGTCGGTGGGTGCGCCGTCCAGCGGGATCCCGCCGCAGTGGGCCGCCGGGGCCGGGCGCGCCGGCGTCGCCTACCTGCCGGAGATCTCCGAGGCGACGGCGGACGCGCTGGCCGATCGGATCGCCCGGGTGGCGGGCCCGGCGGACCTGGTCGTGGTCTCGGTGCACTGGGGGTCGAACTGGGGCTACGAGGTGCCGGACGAGCACGTCCGGTTCGCGCACCGGCTGGTCGAGTCCGGCGTGCACCTGGTCCATGGGCATTCGTCGCACCACCCCCGCCCGATCGAGCGGTACCGGGGCCGGCTCATCCTCTACGGCTCCGGGGACCTGATCGACGACTACGAGGGCATCGGCGGGCAGGAGACCTATCGGCCGGAGCTGCGGCTGCTGCACCTGCCGACGTTCGATGCCGCCACCGGCGAGCTGCGCCGGCTGCGGCTGGTGCCGGTCCGGATCCGGCGGATGCGCCTGGAACCGGCCCCGGCCCCGGACGCCGCCTGGCTGGCCGACCTGCTGGACGGGCTGGGCGCGCCCTACCGGACCCGGTTCACCCTGGATGAGCAGGGCCTGATCAGGCTGCGCTCGGCCTGATCCGGCACGTGGCCTGGGCCACCTTTCGGCGCCCGGCCTCGTGCCTGCTCGATCCTGGGACGCAGGATAGATACATGACGCATCCCACCGCCTCCCCGCGGGCCGCCGGGCCCTCGGCCGCCGAGCGGGCGTACCAGCACCTCAAGCAGGCGATCCTCGAGCAGGTCTACCCGGGCGGTCTGCTGATCAGCGAGGGTGAGATTGCCGAGGCGGCGGGTGTCTCCCGCACCCCCGTCCGCGAGGCGCTGCTGCGGCTGGAGGCAGAAGGGCTTGTCGCCCTCTACCCGAAGCGCGGCGCGCTGATCCGGCCGGTCTCCGCCCGGGAGATCGCCGACGTCATCGAGGCACGCCGGCTGGTCGAGCTGCACGCCGCCGAGCGGGTCTGGCCGCGCCGGGCCGAGATCCGGGCCGACCTGGCCCGCTGGCTGACCGAGATGCGCCGGGCGTACGCCGCCGGGGACGTCACCGCGCTGATGGCCGCCGACCGCGCGTTCCACGCCACCGTCGTGGAGGCGGCCGGCAACGAGATCCTCGCCGAGCTGTACCACCGGCTGCGCGACCGGCAGCTCCGGATGGGCGAGGCCGGTTTCCGGCTCTCGCCCGGCTGGGCCGAGGTGGTCCTCGCCGAGCACGCCGCCCAGCTCGCCGCCCTCGACAGCGACGACCCAGCCGCCTGGCTCGACGCCGTCGGCGCGCACATCGACAACGCCGCGAACGTGCTGCGGAACCTGCGGTGAGCGCCGGGCCCACCGTGACCCCGCGCCGCTCCGCCGCCCTGGTCTTCGGGGTCGCCGTCACCGCCTACGTGGCGGCGGTGTTCCACCGCAGCTCGCTCGGCGTGACCGGGGTGGACGCCGCCGAGCGGTTCCACATCAACGCCTCGGCGCTGGCCACCTTCTCCGTCGCCCAGCTCGCCGTGTACGCCGCCATGCAGGTCCCGGTCGGGGTGCTGCTCGACCGCTTCGGCTCGCGGCGGCTGCTGCTCGCCGGCGGGTCGCTCATGGTCGCCGGGCAGCTCTGCTTCGCTGTCGCCACCGACGTACGCCTCGCCGTCGCCGCCCGCGTCCTGGTCGGCCTCGGCGATGCGATGACCTTCATCAGCGTGCTCCGCATCGTGGCGTTCTGGTTCCCGGGACGGCGTAACCCGCTGCTGGTGCAGCTCACCGGCACCATCGGTCAGCTCGGCGCGGTCCTCGGCGCCGTACCCCTGGTGGCGCTGCTGCACCACGCCGGCTGGACCCCCGCGTTCCTGACCGCCGCGGCGCTCGGCGCGACGGTGCTGCTGCTGGTGCTCGTCGCGGTGCGGGACACCCCGCTCGCCGAGCACGTCACCGCCGTCGCCCCCACCCTGGCCACCGTACGCCGGCAGCTCGCCGACGCCTGGGCGCAGCCCGGCACCCGGCTGGGGCTCTGGTCCCACTTCGTCACCCAGTTCTCCGGCGCGGTCTTCGCGCTGCTGTGGGGCTACCCGTTCCTGGTGCAGGGGCAGGGGCTGAGCCCGACCGCGGCCGCCACCCTGCTGACCCTGATGACCGTCGCGACCCTGGTGTGCGGCCCGGTGATCGCGCACCTCTGCGCCCGGCACCCGTTCCACCGCTCCGTCGTGGTCTTCGCGATCACCGCCGGCACCGCGGCGGTCTGGGCGGTGGTACTTGCCTGGCCCGGGCCCGCGCCGCACTGGCTGCTGGTGACCCTGGTGATCGTCCTCGCCGTCAACGGCCCCGGCTCGGTGATCGGCTTCGACTACGCCCGCACCTCCAACCCGGTCCACCGGATCGGCAGCGCCACCGGAATCGTCAACGTCGGCGGCTTCGTCGCCTCCATGGTCCTGATCCTGGCCATCGGGGTGGTCCTCGACCTGACCACCCCCGCCGGCCACTCGGCCCCGACGCTGGACGCGTTCCGCTGGGCGTTCGCGGTGCAGTACCTGCTCTGGGGCCTCGGTGCGGTCCAGGTGCTGCGATACCGCAACGCCGCCCGCCGGCGGCACGCCGCCGAGCGCGCCGCCACGCCGGTCCCGGCCGTGGCGGGTGCCTGACAGTTCAGTGGCCGGCCCCGTGTAGCGGGGCCGACCCGGTCAGCGGCGCCGCCGGTGGGTCACCGAATCCAGCGCCAGGGTGAGCCCGGCACCGACCAGCCAGACGTCCTTGGCCAGGCCGATGCCCGCCTCGCTCGGCTTCAGGCTGTGCGGCTGCCGCATCCCGGGTGTCTTCAGATAGAGCTGCACCAGCCCCGCACCGAACGCGGCCAGCCCCAGACCGGCGAAGAGCGACGGCACGAACGGGGTGAGCAGGGCGGCACCCAGGGCGATCTCGCTGCGGGACAGCAGCTTCGCGAAGCGGTCCGGCTCGAACTGCTTGAGCTGCGGGATCGCGCCCACCGCCATGCCGTGCATTCCCGCGGCGGCCTCCCCCTCGAGGGTGCGCTTGCCGAGGCCGGAGTTGAGGATGAATGCCCCCGTGGCGAGGCGCAACGGCCAGTGCGTCAGCTTCATGATCACTCCCGTCGGTGCCGGACAGACGTTTCCCCCGCGTACCCGGCAGCGGCCGGGATAACCGGCCGTTCACCGGTGGGCCGACGAGCGTGATCGGCGGTAGTTTCGCCAGGGAGCGTGATCACCGACCAGGGCAGGAGGGGACCGTGAGCCAGGAAGTCCGGGGAGTCGTGTCGCGGCGCAAGGGGGCGCCGGTGGAGGTGACCACGATCGTGGTGCCGGACCCGGGTCCGGGCGAGGCGGTCGTCCGCGTCCAGTCCTGCGGGGTGTGCCACACCGACCTGCACTACCGGGAGGGTGGCATCACCGACGAGTACCCGTTCCTGCTCGGGCACGAGGCCGCCGGCATCGTGGAGCAGGTGGGGGAGGGCGTCACCGGGGTGGCGCCCGGCGACTTCGTGGTGCTCAACTGGCGCGCCGTCTGCGGTGTCTGCCGGGCCTGTCGTCGGGGTCGCCCCTGGTACTGCTTCAACACCCACAACGCGGCGCAGAAGATGACCCTCACCGCCGGCACCGAGCTGTCGCCCGCGCTGGGCATCGGCGCCTTCGCCGAGAAGACGCTGGTCCACGCCGGGCAGTGCACCAAGGTGGACCCGCGGGCCCGGCCCGCCGCCGTCGGCCTGCTCGGCTGCGGCGTGATGGCCGGCCTCGGCGCCGCGATGAACACCGGGCAGGTGACCCGGGGCGACTCGGTCGCCGTGATCGGCTGCGGCGGCGTCGGGGACGCCGCGGTGGCCGGTGCCGCGCTCGCCGGCGCGACGACGATCATCGCGGTGGACACCGACTCCCGCAAGCTCGACTGGGCCCGCGAGTTCGGCGCCACGCACACCGTCAACGCCTCCGACGACGACCCGGTCGAGGCGATCCGGGCGGCCACCGGCGGCTTCGGTGCCGACGTGGTGATCGACGCGGTCGGCCGGCCGGAGACCTGGAAGCAGGCGTTCTACGCCCGCGACCTGGCCGGCACCGTCGTGCTGGTCGGCGTACCGACCCCGGAGATGAGGATCGAGCTGCCGCTGTTGGACGTGTTCGGCCGCGGCGGCGCCCTCAAGTCCAGCTGGTACGGCGACTGCCTGCCCAGCCGGGACTTCCCGCTGCTCACCGAGCTCTACCTGCAGGGCCGCCTCGACCTGAACGCCTTCGTCACCGAGGAGATCGCCCTGGACCAGGTCGAGCAGGCGTTCAGCCGGATGCACCAGGGCGACGTGCTGCGCTCGGTGGTGGTCTTCCCGTGACCGCCCGCGTCGACCACACCGTCACCTCCGGCACCTTCTCCCTCGACGGCCAGACCTTCGACGTCGACAACAACGTCTGGGTGGTCGGCGACGAGGCCGAGTGCGTCGTCATCGACGCGCCGCACGACGTGGCCGCCATCCGCCGGGTCGTCGGGGGCCGCCGGGTGGTCGCCATCCTGGCCACCCACGCCCACGACGACCACGTCCGGGTGGCGCCGGAACTGGCCCGGGCCACCGGCGCGCCGGTGCTGCTGCACCCGGCCGACCGGGTGCTCTGGGACATGGTCCACCCCGACACCCCGCCGGACGGGGAACTGGCCGACGGGGCGGACGTCGAGGTGGCCGGTACGACGCTGCGGGTGCTGCACACCCCCGGTCACAGCCCCGGCGCGTGCAGCTTTTACGCCCCCGAGCTCGGCGTCGTCTTCACCGGCGACACCCTCTTCGCCGGTGGACCGGGTGCCACCGGTCGCTCCTACAGCGACTTCGGCACCATCATCGCGTCGATCCGGAGCCGGTTGCTCACCCTGCCGCCCGGGACGGTCGTGCGCACCGGGCACGGCGACAGCACCACCATCGCCGACGAGGCGCCCCACCTCGACGAGTGGATCGCCCGGGGGCACTGAGCCGGGCGGCTTGGCCGGTCCTCGGGCCGGCCCGCCCCGCCGGGCTCAGCGCTCGCCGTCGAGCACCGGCTTGACGTCCAGCACCGGGGTGCCGTCCAGTGCCTCGAGGTCGGCCACCCGCACCCGCAGGCCGTCCACCTCGCGCACCCGGACCCGGTGCAGCCCGATCGGGTTCGGCCGGTGCGGGGAACGGGTGCTGAAGACACCGGTCTCCGGGCGGGACCGGTCTCCGCGCGGCTGGACGACCAGCACATCCCGCCGGGCCCGGTCCAGCCAGGTCAGCACCAGCACGTCGGCGCCGGGTCGCAGGTCACGCAGCGCCGGGGCGTACGCCTCGTCGAAGACCAGCCACGCCTCCGGCGCCCCCTCGTCGCCCTGCTTCGGGGCCAGGTCCGGATCGGTGAGCGGGGACGCCACCCGGCCCACCGGGCGCACCGCGTACCCGCTCACGCCGTCCCCGCCCGGAGCATGTGCAGCCGTACCGTGGTGCCGGCCGCGGTGCTGTGCACCAGGACCAGGTCACAGAGGGCGTGCACGATGACCAGTCCGCGGCCGCCGATGCCGTCGTGCGCCGGCGCCAGCCGGCCGGCGAGCGGGTCGGCCAGCCAGCCGTCGTCGTGGACCTCGCAGACCAGATGCGTACCGGTCCGCCACACCTGCAGGGTCCCCCCGCCGCCGGCGTGTGCGACGCTGTTCGTCGCCAGCTCGGTCACCGCGATCTGCAGGTCGGCCACCCGGTCGGCGTCCAGGCCGGCACCGGCCGCGTGGTCCGCGACGAACCGGCGCACCTGCGGCAACGTCTCCAGGTCGTAGCGGAGCGCGGCCACCGCCTCGGGCGGGACGGGCAGCGGCCTGTTGTGCCGGGCGACCACGTCGGACGGGGCGTAGCCGCCACTGCGCCGCCGTCCACTCCGGTCGACCAGCACCGGGTGGGTGCAGCGCGCCTCCGCCAGCACCCCGGCGTCGAGCGACCGCGCGTCGTACGGGCAGAGGATGCTCGCGTCGCGGCCGGCGAACGCCCAGTTGATCGACGCCTCGTGCTGCGCGCAGGCCGGGTACTCCTGCTCGGTGCGGCCGGCCCAGATCGGCTCGCCGATGATCCGCACCCGACGCCCGGGATGCTTGTCGGCGAACGCCTGGAGCACCCACGGGATGATCCGACCCGGGTTGCGCCCCGCCTCGGTCATGTCCGCGTACCGGACGCGGTCCCCGGTCGGCCCCACCGCGGCGCGGATCAGCTCCAGCTGGGGCCCGGGCGTCGCCACCAGCACCGGCTCACCGGCGGCGAGACCGTCCTCGACGAACGGCACGGCGGTCGCCAGCAGGCCCGCGGCGTCGGTGTAGAAGAGTCCCTCGTGGACGAAGCCGTCCACCAGCCCAGCGGTCGGTGCGGTCATCCGGCCCGCTCCACGGGGCCACCGTCGCGGAGCAGGCCGAGCAGCCGGCGCAGCGCCGGCCGACACCCCACCAGCCGTACGCCCCCGGCGGCGTCCCGGTCCGCGCGGGCCAGGGCGGCGGCGGCACCGACGTCGGCGAAGCTCAGCTCGGAGACGTCGACCACCACCGGCCGGTCGGCCGGGGCCTCGCGGGTCAGGCCGGCGAGCAGGGCGGCGAACGCCTCCCGGTTGCTCCGGTCCACCTGCCCCACCAACCGCAGCCCCGGCGGGTCCGTCGTGCGGTACGTTCGCAGCAGCGGCGTCCAGTTCCGGTCCGCCTGTGGTCCGGCGGTCGCCGGATGCGCGGCCGCGACCGCCCGTAGCTGCTCGGCCGGGAAGAGCCGCCGGTCGTACAGGCACATGCCGGCGACCTGACCGTCCACGAACAACCGGTTGGCGTGCGCCTCGTACCGGCACAGGTCGTCGAGGGTGGTGCCGCTGCCCACCACCCACGCCATGTCACCGGCCAGCCGGAGACCGGAGTAGCCCTCCCGCTGCGCCCGGGTGACCTCCTCGACGAGGGCCGCGAGAAGGGGCTGCGGGACCAGCCGGCGCCCGGTCGGGTAGTGCTCCACCGCGGGCTGGATGCGCAGCTGGCCGGCAGCCACCGCCGCCTCGGTCGGCACACCCGCGGCCTCCAGGTGGGTCCGCACCGCCTGCGGGGTGGAGGCGTTCGTGAAGCAGATGACCTTGTGGCCGAGCCGAAGACCGGTGGCGGCGAAGCGGCCGACGGCGTCGAGAGCCTCGCTCTCGTCGTCGTGGGTCCAGCAGACGTGGTCTCCCAGGTTGACCTGGTCGACCACCGTCGGAGCAGTCACTCTGATGGCCTTCCGGTCGGCGCGTCCCTCACTGTAACGCCGGCCTGGCCCGGACCCAACGGGCCGTTGCCGGTGCGGCGACGGTCGCCCGGTGTGGCAGGGCTGCCGGAAGCCGGACCCCCGGGGTGCTTGCCCTGCCGGCCGGCGGGAGCTAACCTGCGGGAAGACCCGGATGCCGGCGCTCGGCGCCACCCGGAGTCCTCATCGCACCGAAGCCGGTCCTGCACCGCGCCGGTGCGTCGTCCCTCCCACCGGTCCCGTTCCTGCCGGTACGGCGATCCCGCCGCACCCGTCACGGCGACCAGCCGACGTCGTCCCACATCGCGGCGGCCTTCGCCGTGGGCGGCGTCGACTTCGCCGGCGAACCGCCGCGTCGTTTCTGTGGCGCCGCGGCCATCGCGGGGCGGCCGATGCGCGCACCGCGCCGGCCCTCACCACCACCCACACCGGCCCGTCCATACCCGCCCGACAGCGGTCGCGAGCCGGTACGCCTCCACCGAAAGGCACCCGATGAACACTGACACCACCCTCGTCCCGGTGGCCGGCATCATCGACGTCGACAACTATCGCGCCTTCGTCCGGATCCACGGCTACCTGCCGGCCCCGAACGACGTCTACGTCTCCGATGTCTCGATCAAGAAGTACGGCCTGCGCCGCGGTGACGCCATCACCGGCGCCGTGCGCCCCGGGACGGCGAGCAGCGGCCGACAAGCCCCGCTGGTCCGGCTCGACACCATCAACGGGATGGAGCCGGAGGAGGCGAAGCGTCGTCCGGAGTTCTACAAGCTCACTCCGCTGTACCCGCAGGAGCGGCTGCGGCTGGAGACCGAGCCGCACATCCTGACCACGCGGGTCATCGACCTGGTGATGCCGATCGGTAAGGGTCAGCGGGCGCTGATCGTCTCGCCGCCGAAGGCGGGTAAGACGATGGTGCTGCAGGCGATCGCGAACGCGATCACCCGCAACAACCCGGAGTGCCACCTGATGGTGGTGCTGGTGGACGAGCGGCCGGAAGAGGTCACCGACATGTCTCGGTCGGTGAAGGGCGAGGTCATCGCGGCCACGTTCGACCGGCCGCCGCAGGACCACACGACGGTGGCGGAGCTGGCGATCGAGCGGGCGAAGCGTCTGGTCGAGCTGGGGCACGACGTGGTCGTGCTGCTCGACTCGGTGACCCGGCTCGGTCGGTCGTACAACCTGGCAGCGCCGGCCAGCGGCCGGATCATGTCGGGTGGTATCGACTCCACCGCGCTCTACCCGCCGAAGCGGTTCCTCGGTGCGGCCCGCAACATCGAGAACGGCGGCTCGCTGACCATCCTCGCCACCGCCCTGGTGGAGACCGGGTCCATGGCGGACACGGTCATCTTCGAGGAGTTCAAGGGCACCGGTAACGCCGAGCTCAAGCTGGACCGGAAGATCGCCGACAAGCGGGTCTTCCCGGCGATCGACATCAACCCCTCCGGCACCCGCAAGGAGGAGGTCCTGCTCGCGCCGGAGGAGCTGGCGATCGTCCACAAGCTCCGCAAGGTGCTGCACTCGCTGGACTCGCAGGCGGCGCTCGACCTCCTGCTGGACCGGCTCAAGCAGTCCCGGACCAACATCGAGTTCCTGATGCAGATCGCGAAGTCGACGCCGGGGGAGTGACCCTCTCCCGACCGGAGCGATGAGAAGGGCACGGCCGCGAGGCCGTGCCCTTCTTCGCGTCCGGTCGCGGTGCCGCCGTGGCGCCGCACGTGACCGTCGGTGACGCTGGAGCACCGGAACCACACCCGACACGGTCGGTGATCGGTCGGCGGACGGCGGACGGCGGGTCGCTAAGGCGAGGAGCTGCCCCGACGCCGTGACCTGCGATCCTCCCTTCCCGTCGGGGTCCCGAGCAGGACTCGGCATTCCCCCTTTGCTCTGCTGCCCTCGGCGCAACAGGAGCGGAGGGTGACTGTTGCGGATCGTGCAGCAGAGCAAAGGACGTGACAGTGGGGGCTGGCCCCGCGCCCGGCACACGCTGCGTCAGGGGCAGAGAAGGCCGGGGGCACGCGCACCACCAGGAGGAAGGCGTGAAATTTTCCTTCGGCCAAGCCGGAGGGTATTGAAACTTCTATTCGGTGCCGGTTGACTGTCGTCCATGCGTATCCGCAGTCGATCCGCCCGTCTCGCCGGCGTCCTGCTGCTGACGCCACTGCTCACCCTCACCGGACCGGCCCCGGCCGGCATCGCGGCGCCCGGCGGATACACCGCCACCGCCGCCGAGGACGCCCCCGCCTCCTCGTCCTATCCCGCGTCGGCGGTGACGCTGGCCCGGGAGACCCCGGTCGCCACCACCACCGGCCTGGAACCGGCCGGCGGCCTGGAGACCGCGAAGACCGTCCGCCCGGTCGCGCCCGGTCTCGACCTGACCTCCTTCGACCGGTACGACGCCGACGGCTGGCTGCGCGCCGACGCGCTCACCGCCGACCTGTCCGGCGGGGTCAGCGTCGATTACGTCAACTCCGGGGCGGTCACCCGGGACGAGCCGCTGCGCGCCGCGGTGGACCGCTCCCGCGCCGTCGCCGCCGTCAACGGGGATTTCTTCGACATCAACAACTCCGGCGCCGCCCAGGGCGTCGGCATCCGCTCGGGCGAGCTGATCCAGTCGCCGGTCGCCGGGCACACCAACGCCGCCGCAATCACCGCCGAGGGGCTGGGCCGGATCATCCAGGTCGGCTTCGAGGGCACCGCCACCCTGCCGGCCGGGCCGGTCGCGGAGGTCGCGGTGAGCGGCGGCCGGGTCGCCGTGGTCGCCACTACGGCCGGCGACGGCCCGATCCCGGCCGGCACCACCGTGCTGCTCGGCCGGGACGCCGGGGCGGACGCGCTCGCCGCGCTGCGCCCCGGTGACCCGGTCGACCTCACCTGGCAGCCGAAGTCGTCCGACGGCGGCACCCTCCGCTCCGCGGTCGGCGGCGGCAACGTGCTGGTCCGCGACGGGATGGTGCAGACCGTCGCGGACCCGACCCTGGCCCCGCGCACCTCGGTCGGCTTCTCCGCCGACGGCCGCCGGCTGATCATGCTCACCGTGGACGGCCGGCAGGTGGACAGCCGGGGCGTCACCCAGACCGAAATGGGCCGAATGATGGTCGAGCTCGGCGCGTACACCGCGCTGAACCTCGACGGCGGCGGCTCGTCGACCCTGCTGGCCCGGGAGCCTGGCGCGGTGGCGGTGCAGGTGGAAAACAGCCCCTCCGACGGCACCGAGCGGCCCGTCCCGAACGGCCTGGCCATCTACGCGCCGCAGGGCAGCGGCCGACTCACCGGGTACTGGCTGGAGACCGCGACCGACCCCACCGCCGCGCCCGGCGTCGCCCCGGTCCGCGGCGGCCGGCCGGACCGGGTCTTCCCCGGGCTGACCCGCCGCCTGACCGCCGCCGGCTACGACGAGACGTACGGGCCGGCCGCCGGGGAGCCGCAGTGGCGGGCCAACCCGGCCGCGCAGGGGAAGGTGGACGACGACGGCGTGTTCCGCGCCGGAGCGCCCGGCCGCAGCACCGTCACCGCGTGGCGGGACGAGGCCAGCGGCACCCTCGACCTCGCCGTTCTCGCCCCGCTGGCCCGGATCGACTCCACCGTGGACCGGGTCGGCCTGAACAAGCCGGGCGACACCGGGCTCTTCGGGGTGGTCGGCTACGACGCGGAGGGGAACACCGCGCCCATCGAGCCGGCCGACCTGAAGCTGGAGTACGACGACAAGCTGCTCGCCGTCACGCCGACCGCCGACGGCAACCTATCCGTCAAGGCGCTCGGGGAGAGCGGCTCCGCCCTGGTCACCGTCCACGTCGGAAACTTCACCACCGTGCTGCCGGTGACCGTCGGGCTGACCGAC
This sequence comes from Micromonospora globispora, assembly GCF_003857015.1. GTDB lineage: Bacteria > Actinomycetota > Actinomycetes > Mycobacteriales > Micromonosporaceae > Micromonospora > Micromonospora globispora. Next base: position 33,247 of record NZ_QGGF01000367.1, on the reverse strand, counting down.
GTTTCGATCGCCACCTTCGACGACGCCGCCTCCTGGACGTTCAGCCAGGCCCGGGCCAGCGGCTCGGTCGCCCCGGCACCCGGCCACACCGGCACCGGCCTGAAGCTGTCGTACGACTTCAGCCAGTCCACCGGCACCCGGGCCGCGTACGCCGACCCGCCGGCCTGGATCGAGGTGCCCGGCCAGCCGCAGGCGTTCGGGATGTGGATCTACGGCAACGGCAAGGGGGAGTGGCCCAGCCTGCACCTGCACGACGCCCAGGACACCCAGCACGTGCTGCGCGGCCCGTACATCACCTGGACCGGCTGGCGGTACGTCGAGTTCACCGTCCCCGCCGGGGTGCAGTACCCGGTCCGGGTCCGCCGGTTCTACGTCGCCGAGACCAACCCGGCCGCGCAGTACACCAGCGAAACCGTCATCGACGACCTGGTGGCGAAGGTGCCCCCGACGGTCGAGGCGCCGGCCGAGGCACCCCGCACCGACCGGGTGGTCCTCCGCGACGGCACCCTGGACGGGGCGACCTGGCGTTTCGCGGTCATGTCCGACGCCCAGTTCGTCGCCGCCGACCCGGACAGCGACCTGGTCGCCCAGGCCCGCCGTACGCTCCGCGAGGTCAAGGCGGCGAAGCCGGACTTCCTCGTCATCGACGGCGACTTCGTGGACACCGCGTACCCGGCGGACTTCACGCTGGCGAAGCGGATCCTCGACGAGGAGCTGGGCGGCGAGCTGCCGTGGTACTACGTCCCGGGCAACCACGAGATCATGGGCGCGCCGATCAGCAACTTCCGCAGCGTCTTCGGCGACACCTCGCGGGTCTTCGACCACCAGGGCACCCGGTTCGTCACCCTGAGCACCGCCACCGGCTCGCTGCGCGGCGGCGGGTTCGACCAGGTGGAGCTGCTCCGGAACACCCTGGACGCGGCGGCCGCCGACCCGGCCGTCGGCTCGGTCGCGGTGCTCTTCCACCACCCGCCGCGCGACCCCAGCCCGGCCAAGGCCAGTCAGCTCCTCGACCGGAAGGAGGCGGCCCTGGTGGAGCAGTGGCTGGCCGACTTCCAGCACCGCACCGGCAAGGGCGCGCTGATGGTCAACGGGCACGTCGGCACCTTCCACGCCGACCGGGTGGACGGCGTGCCGTACGTGATCAACGGCAACTCGGGCAAGAACCCGTCGACCCCGCCCCAGCTCGGCGGGTTCACCGGATGGACCGAGTTCGGCGTCGACCCGGTGACCCCGGAGGAGGCCGAGCAGGCCCGGCGTGACCCGCTGGCCGAGGGGCCGCGCTGGATCGAGGCGGAGTTCCACGCCCACGTCGACCGGCTGGCGCTGGCCGCACCGGCCAGCGTGGCGGCCGGCGCGGCGGCCCGGGTCAGCGCCACGCTCACCCAGCCCGGTGGCCGTACGGTCCCGGTGGCCGCGCCGGTCAGCGCGGACTGGTCCGGGTCGCCGAACCTGCACATCGGCTCGGCCGGCGGGGTCAAGCCGTGGCACGTGGCCCGCTTCGACCCGGCGACCGGGGAGCTGACCGCGCTCCGGCCCGACGCGCAGGTCGTCCTCGCGGTGACCGTCAACGGCGTACGCGCCGAGGCGACGGTCACCCTCACCGCGGCGGAGGTTTCGGGGGAGGCACCCGCCGCGTGACGGCCGGTCCCGGGTGCGGGGTGCCTGACCCCGCGCCCCGGGACCGGCCCCGGCTCGCCGACGGGCTCCTGTCCCGGGGGAGGAGCCCGTCGGCGTTCGCCGCCGACGCCGACTGGCCTGACCACCGCGGCCCGCCCGTCAGAAGTCGCCCTCGGCCACCTGGAAGACGGTCAGGCCGAGCGAACGCCACATCCGCACCACCTGCATCCGGTCGTCGAAGACGCCCACCACCCGGTAGCGGTCCCGGATCTCCCGCTCGTAGATCTCCTGCTTGACGATGGCGTCCTTGCGGTGGTCGCCGATCGCCCGCAGGTGCAGCGCCAGGTACGGCACTTTGACGTGCCGGGCCAGCCAGGCCTCCGTGTCCGCGCGTGCCGAGGCGTCCCGGCCGGAGCAGAAGATCACCCCGTGCCCGGCCGCGTGCATCGCCCGCACCGCGGCGATCACGGCCTCGTTCGGGACGTCCTCGCCGACCCGGGTCATGTCGTACGGGCTGCGGGAGACGTTCAGCGCGACCGTGCCGTCGATGTCCACCAGGACGATCGCCGGCCGTTCGGCGTCGGCCTCGTGCACCGCCGCCGGCCCGCCGGTTCGGACGGCCGGCACCGGCAGCGGTAACGCGCGGTTGGCCAGGTAGCGCTCGTGCAGGCGGCGGATCGCCGCCTCGCCGACCCGGTCGGCCTCCGGCCGCGCGGCGTCCCGGCGCAGGCACTCCTCCAGCGGTACGTCGGTGAAGTCGTGCACCTCGAACGCGGCGCCGTACCGTTGCGCCAGCTCGGCCCAGTCCCGCAGGGTCCGCGAGCGCAGGTTGGTGTCGTCGACGCAGACGCTCACCCGGGCCGCCAGCAGCGCCTCCACCTGGGCCCGCTGGACCTTGGTGACCTGTCCCTCGGCCCACTGGGTGAAGAGCCGCTCGCCGTGCATCATCCGGCGCAGGTCGTCCCGGTTGACCCGGATCACGCCCGGCTGGAGCCGGCGGGCGAAGGTGGTCTTGCCGGACGCGGGCAGCCCCCGGGTGGCGATCAGGCGGAACATTCCCGCACCTCCCGTTCGTCCCGGCTCCCGTGGCCGACCCCACCGTACGGCGTCACGAATCCCCGCGAGCCGAGCGGGAATGCGTACCGGGAGGTGAGCGTTGAGCCTGCCGGACCCCGTGTGTGGCCCGCTTACCGGGTCGGCCCACGCCCATGGCACACTGGTCAATCGGCCACCGGTTCCGGTTCACGCCCGAGCCCGTCGCGCAGCGACGGGACGACCGACGGCGACCCGGCGACCACCGACGAAAGGACCGAGGCGACATGAAGCCCAACATCCACCCGGAGTACGTGACCACCGAGGTCCGCTGCTCCTGCGGTCACACCTTCACGACCCGCAGCACCGCCAAGGGCGGCGCGATCAACGTCGAGACCTGCAGCGCCTGCCACCCGTTCTACACCGGTAAGCAGCGCGTCCTCGACACCGCCGGCCGGGTCGCGAAGTTCCAGCAGAAGTACGCCAAGGTTCAGGCCAAGAAGGCCAAGTAACTCTTCCGACGACGCCCGTGTCCGGCTCCGTGCCGGACGCGGGCGTTCGTCCGTTTCCACGCTTTTCCGCCGTACCGTCCGTTGTCGTCTTGTCGAAGGAGCATCCGCAGCATGAGCAGTGAGCGCCTGGCCGCCCTCCTCGACGAGTACGCCGAGCTGGAGAAGCGGCTGGCCGACCCGGCCATCCACGCCGACCAGGGCGCCGCCCGGCGGGTGGGCCGGCGCTACGCGGAGCTGGTCCCGCTGCAGAAGGCGGCCGCCGAGCTGGAGCAGGCCCGGGCCGACCTGGCCGCCGCCCGCGAGCTGGCCGCCGAGGACCCGGCGTTCGCCGCCGAGGCCGACGCGATCGCGGAGTCCCTGCCGGCGCTGGAGGAGCGGCTGGCGGAGCTGCTGATCCCGCGCGACCCGCACGACGCCAAGGATGTCATCGTCGAGATCAAGGCCGGCGAGGGCGGTGAGGAGTCGGCCCTCTTCGCCGGGGACCTGCTCCGCATGTACACCCGGTACGCGGAACGGCACGGCTGGGTCACCGAGGTGATCGACGCGCAGGACTCCGACCTCGGCGGGGTCAAGGACGTCTCGCTGGCCATCAAGACCAAGGGCGTGCCGGAGGGCGGTAACGGCGTCTGGTCCCGGCTCAAGTGGGAGGGCGGCGTGCACCGGGTGCAGCGCGTCCCGGTCACCGAGTCGCAGGGCCGGATCCACACCAGCGCCGCCGGCGTGCTGGTGCTGCCGGAAGCCGAGGACCTGGACGTCACCATCGACCCGAACGACCTGCGGATCGACGTGTTCCGCTCGTCCGGCCCGGGCGGCCAGTCGGTCAACACCACCGACTCGGCGGTCCGGATCACCCACGTGCCGACCGGCATCGTGGTCTCCTGCCAGAACGAGAAGTCCCAGCTCCAGAACCGGGAGCAGGCGATGCGGATCCTGCGGGCCCGGCTGCTCGCGGCCGCCCAGGAGCAGGCCGACGCGGCCGCCTCGGACGCCCGCAAGGCGCAGGTTCGCACGGTGGACCGCTCGGAGCGGATCCGCACCTACAACTTCCCGCAGAACCGGATCACCGACCACCGGATCGGCTACACCGCGTACAACCTCGATCTGGCCCTCGCTGGCGAACTGGACGGCGTGCTGGACGCCCTTGCCGAGGCCGACCGCGCCGCCCGCCTGGCCGGCGAGACCGAGCTCACCCGCCGCTGACGACGGGTCAGGAGGCGCGCAGGCGGGCCTTCGCGCGGAGCATCTCCCGGTCGGCCAGCTCGAACGCGACGCCGAGGGACTCGCGCAGGCTCGCGCCCGCGCCGCCCACCTCGGCGAAGCCGATGCTGACCCCGACCGGGGTGCCGGGCACCAGGGACTCCCAGTCCTCGGTACGCACCGCCGCGTTGATCCGGCGGGCCACCTCTGCCGCCTCGGTCATCCCGGCCCCGGGCAGCACGACCACGAACTCGTCCCCGCCGTAGCGGGCGACGAAGTCGCCCCGGCGCATCACCCGGTTGATCACCCCGGCGATCCGCTGCAGCACCAGGTCGCCGGAGTGGTGACCGTGCCGGGTGTTCACCGCCTTGAAGCCGTCCAGGTCGCAGACGCCGATCACCACCCGCTCGCCCTGGGCCACCACCGCGCCGATGTAGCGCTCCAGGCGGCGGCGGTTGGGCAGCCCGGTCAGCGGGTCGGTGAGCGCCTCGCCCTCGTACCGCGCCGCCTCGCGGCGCATGTCCTCGTGGTCGATCCGGGCGGCGATGCCGTCGATGTAGACGTCCCGCAGCCGGTCGCTGCGCTGCGCGGCGAGCCGGAACGCGTACCGGTCGGCCCGGTGCGCGGCGGCGTGGTCGCCGGCCCGGGCCAGCGCGATGCTGCGCAGCCGGGCCGACTCGGCCGCGCCGAGCGTCTCGGCGGAGACCTGGGCGGTGTCGAGCCGGGTGACCGCCTCGATCGGGCGACCGTCGGCGATGGCCAGGCAGGCCCGGCCGAGCTGGCGCATGTCCCGGGCGCGGGCGCTGTCGCCGCCGTGTTCGAGCAGCCGGGCCGGGTCGGCGTCGGTGCCGGACTCCACCCGGTCGCCGAGCGCGGCGCGGCGGGCGGCGGCGTAGCCGTACGCGGCCAGGCTGCTCGGCCGGATGTTGCCGGCCCGACCGGCACGCAGGAACCGGTTGAGATCCCCGGCCACGTCGCGGAGCACCCGCAGGCAACCGTCGCTGTCCCCGTTGTGGTCCAGTGCGACGGCGTTGCGCAGCCGGATGCCCGGCGCGGCGAAGGTCTCCTCCGGAATGCCGGCGGCCATTCCGACCTGGCGGGCCCGCTCGATCGCGCCGAGCGCGTGGCCGTGGAAGCTGAGGTAGGAGTAGGCCATCGCGAGGTCGTGCCAGCCCCAGGCGGTGTCCCGGTCCGGGTCGTCGTCGGCGCCCAGCGAGCGGGCAGCTTTGACCAGGTGGGTGACGCAGCGGTCGAGCGCGCCCTGGTGGTGCGCGGCGAGGGCCATCAGCGCGTTGAGGTGGCCGTGCAGGTAGGGCTCGGCCAGGTCGCGGACCGCAGCGGAGGCTTCCTCGATGGCCCGGGTGAACTCCGCCGTCCGACCGAGATTGATCAGCGCGGAGAGGCGCTGGACCAGCGCGTCGGCCCGGGCGTGCGGGTCGTCGGTGGTGCGGATGACCTGGTCGAGGACGGTGCACGCCTCCGCCGAGCGGCTCGCCTCCTGCAGCGCGCGGGCGTGCCGGAGGGCGTCAACCTGGTCGTCGACCCGGTCGAGCCAGCCCACTCGGACCTCCCTGTCGGTGTGCATCCGGACGCACCCGCTCGTGATGTCGCCCGCGACGCTTCATGATTATCTCGTGACCACCCTGCCGCAACAGCCGTCCGAAGGGACAGAACGTGAGCGGCCCTCCCGTGCGATCGCGCGGGCGGCCCGGGCGTTGACCGAGGCGGGGATCGAGGCGCCCCGGGCGGAGGCGGAGCAGCTCGCCGCGTACGTGCTGGATGTGCCGCGTGGCCGGCTGGCCCTGGCGGATGGATTCACGCCGGCGCAGCTCGGCCGCTTCGAGGCGCTGGTCGACCGGCGGCTCGCCCGGGAGCCGTTGCAGCACCTGACCGGTTCCGCCGGCTTCCGGCACCTGGAACTGGCGGTCGGCCCGGGCGTCTTCGTGCCCCGGCCGGAGACCGAGCTGCTCGCCGGCTGGGGCGTGGCGCAGGGACGGCGGCGGAGCGCCCCGCAGGTCGTTGACCTGTGCAGCGGCTCCGGCGCGATCGCCCTCTCGGTGGCTCAGGAGCTGCCGGACGCCCGGGTGATGGCGGTGGAACGATCCCCGGCCGCCCTGAAGTGGCTGCGGCGCAACGCCGCCGACCGGGCCGCCGCGGGGGACACCCCGATCGAGGTGGTGGTCGCCGACGTCACCGACCCGCAGCTGCTGGCCGAGCTGGTCGGCCGGGTGGACGTGCTGCTCTGCAACCCGCCGTACGTGCCGCGGTCGGTGGTCGTACCGCCTGAGGTGGCGGGGCACGACCCGGACGAGGCGGTCTTCGGCGGCGCGGACGGGCTGGACGTGATCCGGCCGGTGGTCGCCCGGGCGGCCGAGCTGCTGCGCCCCGGCGGGGTGCTCGGCATCGAGCACGACGACACGCAGGGCGAGGCGGTGCCGGCGCTGCTCGCCGCCGACGGCCGGTTCGAGCGGATCGAGGACCACCGGGACCTGGTCGGCCGCCCGCGGTTCGCCACCGCGTCCCGGCGGGCGGACGGCCACCACCCCACCTCGCGCCCGGCGTGGCAGACTGGCTCCTCGTGATGCTCTACGACTGTCGGTCGCTCGCCGACCGGGACCGCGGCATCGCCGCTGCCATCGAGGCGGTCAAGAACGGCGAACTCGTCGTCCTGCCGACCGACACGGTCTACGGGGTGGGCGCGGACGCCTTCACCCCGTACGCGGTGAAGGCGCTCGCGGACGCCAAGGGCGGTTCCCGGCAGGCGCCGCCGGTGCTGATCGGTTCCCGGCACACCCTCGACGGCCTGGTCTTCTCGCTGCCCCGTGCGGCGCGCGACCTGGTCGAGGCGTTCTGGCCGGGAGCGTTGACCATCGTGGTGGAGCACTCGCCCAGCCTGCAGTGGGACCTCGGTGACTCCAGCGGCACGGTGGCGGTGCGGATGCCGCTGCACCCGGTGGCGCTGGAGGTGCTGCGGGAGACCGGGCCGATGGCGGTGGCGTCGGCGAACAAGGTCGGCCAGCCGGCCGCGGTCACCGCCGAGGAGGCGCGGGAGCAGCTCGGCTACTCGGTCCGGGCGTACCTGGAGGCGGGTCCCGCGGCGGACCCGGTGCCGAGCACGATCGTGGACCTGACCGGCGAGGTGCCCCGGGTGCTGCGCCAGGGTGCGGTCCCGTTGGAAAAGCTGCGCGACGTGGTGCCGGACATCCTCGAGGCGCAGGGGGTCTGAGTGCCGCCGTTCACCGTCCTGCACGTCTGCATGGGCAACATCTGCCGGTCCCCGATGGCCGAGCGGCTGCTGGTGCTCGCCGTGCGGGAGCGGCTCGGTCGGCTGGGGGTCGACCCGTCCCGCTCCGACGAGCTGCTGCACTGCCACAGCGCCGGTACCGGCGGCTGGCACGCCGGCGAGGAGATGAACCCGCCGGCGGCCCGGCAGGTGATCTCCCGCGGCGGTGCCGTCGACGGCTTCGCCGCCCGGAAGCTGCGGTCGGATCTCATCGACGCGGCCGACCTGGTCCTCACCGCCACCGCCGACCAGCACGAGTACGTGGTGGCGCTGCGCCCGGACGCGGCGGCGCGCACGTTCGTGCTGGGCGAGTTCGGCCGGCTGCTGGGCGCGGTGGACGCCGCCGCGCTGCCCGCGGTGGAGGCCACCCCGGAGGCCGTGTACGCCCGCGGGACGGCCCTGGTCGCCGCCGCCGACGCGGCCCGGCAGGGCGCCTCGCCACTGCCCACCGACGACCTGGACGACCCGTGGGGTCGCGGGGACCAGTGCTTCAGCCGGGTGGCCGACGAGATCGAGGAGACCGTGCACCCGCTGGCCGTCGCGCTGCTGTCCTGACCGCGCCGGTCGACAGGTTCTCTGTCCGACTTCATCCTTTCCCGCGAAATTCCTGCGCGTTTTGGCAAAGGCGACGGGGTAACGCCCGTTTCCGGTCATCCTGAACGGGTCCGTACGGCCGGCTCCTGCGGGGAGAGCTGATGAACCGGGCCCATCTCGACAAGCTGTTCACCGTCCTACTCGCCGGCACGCTCGCCGGGCTCGCCCTGGCGGCGGCCGCGCTGCCGGCCGCGCTGGTCTTCGGACTCGGCTTCAAGGGGCTGATGCCCTACTCGAAGCTGCCGGAGGCGCTGGTGACGTCGCAGCCCGCCCAGCGGTCCAACCTCTACGCCAACGACGGTCGCACCCTGATCACCTCGTTCTACCTCGAGGACCGGGTGGACGTGCCGCTGAGCGAGGTGGCGCCGGTGATGCGGCAGGCCATCGTGGCCGCCGAGGACGCCAGGTTCTACCAGCACCACGGAGTGGACGTGCGCGGCGTGGCCCGCGCCCTCACGGCCATCACGGACGACGGGAGCCGGCAGGGCGCCTCCACGCTGACCATGCAGTACGTCCGCAACGCGCTGGCCGGCGATCCCCGGCTGACCGAGGAGGAGCGGGCCCGGGCCACCGAGATCAGCGTGGATCGCAAGATCCGCGAGATGCGGTACGCGCTGAAGCTGGAACGGGAGCTGGACAAGGACCAGATCCTCACCCGCTACCTCAACATCGCGTACTTCGGCGCCGGGGCGTACGGCATCGCGGCGGCCAGCAAGCGGTACTTCTCCACGAGCCCGGCGAACCTCACGCTCGCCCAGGCGGCGCTGCTCGCCGGGCTGGTCCGCTCGCCCACCACCGACGACCCGATCAACGGCGACGCCGAGGCGGCCCTGGCCCGCCGGGCGTACGTGTTGGACCGGATGGTGGAGACCGGCCAGGTGTCCGCCGAGGAGGCCGCGCAGGCCAAGGCCGAACAACTCCAGCTGCGGCCCAGCGCGACGCCGAACGACTGCACGGCGGTGCCCGACGAGCACAACGACTGGGGCTTCTTCTGCGACTGGTTCACCCGCTGGTGGGGCGAACAGTCGGCCTTCGGCGCGTCGCGGGACGAGCGGCAGCGGCTGCTGCGCCGCGGCGGTTTCTCGATCGTCTCGTCGCTCGATCCCGACATCCAGCAGCGGGCCACCGAGCAGGTGCTGCGGATCTACGACGTGGGCAACAGGCGCGCCGCGCCGACCGCCGTGGTGGAGCCGGGCACCGGCCGGGTGCTGGCGATGGCGGTGAACCGCTACTACAGCACCGCGGACAACCCGCCGGGCCAGGAGAACTACCCCAACACGGTGAACCAGCTGATCGCCGGCGGTGGGGACATCGTCGGCTACCAGGGCGGCTCGACGTTCAAGCTCTTCACGCTGCTGGCCGCGCTGGAGTCCGGGCTGCCGCTGAACACCACCTACAACTCGCCGTCGCGGATCATCACCAAGTACACCGTCGACGGCGGCCAGGCCAACTGCGGCGGCTACTGGTGCCCGGCCAACGCGAGCCCCGCCTGGATGAACGGCCCCCGCACCATGTGGAGCGCCTACGGGCGCTCGGTGAACACGTACTTCGCCTGGCTGACCCAGAAGGTCGGCGCGGACCGGGTGGTGGAGATGGCCCAGCGGCTCGGCATCGGCCTGCGGGCGAAGGACGACGCCGACATGGCGCGCTACAGCGCCCGGGAGTGGGGCTCGTTCACGCTGGGCGTGTCGGCCACCACCCCGCTCGACCTGGCCAACGCGTACGCGACGGTGGCGGCGGAGGGGGTCTGGTGCGCGCCCTCACCGGTCGCCTCGATCACCGACAGCACCGGGCACGAGGTGGCCGCCGGCAGGCCGAACTGCCGGCAGGCGCTCGACACGGACGTGGCTCGGGCGGCGGCGGACGCGTCCCGCTGCCCGGTCGGCGACCAGTCGATGTACCGGCGCTGCGACGGCGGTACCGCCGAGGAGCTCCGGCCCCGGCTGCGCCGGCCGCTGGCCGGCAAGACCGGCAGCTCCGAGCGGAACGCCACGGAGACGGTGGTCGCCTTCACCCCGCAGCTGGCGGTGGCCACCATCGCGGCGAACCCGGACGATCCACGGGACGCGGTCGGCGGTGGCGTGCAGGTGCGGCAGATCGCGGCGGTGGGTGACGTGCTCGCCTACGCCCTGCGCGGCCAGCCGGTGCGCGACTTCGTCCCGCCCAACTACTCGATCGCCTACCAGGTCACCGGTCCCCGCGGCGGCAACTGACCGGGGATGCCCGGCTCAGGCGGCGCAGGCCTCGCGGGCGGGGGCCTGCTCGGCGCCGCGGGCGATGTTGCGCGCCATGCCGCCGAAGACGATCGCGTGGAACGGGGCGACCGCGCCCCAGTAGAGGTGGCCGGCGAGGCCGCGGGGGAGGAAGACGGCCCGCTGGACGTACCGGCTGCGACCGCCGTCGGTCGGCTGGGCCCGCATCTCCAGCCAGGCGCGGCCGGGCAGCCGCATCTCCGCGCGCAGCCGGAGCAGCTCACCGGGCACGATCTCCTCGACCCGCCAGAAGTCCAGCGCCTCGCCGACCTGGAGGCGGTGCGGGTCGCGCCGGCCGCGGCGCAGCCCCACCCCGCCGACCAGCCGGTCCAGCCAGCCCCGCACCGACCAGGCGAGCGGGAACGAGTACCAGCCGTGCTCGCCGCCGACGCCCTCGATGACCCGCCAGAGCGCCGACGTCGGCGCGTCCACCGTCCGGCCGCGGACGTCGGTGTAGACCGTGCCGCCGGACCACTTCGGGTCGCTGGGCAGCGGCTCGGCCGGCGCGTCCGGCCCGCTCGCGGTCGACCAGCGGGTCTCCACCTGCGCGTCGCGGACCTTGGCCAGCGCCAGCGCCACCGCCTGGTCGAAGCCGGTCAGCCCCTCGGGCGGGTCGGGCACGTACCGGGCGATGTCGTGCTCGTGGGCGACCGCCTCGTGGATCAGGCTCTCCACCAGCGGTCGGGCGATGGAGCTCGGCACCGGGGTGACCCAGCCGACCCAGTGCGAGGAGAGCGACGGGGTGAGCGCCCGGACCGGCAGGACGATCCGGCGGCGCAGCCCGGCCACCCGGGCGTACCGCTGCATCATGTCCTCGAAGGTGAGGACGTCCGGTCCGGCGATGTCGAAGGCCCGGTTCACCTCCGGTGGCAGGCTCGCGCAGCCGACCAGGTAGCGCAGCACGTCGCGGACCGCGATCGGCTGGATCCGGTTGCGCACCCAGCGCGGGGTGACCATCGCGGGCAGCCGCTCGGTCAGGTAACGCAGCATCTCGAACGAGGCCGATCCGGAGCCGATGATGACCGCGGCCCGGAGCACCGCCGTGGGCACCCCGCTGGCCAGCAGGATCCGCGCCACCTCGGCCCGGGACCGCAGGTGCGGCGACGGGACCTCCCGATCCTCCGCCGGCTCCGGCCCACCCAGGTAGACGATCCGGCGTACGCCGGCGGCGCGGGCCGCCTGGGCGAAAGCGGTGGCCGCCTCCCGGTCGGCCGCCTCGAAACCGGCCTGGCCGAGCGAGTGCACCAGGTAGTACGCCACCTCGACGCCGTCGAAGGCGGCCGGCAGCGTCTCCGGCTTCCGCAGGTCGCCCTCGGCGATCTCGGCCTGGGACGCCCACGGCACGTCACGCAGCCGGCCGGCCTTACGGGCCAGACAGCGGACGGTGTGCCCCTCCGCCAGCAGCCGGGGCGCGAGCCGCCCACCGATGTAACCCGTGGCTCCGGTGACGAGGCATCTCACGGCTTTCAGTCTGCGGCTCCGTAGACTCGTTCGCTGTGGAGAACGCGAGCAACACCTTCTGGGGGCCGGACTTCCAGCAGCTCAGTGCCACCGACCCGGAGATCGCCGGGGTGGTGCTCGGTGAGCTGGAGCGGCTGCGCGGCGGCCTGCAGCTGATCGCCAGCGAGAACCTGACCTCCCCGGCGGTGCTCGCCGCGCTCGGGTCGACGCTGACCAACAAGTACGCCGAGGGCTACCCCGGGCGGCGCTACTACGGTGGCTGCGCCGAGGTGGACCGGGCCGAGGAGATCGGCCTCGCCCGGGCGAAGGAGCTCTTCGGGGCCGACCACGCCAACCTGCAACCACACTCCGGCGCGAGCGCCAACCTCGCCGCGTACGCCGCCCTGGTGCAGCCGGGCGACACCGTGCTGGCGATGGACCTGCCGCACGGCGGGCACCTCACCCACGGCAGCCGGGTGAACTTCTCCGGCAAGTGGTTCCACCCGGTCGGCTACACCGTGCGGCGGGACACCGAGCTGATCGACTACGACGAGGTTCGCGACCTGGCCCTGGCCCACCGGCCGAAGATGATCATCTGCGGCGCTACGGCGTACCCGCGGCTGATCGACTTCGCCCGGTTCCGGGAGATCGCCGACGAGGTCGACGCGTACCTGATGGTGGACGCCGCGCACTTCATCGGGCTGGTCGCCGGGAAGGTGCATCCCGTCCCCGGTGCCGTACGCCGACGTCGTCTCCTGCACCACCCACAAGGTGCTCCGCGGCCCGCGCGGCGGCATGCTCCTGTGCCGGGAGTCGCTGGCCGCCCGGATCGACAAGGCGGTCTTCCCGTTCACCCAGGGCGGCCCGCTGATGCACGCCGTCGCGGCCAAGGCCGTTGCGCTGCGCGAGGCCGCCCAGCCCGAGTTCCGGGCGTACGCCTCGCAGGTGGTCAGCAACGCCCAGGCGCTCGCCACCGGGCTGCAGGCCGAGGGGATGCGGCCGGTCTCCGGCGGCACCGACACCCACCTGGCCCTGATCGACCTGCGCGAGGTGGGGGTGAGCGGCGCCGACGCGGAAGCCCGCTGCGACGCGGCCGGCATCACGCTGAACAAGAACGCGATCCCGTACGACCCGGAGAAGCCGATGATCGCCTCCGGTATCCGGGTCGGCACCCCGAGCGTCACCACCCAGGGCATGCGCGAGGGGGAGATGCGGCGGGTGGCGGCGCTGATCGCCCGGGCGGTCCGCACCGATCCGGCCGCCCCCGGGGGCGCCGACGAGCTGACCCGGATCGCCGCCGACGTGACCGAGCTGGTCACCGCCTTCCCGGCGTACCCCCGTGGCTGAGCCCGGGACGCGCGCGGCGGAGGCGGCCGAGGACCGCAGCTGGCGGCTGCGCCACCTGCCGGTGCTGCTGGTCGCCACGGCGGTGCTGGGCGCGCTGGCCGCGGTGGTCGGCGGGGTGACCGGTGGCGCCGACGCGGCGCTTGGCGCGGCGGTCGGGGTGGCCGTCACCGCGGTCAGCTACACGCTCACCACCGTGGTGCTGGCCTGGGCCGACGCCCGCGACCCGCAGCTCGTGCTGCCCTTCGGGGTCGGCCTCTACGTCGCCAAGTTCAGCCTGCTGATCGCGCTGATGATCGGGGTGGCGTCGACTGGCTGGGCGGGTCTGATCCCGCTCTGCCTCGGCATTGCCGTGGGCGTCGCGGTGTGGACCGGCGTGCACGTCTGGTGGCTGACCACGGTGCATGCGCGCCGCGTCCACAACTGACCTGTCCCACGTTTCGGGCGGCACGCCGATGTGTCCGCGATCGGTCATTCTCTCAGTGGCGCAAGGGGAGTAGCGTGCCTCCAGACGACTTCGCCCACCCGTGTCCCACACAACCAGGTTGTGCGGGGGGTGAGGCACAGCCTCGTCCACTCGACTGATATCGTTCGCCCCGTCATGGCCGGTGACCAGAAACCCCCCAGCACTGGCGGCCCGGGCGACGTTCCGTCCGGTGCCGGCCAGGGCTGGACCGCGCTCAGCTACCTGATCGCGGGCATGCTCGTGTGGGGCTTCATCGGCTGGCTGGTCGACCGGTGGTTGCACACCGGTGGTGTCGCCACGGGGATCGGCATCGTGCTCGGCATGGCCGGGGGCGTCGTCCTGGTCATCCGTAAGCTCGGCACGCCTACTTAGGAAGGGACGCGGTGTTCGGACAGGCGAACGTCCTGGCTCAGGGCCAGGCGGAATTCCCACCCAGCGTGGAGGACTTCTACCTGCCCAGCATCCTGCCCTGGGGTGCGCACGACTCCTACTGGTTCACCAAGATCACGTTCATGGTCTGGCTGGCGGTCGGCGTCCTGATCCTGTTCTTCCTGCTCAGCTACCGGAACCCGCAGCTGGTGCCGACCAAGAAGCAGTGGTTCGCCGAGTCGGTCTACGGCTTCGTCCGGAACAACATCGCGGTAGACATGATCGGGCACGCGGGAGTGCGGTTCGCGCCGTACTTCACCACGCTCTTCTGCTTTGTGCTGATGACGAACCTCTTCGCCATCCTGCCGTTCTTCCAGGTCTCACCGAACTCGCACATCGCGTTCCCGGCGTTCCTCGCCCTGATCAGCTACGTGCTGTTCAACTACATCGGCATCCGGCACCACGGATTTAAGAAGTACTTCAAGCACGCGCTGATCCCGCCGGCGCCCTGGTACATCCTGCCGCTGCTGATCCCGATCGAGGCGTTCTCGACCTTCATCATCCGGCCGTTCTCGCTCGCCGTCCGTCTCTTCGCGAACATGTTCGCCGGCCACATGCTCCTGCTGGTCTTCACGCTCGGCGGCTTCGCGATGCTCAGCGCCAACAGCCTGCTCGCGCCGGTCTCCCTGGTCTCCTGGCTGATGACCGTGGCGCTGACCCTCCTCGAGGCGCTGGTCATCGTCCTGCAGGCCTACGTCTTCACCGTGCTGAGCGCCAGCTACATCCAGGGCGCGCTCGCCGAAGAGCACTGATCCACCGCACCAACCGTTGTCGTCCCGCGTGACCGTCACGCGTGATAACCAGGAGGAACCACTAATGGACGTTCTCGCCGCGGTAAATGGCAGCACCGCCGCCATCGGCTACGGCCTCGCCGCCATCGGCCCTGGCATCGGCGTCGGCCTGGTCTTCTCGGCCTACATCCAGTCGACCGCCCGGCAGCCGGAGTCGTCCCGGATGACCCTGCCGTACGTCTGGATCGGCTTCGCCGTCATCGAGGCGCTCGCGCTGTTCGGCATCGCCTTCGGCTTCATCTGGGCCAAGTAGAACCCGCCCCTCGACCGGGAGGTCATCCATGTACCTGCTCGCCGCAGAGGGTGGTGAGGTAGCCCACAACCCGATCCTGCCGATCTGGCAGGAGATCGTGGTCGGTGGCATCGCCTTCATCGTGCTCTGCTTCGTGCTGATGAAGTTCGTCTTCCCCCGCATGGAGCAGACGTTCCAGGCCCGGGTCGACGCGATCGAGGGCGGCATCAAGCGCGCCGAGGCCGCCCAGGCCGAGGCCAACAAGCTGCTCGAGCAGTACCGGGCGCAGCTCGCCGAGGCGCGTACCGACGCCGCCAAGATCCGCGACGACGCCCGGGCCGACGCCGAGGGCATCCGGCAGGACATCCTCGCCAAGGCGCGCGAGGAGTCCGACCGGATCATCGCGGCCGGCAAGGACCAGCTCGCCGCCGAGCGGGCCACCATCGTGCGCGAGCTGCGCACCGAGGTCGGCACCATCGCGGTGGACCTGGCCAGCCGGATCGTCGGTGAGTCGCTCGCCGACGAGGCGCGTCGCAAGGGCACCGTCGACCGGTTCCTGAGCGGTCTCGAGAGCACGGGGGCCCGCTGATGCAGGCCGCCAGCCGGGAGTCGTACAAGATCGCGGCCGAGCGCCTCGACGCGTACGTCCGCGGCGCGGAGCCGTCGGCGGTGGCCTCCACCGCCGACGACATCCTCTCCGTCGCCACCCTGTTGCGGCGCGAGCCGCGGCTGCGCCGGGCGCTGTCCGACCCGGCCCGGTCCGGCGCGGACCGCGCCGGCCTGCTCGGCGAGATGCTGCGGGGCCGGATCGGCGCGGACGCGCTCGACCTGCTCGCCTCGCTGGCCTCCGGCCGGTGGTCGGCACCCTCGGAGCTGCTCGAGGGCACCGAGCGGCTGGGCGTGGAGGCGCTCCTCGCGAGCGCCGACAAGTCCGGTGACCTCGGTGAGGTCGAGGACGAGCTGTTCCGCTTCGGCCAGGTCGTCTCGGGTCAGTCGGCGCTCTCCAACGCGCTCTCCGACCCGATCGCTCCGGCTGAGCAGCGGGCCGGCCTGGCCCGCGAGCTGCTCGCCGGCAAGGCCCGTCCGGTCACCGTCCGCCTCGTCGAGGTGGCGCTCGGCGGGTTCGGGGGACGCTCCTTCATCGGCGCGCTCACCCGGCTGGTCGAGCTGGCCGCCGAGCGGCGGGACCGGCAGGTCGCGTACGTGACCGTGGCGGCCCCGCTGAGTGACGAGGAGGAGCGACGCCTGGGTGCCCGCCTCTCCGAGATGTACGGTCGAGAGGTTTCCGTCAAGCAGACGGTCAACCCCGAGGTGCTCGGTGGGGTGAGCGTGCGGGTCGGCTCCGACCTGTACGACGGCACCGTCCTGCGCCGCCTCAACGAGACCCGCAACGCGCTCGCGAAGAGCTGACCAGCGCTTCCGCAGCCCTGATTCGACGCCATCGGACCGGTCGGTACTAGGTATCCCGGGCCCCTGATACTTAAGGAAGCAGAGGATGGCCGAGCTGACCATCTCGACGGAGGAGATCCGCGGCGCCCTGGAGCGCTACGTCTCCTCCTACACGGCCGACGTCTCCCGTGAGGAGGTCGGCACCGTCGCCGACGCCGGCGACGGCATCGCCCACGTCGAGGGTCTCCCCTCGACCATGACCAACGAGCTCCTGGAGTTCGAAGACGGCACGCTCGGCGTGGCGCTGAACCTCGACGTCCGGGAGATCGGTGTCGTCGTCCTCGGTGACTACGGCGGTATCGAGGAGGGGCAGCGCGTCAAGCGCACCGGCCGCGTGCTCTCCGTGCCGGTCGGCGACGCCTTCCTCGGCCGCGTGGTCAACTCGCTCGGCCAGCCGATCGACGGCCTCGGTGACATCGCGGACGAGGGCTACCGCGAGCTGGAGCTCCAGGCCCCGAACGTGATGGCCCGCCAGTCGGTCTTCGAGCCGATGCAGACCGGCATCAAGGCGGTCGACGCCATGACGCCGATCGGCCGCGGCCAGCGCCAGCTGATCATCGGTGACCGGAAGACCGGTAAGACCACGGTCGCCCTGGACACGATCCTCAACCAGCGCGAGAACTGGCGCTCCGGCGACCCGCAGAAGCAGGTCCGCTGCATCTACGTCGCCATCGGCCAGAAGGCCTCCACGATCGCCTCGATCAAGGGCCTGCTGGAGGAGGCGGGCGCGATGGAGTACACCACCATCGTCGCCTCCCCGGCCTCCGACCCGGCCGGCTTCAAGTACCTCGCCCCGTACACCGGCTCGTCCATCGGGCAGCACTGGATGTACGGCGGCAAGCACGTCCTGATCGTCTTCGACGACCTGACCAAGCAGGCCGAGGCGTACCGGGCCGTGTCGCTGCTGCTGCGTCGCCCGCCGGGCCGCGAGGCCTACCCGGGTGACGTCTTCTACCTGCACTCCCGGCTGCTGGAGCGGTGCGCGAAGCTCTCCGACGAGATGGGCGGCGGTTCGATGACCGGCCTGCCGCTGATCGAGACCAAGGGCAACGACATCTCGGCGTTCATCCCGACCAACGTCATCTCGATCACCGACGGCCAGATCTTCCTCGAGACCGACCTGTTCAACCAGGGCGTGCGGCCGGCCATCAACGTCGGCACCTCGGTCTCGCGGGTCGGTGGCGCCGCGCAGGTGAAGCCGATGAAGAAGGTCGCCGGTTCGCTCCGGCTCAACCTGGCCCAGTACCGCGAGCTGGAGGCCTTCGCCGCCTTCGCCTCCGACCTGGACAAGGCCTCCCGCGCCCAGCTGGACCGCGGTGCCCGCCTGGTCGAGCTGCTCAAGCAGCCGAACTACTCGCCGTACCCGGTGCAGGACCAGGTCGTCTCGGTCTGGGCCGGCACCGAGGGCAAGCTGGACGACATCCCGGTCGGCGAGGTCCGGCGCTTCGAGTCGGAGTTCCTCCAGTACCTGCGGCACAAGCACGAGGGCACCCTCGCGGCGATCGCCGACAACAAGTGGGATGACGAGATCATCGGTACCCTGGACCGGGCCATCGCCGAGTTCAAGCAGATGTTCCTGGGCAAGGAGGACGAGCAGCGGATCAACGAGGCGCCGGCCAAGCCGCTCGAGGGCGAGGAGAACCGCGAGACGGTGACCCGCTTCCGTGAGGGCACGACCGACCGCCCGGCTGAGAGCTGATCATGGCCGCCCAGGTTCGCGTTCTTCGTCAACGGATCCGCTCGGCGAAGTCGATGAAGAAGATCACCAAGGCGATGGAGCTCGTGGCGACGAGCCGGATCGCCAAGGCCCAGGCCCGGGTGGAGGCGTCCCTGCCGTACGCGCAGGCCATCACCGGGGTGCTCACGGCGCTGGCGTCCAACGCGCGGATCGACCACCCGCTGCTTACCCCACGCGAGCGGGTGCGGCGGGCGGGCGTCCTGCTGGTCACCAGCGACCGGGGCCTGGCCGGCGGCTACAGCACCAACGCCATCAAGACGGCGGAGTCGCTGATCGCCCGGCTCAAGGCCGACGGGAAGGAACCGGTCCTCTACGTCATCGGGCGTAAGGGCGTCACGTTCTACCGGTTCCGCAACCGGGAGATCGCGGCCAGCTGGACGGGCTTCTCCGAGCAGCCGTCCTTCGCCGACGCCCGCGAGGTGGGCGAGACGCTGATCAAGGCGTTCTCGGCCGGCGCGGACGACGTGGAGGGCAAGGCCGGGGCGGACGGGATCCTCGGGGTCGACGAGCTGCACATCGTCCACACCGAGTTCAAGTCCCTGATGACTCAGACCGCGGTTGCGAAGATCATCGGCCCGATGCAGGTCGAGGACCGGCCGCGGTCCGAGGGCCTGCTGCCGGCGTACGAGTTCGAGCCGGAGGCGGAGGCGCTGCTCGACGCGCTGCTGCCGAAGTACATCAACACCCGGATCTACGCGGCGTTGATCGAGTCGGCGGCCAGCGAATCGGCCGCCCGGCGGCGGGCGATGAAGAGCGCCACCGACAACGCCGAAGAGATGATCGAGAAATACACGCGTGAGATGAACTCGGCCCGCCAAGCCAGTATCACCCAGGAGATCAGTGAGATCGTCGGCGGCGCGAACGCGCTGGCCGCGTCGGGAAGTGAAGTGTGATGACTGCCCCAGTAGAGACCAAGACGGCCACCGGTCGCGTGGTCCGGGTCATCGGCCCGGTCGTCGACGCCGAGTTCCCGCGCGACGCCATGCCGGAACTGTTCAACGCCCTGCACGTGGACGTGACGCTCTCCGGCGGAACGAAGACCCTGACCCTGGAGGTCGCCCAGCACCTGGGTGACAACCTGGTCCGGGCCATCTCGATGCAGCCCACCGACGGCCTGGTTCGTGGCTCCGAGGTGGAGGACACCGGTGCGCCGATCAGCGTGCCGGTGGGCGACGCGGTCAAGGGCCACGTGTTCAACGCCATCGGCGAGTGCCTCAACCTGACCGAGGGTGAGACCATCCAGGCCGACGACCGGTGGGGCATCCACCGCAAGGCCCCGGCCTTCGCGGACCTGGAGCCGAAGACCGAGATGCTGGAAACCGGCATCAAGGTCATCGACCTGCTCGCCCCGTACGTCAAGGGCGGCAAGATCGGCCTGTTCGGCGGCGCCGGCGTGGGCAAGACGGTGCTCATCCAGGAGATGATCACCCGGGTGGCCCGGAACTTCGGTGGTACCTCGGTCTTCGCCGGCGTGGGTGAGCGGACCCGTGAGGGCAACGACCTCATCGCCGAGATGACCGAGTCCGGCGTCATCGACAAGACCGCGCTGGTCTACGGCCAGATGGACGAGCCGCCGGGCACCCGGCTGCGGGTCGCGCTGTCCGCGCTGACCATGGCGGAGTACTTCCGTGACGTGAAGAAGCAGGAGGTGCTGCTCTTCATCGACAACATCTTCCGCTTCACCCAGGCCGGTTCAGA
Organism: Micromonospora globispora; assembly: GCF_003857015.1. Classification (GTDB taxonomy): domain Bacteria; phylum Actinomycetota; class Actinomycetes; order Mycobacteriales; family Micromonosporaceae; genus Micromonospora; species Micromonospora globispora. Next base: position 13,170 of record NZ_QGGF01000367.1, on the reverse strand, counting down.
GGTCTCCACGCTGCTCGGCCGCATGCCGAGCGCCGTGGGTTACCAGCCGACCCTGGCAGACGAGATGGGCGAGCTCCAGGAGCGGATCACCTCCGTCCGGGGCCAGGCCATCACCTCGATGCAGGCGATCTACGTGCCCGCCGACGACTACACCGACCCGGCGCCGGCCACCACGTTCGCCCACCTGGACGCGACCACCAACCTGGAGCGGTCGATCTCCGACAAGGGCATCTACCCGGCCGTGGACCCGCTGGCGTCCTCGTCCCGGATCCTCGCCCCGGAGTTCGTCGGCCAGGAGCACTTCCAGGTCGCCACCGAGGTGAAGCGGATCCTGCAGCGCTACAAGGACCTGCAGGACATCATCGCCATCCTCGGTATCGAGGAGCTCTCCGAGGAAGACAAGATCACCGTGCAGCGCGCCCGGCGGATCGAGCGCTTCCTGTCGCAGAACACCTACGCCGCCGAGCAGTTCACCGGCGTGCCGGGCTCGACGGTTCCGATCTCCGAGACCATCGAGGCGTTCAAGAAGATCAGCGAGGGCGAGTACGACCACTTCCCTGAGCAGGCCTTCTTCATGTGCGGCGGTCTGGAGGACCTGGAGCGCAAGGCCAAGGAGCTGATGGAGGGCTAAGACCTCGATCACACCCACGGAGGCCACCCCGGCGGATGCCGGGGTGGCCTCCGCCCATTTGGGGCCCGCTCCCAGCAGGTGTCCGGTTCTCGGACAGGCGGTTCTGTCACGCCGGGGGTACCGTTCGTGGCACGACGCTCACCGACCCGAGCGTTGATCTTTGCAACGAATCGGTCGCCTGCGCCCGTCTACCTGTTGTGGGCGTGACGAATGGAGATGCTCGTGGGTAAGGCCGGCGCGGACGGCGGCAAGCGGTCCCTCTGGCGTGGCGTGCCGCGGTGGGCCCGGTTGTGCACCATCTTCGGGGTCGTGCTCATGACGCTCAGCGGCGCCGTGCTGGTCGGCTACGAGACTCTGCTCCACCGGTACGAGGGCGCGGTCGGCAAGGGCGACCTCTTCGGCGACCAGGCGGCCGGCGCGCAGGAGCGCAAGAGCACCATCAAGGGACCGTTGAACATCCTCCTGGTCGGCATCGACCCCCGTAATGCGTCGATGCGGCCGCTGGCCGACTCGATCATGATCCTGCACGTGCCAGCCGGGATGGACCGTGGCTACCTCTTCTCGCTCCCACGGGACCTGCGGGTGGAGATCCCGGAGTTCCCCAAGGCGAACTTCGCGGGCCGCACCGACAAGCTGAACGCCGCCATGTCGCACGGCAGCTTCGTGCCCGGGCAGAACCCGGACGCCGCGCGCGGTTTCGAACTGCTCGCCAAGACCGTGCAGCAGGTGACCGGAATCGAACGCTTCGACGCTGGCGCGATCATCAACTTCACCGGGTTCAAGAAGATCGTCGACGCGATGGGCGGCGTCGACATGTACATCGAGCGGGATGTGCGCTCCGAGCACCGCAAGCCGGACGGCACCATGCGGGAGCTCAGGCCGGGCGGCGGGGGATACCTGGGCCCGCAGGCGGAGTACAAGAAGGGCAACGCGCACCTCAACGGCTGGCAGGCGCTGGACTACGTCCGGCAGCGCTACCCGAAGAACGGCGTGCCGGACGCCGACTACGGCCGGCAGCGGCACCAGCAGCAGTTCATCAAGGCGATGGTCGACCAGGCGTTCAGCGCGGACGTGGTGACCAACCCGATCAAGCTCGACAAGGTGATCCGGGCCGCGGGCCAGTCGCTGATCTTCAACGGCCGGGGCAACAGCGTGGTCGACTTCGCGCTGGCCCTGAAGAACATCCGGTCGTCGTCGATCGAGACGATCAAGCTGCCGGGGGCGCCCATCGGCACCGGCTCGGCGTACAAGGGGGAGAAGCTGCTGCCGCCGGCGCAGGACTTCTTCGCCGCCCTGCGCAACGAGCAGGTGGACGCGTTCATGCTGGAGCACCCGGAATTCAAGCAAAAGAACAGCTAACCTGACCGCCAGCGGGCCCCGGCGCCGGCCGGGCACGCTGGCGTGATCGGTGGGCGCGGACGACGCGTGTCGCAGCTCTCGCCACCCGCGTTGGGTGCCCCTCGGGGCCGCGACTAGACTTTCGGCAATCCGCCGCCGCAGCAAGGAGACAGCGTGGCACAGCAGCTTCACGTCGAGCTCGTAGCCGTCGAGGAGAAGGTCTGGTCCGGCGAGGCCGAGATGGTCGTCGCCCGGACGACCGAGGGTGAGCTGGGTGTGCTGCCGGGGCACGCGCCCCTGCTCGGCCAGCTCGCCGAGCCCAGCCAGGTACGCATCAAGCAGGTCGGTGGCGAGCAGCTCGCGTACGACGTCGCTGGCGGTTTCCTTTCGGTGACCGGTGAGGGCGTCACGGTCCTCGCCGAGAGCGCCACCCCCGCCACTCCGGCGCGCTGAGCCGACCCGCCGATGGAGATCGTGGAAGGGATCGGAATCGGCATCGCGGTGGTGCTTGCCGCGCTTCTGATCCTCTTCATCCGGCGGGCCCTGTTCACGCGCAGCGGAGGCATCATCCGGCTCAGCGTCCGGGTCTCCACGATCCTCGACGGCCGCGGCTGGTCGCCCGGCTTCGGCCGGTTCGTCGGCGACGAACTCCGCTGGTACCGGATGTTCAGCTTCGCCCTGCGACCCAAACGGGTGCTCTCCCGTAAAGGGCTGGCCGTGGAGCGTCGGCGACTGCCCGAGGGACAAGAACGGCTCTCCATGCCGGCCGACTGGGTGATCCTCCGCTGTACCAGTCACCACGCGCCGGTGGAGATCGCCATGGCCCGCTCCACCGTCACCGGTTTCCTGTCCTGGCTCGAGGCCGCCCCTCCGGGGGCGGTCTCGCCGCGTCTGGCGTCCCAGGACTGGCCCGCCGCCTGATCCGCTCCACCTCCGGTCGCTTGCGCCGTCGGTAGCCGCCTTGTCAGGCGGCGACCGCCGTGCCCGGCTCCGGTCAGGCCCGATCACTGCTCCGGTCGCGGCGGGGCCCCGACCCGGTCGTGGTCCCGGGGTCACCCGGGCCGTGGTCCCGCGTCGCCCGGCCGCGCGTCACCGGCCCGGCGATCCCTCGGCCATCCGCTGCTCCCCTCCCGTCATGACGTGCGTGTCGGCGTCCGCCGTACGTCCGCCCGCCCGGTTCACGAAGCCCGGAGGCGGGGCCGTCGCCACCCTGGAGTGCATCTCGCCCGGCTGGCCCGGCCCGGGGCAGCCGCTGGCGCGTTCTGGGGCGATTGTCCGTTTGCCGTCCCCCGTTCAGTGCGGCGAGTGGAACGTCCTGGAGGTCTCCTGGCTCCGATGACGTCCATGGTGTTGCGACGAGGCGGGGGTGTGGGTGGCGTCGTCTGGCCCGGGCCATATGTCCGGTTTGTGGGTGTGACCGGCGGCATCCGGGGGCCGGAATCGTGGGCGGGCGCGAGTCGTTGAACACCGGTGAACGGCCGAGGGAGACCCCCCGCGAGGCGGGGTGCGCGCCCGGAATGATGGTGGCCCGCCGGTCGTTACACATGGTCCCGGCGCCGCGAAGAGGCCCCGCCCCGCGCGCCGGATCCCCAAGACTTTCCCCCCTTTGAGCGCCTGACGGTGCTTGCGCACGTGCCGACCCCCCTTTCGGCGTTGTGCGCCAACCCCCGAATGGAGCTTTCCCCCATGAACACGATCTTCCGTAAGAGCGTTCTTGGTGTTGCTGGTCTCGCCTTCGCCGGTGGTGTGTTCGCCGGTCCGATGACCGCCCACGCCGCCACCCCGGTCGACGCCAAGCCCGCCGCCGTGGCCGTGCAGGCCGACAAGCCGGGCGTGGACACCGCCAAGCTGATGCCGCATGGTGTGCAGGGCGCGCAGTCGAAGATCACCCTGAACGACGAGCAGGTTGGCAATGCGAAGGCGATCATCGCCGCCACCAAGAAGTCGGGCCTGAACGAGCGGGCCGCGGTCATCTCCATCGGCACCAGCCTGCAGGAGTCGAAGCTGGAGAACCTGGGTCACCTGGGTGACCGCAACGACCACGACTCGCTGGGCCTGTTCCAGCAGCGCCCCTCCTCGGGTTGGGGTACCCCGGAGCAGATCACCGACCCCGAGTACTCGACCATGGCCTTCCAGAAGGGTCTGAAGCAGGTCGACGGGTGGCAGGACATGCCCCTGACCGAGGCCGCGCAGACGGTGCAGGTGTCGGCCTACCCGGACGCCTACGCCCAGTGGGAGCAGCAGGCCGCTGACCTGGTCGCCCAGCACTGGAACAACTGACAACTCAAAACGTGAAACGACCGCTGGCCGGTATCCCTGACGGGGTGCCGGCCAGCGGCGTCTAGTCGGTCGACGCGACCAGTTCCACCTCGTAGCCCTGTCCGTCGGCGAGGTACGCGGCGTACGTCTGCGGGCCGCCGGCGTGCGGGTGCCGGTCGGGGAAGAGCAGGGTCCAGCCGTGCTCCGCCGCGGCGGCGACCAGCCGGTCCACGGCGGCCGGCGGGCCGGCGTGGAAGGCCAGGTGGTTGAGCCCCGGCGCGAGCCGGTCGTGCACCCGCCCGGAGAGCGCCGGGGGCTCCTCCAGCACCAAATAGGTGGCGCCGAGCCGCCAGGACCGCCCGGCCGGCCAGTCCTGGAACGGCGTCCAGCCCAGCTCGCCCAGGAGCCAGCCCCAGCTGCGCCGAGCGGCGTCGAGGTCCGGCACCCAGACTTCGACGTGGTGCAGGGCGCCGACGGTCAGCGCTTCCCGCCCGGCACCCATAGCACATCTCCCTCCGGATTTGCCGTTCTTGCCAGGATAAAGAGCAGATCGGAGAGCCGGTTGAGATACTTTGCCGGAAGGGAGCTGGTCCGATCGGGGTCGTGCGCGACCAGGGCCCACGCCGCACGCTCGGCGCGCCGGGCGATCGTCCGTGCCACGTGCAGCAGCGCCGCGCCAGGGGTGCCGCCGGGGAGGATGAAGGAGTCAAGCTTGCTCAGGCGTGCGTTGTACTCGTCGCACCAGCCCTCGAGGCGCTCCACGTACTCCTCGGTGACCCGCAGCGGCGGGTACGCCGGGTTCTGCTCGACCGGGGTGGCCAGGTCGGCGCCGACGTCGAACATGTCGTTCTGGATGGACCCCAGCACCGCCCGCAGCTCGTCGTCGAGCTGCCCGAGCGCGAGTGCGACGCCGATCGCCGCGTTGCACTCGTCGACATCCGCGTACGCGGCGATCCGTGGATCGGTCTTCGGCACCTGCTCGTTGTTGCTCAGCCTGGTCATGCCGGCGTCGCCGGCCTTGGTGTAGATGCGCGTGAGGTGGACGGCCATGACGCACAGCCTACGGATACCGGACCTGACCATCCCGGCGCGGCCGGGCGCGATCGGGTGGCCCGCCGGGGTGGGTCCGGGCGACGCCGGCGACGCGGCGCTCAACGACGTCGACGTCATCCGGGTGCACGGTGAGGCGCGGCTGGCCGGCACCGTGCACGTGGTCGGGGCGAAGAACTCGGCGCTGAAACTGATGGCCGCCGCGCTGCTCGCCCCCGGCCGGAGCGTGATCACGAACGTGCCCCGGATCACCGACATCGCGATCATGGGTGAGGTGTTGCGCCGGCTCGGCTGCGGCGTCCGGTTCGCCGCCGACGATCCGGTCGACCCGATGGTGGCCCGGGGTGGGGTGGAGCGGTCCCGGTCGGTCGTCATCGACGTACCGGAACAGCCCGGCGCCGAGGCCGACTACGACCTGGTCCGGCGGCTGCGCGCGTCGATCTGCGTGCTCGGCCCACTGCTGGCCCGCCGAGGGTACGTGCGGGTGGCCCACCCCGGCGGCGACGCGATCGGCTCCCGCGGCCTGGACATGCACATCGCCGGCCTCACCCGGATGGGCGCGGACATCTCCGGCGAGCACGGCTTCGTCATCGCCGCCGCGCCGGACGGGCTGCACGGCGCGGACATCGTGCTGGACTTCCCCAGCGTCGGCGCGACCGAGAACCTCGTGATGGCGGCCGTGCTGGCCCGGGGCACCACGGTGATCGACAACGCCGCCCGGGAGCCGGAGATCGTGGACATCTGCACCATGCTCAACGGGATGGGGGCGCGGATCGAGGGAGCCGGCACCTCCACCCTGCACATCGTCGGGGTGCCGGAGCTGCGTCCGGTCCGGCACGCCACGGTGGGGGACCGGATCGTCGCCGGGACCTGGGCGTTCGCCGCCGCGATGACCCGCGGCGACGTCACGGTGACCGGCATCGACCCGGCGTTCCTCGAGGTCGCGCTCGACAAGCTCATCTCGGCGGGCGGCCTGGTGGAGACCCGCGGCGAGGCCTTCCGGGTACGCATGGACGACCGCCCGACGGCGGTGGACGTGGTGACCCTGCCGTTCCCGGGTTTCGCCACAGACCTGCTGCCGATGGCGATCGGGCTGGCCGCGGTGAGCGATGGCGCGTCCCTGATCACCGAGAACATCTTCGACGGCCGGTTCATGTTCGCCAACGAGATGATGCGGCTGGGCGCGGACATCAAGACCGACGGCCACCACGCGGTGGTACGCGGCCGGGACCGCCTCTCCGGCGCCCCGGTACGCGCGACGGACATCCGGGCCGGCGCCGGGCTGATCATCGCCGGGCTCTGCGCCGACGGGGTCACCGAGGTCTCCCACGTGCACCACGTGGACCGGGGCTATCCGGACTTCGTCGCCGACCTGCGGGCGCTCGGGGTGGCGGTGGAGCGCGGCACCGTACCGGAGGAGCCGGCCCTGGAGATCTGACCGGGAGACGGCTTAGCGGTCGTTCAGGCTCGCCGACTAGGGTGCTGGCAGACACTCAATCAGGCGAGGGAGAAGCAGATGGCGGGTCGACTCGCGGTCGTCGGTGCCGGGCTGATGGGCTCGGGTATCGCCCAGGTGGCGGCGCAGGCGGGCTGGCAGGTGACGCTGCGGGACCTGGACGACGCGGCCACTAAGCGGGGCGTCGACGGCATCCGGAAGTCGCTGGAGAAGTTCGCCGAGAAGGGGAAGATCGAGGCGTCCGACGTTGAGGCGGCGCTGGGCCGGATCACCCCGACCACCGACCTGGAGGCGGTTGCCGACGCGGACATCGTGGTCGAGGCGGTCTTCGAGCGGCTGGATATCAAGCACGAGGTGTTCCGCGCGCTGGACAAGATCTGCAAGGCGGATGCCGTGCTGGCCACCAACACCTCGGCCATCCCGGTCACCCAGATCGCTGCGGTGACCGAGCGCCCGGAGGCGGTCGTCGGCACCCACTTCTTCTCGCCGGTGCCGATGATGAAGCTCTGCGAGCTGGTCCGCGGTTACAAGACCAGCGATGAGACGCTGGCGACGGCGAAGGCGTTCGCCGAGGAGATCGGCAAGACGGTCGTGGTGGTCAACCGGGACATCGCCGGGTTCGTCACCACCCGGCTGATCGCCGCGCTGGTCGTCGAGGCGGTCAAGCTGGTCGAGTCGGGTGTGGTCTCGGCCGAGGACCTGGACACCGCCTGCCGGCTCGGCTTCGGCCACGCCATGGGCCCGCTGGCCACCACCGACCTGACCGGCGTGGACGTGCTGCTGCACGCCTCGAAGAACATCTACACCGACACCGCGGACGAGAAGTTCTTCCCGCCGGAGCTGCTCCAGCGCATGGTCACCGCCGGCGACCTGGGTCGCAAGACCGGCAGGGGCTTCTACACGTACTGAGCCGCAGCGCGACACCCCCGGTCGTGTGCCGGGGGCGTCATGCTGCGCGGGGCGGCGTGAGGGCGGCACCCAGGAGGGCGAACGCGTCCGGGATGACGGTGCTCCAGTAGGCGAAGTTGTGCCGGCCGTCGGCCCGCTCGGCGCGGACCGGCGGCTCGGGCAGCGCCCGAGCCAGGGCGCGCACGGCGTACCGCGTCGGTGAGGAAGCGGGCGAAGCCGAAGCCCGGGAAGTCCTCGGCGGTGGCGGAGGCGCCGTGCAGGACCAGGCAGACGGGCAGGCCGCGGCCGTCGCCGTACCCTTCCGGGACGGCGGTCCAGAAGCCCACCTCCCGGCCGCGGGCGGCGGACCTGATCCGGATCAGGCGCTCGTCGCCCACCGGGGCGTCCGGCTGGGTCGGCGCTGGTCCGAGGCGGGGGCGGGACAGCTCCCGGGCGGTGAGACCGCCGACCACGGCCACGGCGGCCGCGCCGGAGCCGGCCAGCAGCAGCCGGCGCCGGGTCAGTGGGTGAGCCATGCCGGTGAGTGTGACAGCCGCCGGCCCGCCGGACGGCCCTGCGCGGCGGTCAGCCGTCGCGCTTGGTGGTCCAGCGGAAGGTGGCCAGGCAGAGCATCAGGCCGATCACGCACCAGAGGCCGAGCACGAGGGCGACCCGGCCAAGCTCGAACGAGCCGCCGGGCTCCTGGGCGCCGAAGCTCTCCGGCAGGAAGACCGCACGCAGCCCCTGGCACATCCACTTGAGCGGGAAGAGGGCCGCCACCTGCTGCATCCAGCTCGGCAGCTCGGTGAAGAGGATGAAGACCCCGGAGATGAACTGGAGCACCAGCGCGACCGGGGTTACCACGGCCGAGCCGCTGCGCGCGGTCCGGGCCAGGGATGAGATGGCGATGCCGCAGAGCGTGCAGGCGGTGACGCCGAGCAGCGAGACCCAGCCGAAGGTGAGCCACCTGCCGGCGGTGGACGGCAGTTGCAGGTCGAAGAGCGCGACCGAGACGGCCAGCAGCAGGGCGGTCTCGGCGATCCCGATCGCCACCACCATGATCACCTTGCCCGCGAAGTAGACCCACTTGGGCATGGGCGTGCCGCGGTACCGCTTGAGCACCCCTCGGTCCCGCTCGATGGGGATCCAGATGCCGAGGTTCTGGAAGCTCACCATCATCAGGCCGGTCGCGATCATGCCGGTGATGAAGTACTGGGTGTAGCGCACCCCGGGCGCGATCTCGTTGCCGAAGATCGAGGCGAAGACCAGGACCATGATCACCGGGAAGCCGATGGTGAAGACGACGGATTCCCGGCTGCGCAGGAACTGGGTGATCTCCAACCGTCCCTGCCGCAGGACGAGGGCGCCCGGCCCGAGCCGCCGAACCGGGGTCGCGGCGGTCGCCGCCGCTGGCTTCAACGTGGTCGTCATGAGTGTCCGATCATCTTCAGGTAGACGTCTTCCAGGGTCGGCCGGGTCACCGTGAGTCCGGGGACCTCGCCGCCGTAGCGCGCGGCCAGCTCCGCCACCAGCGCCGTCGGCGTCGCGCTCTCCGCGCTCTCCCGCGCCCCGTCCGGGGTACGCCAGGAAACCGTGGCCAGCGCCTCCTGCCGGTTGCCGAGCCGGTTGGGCGGGGCCACCTCGACCAGCCGGCCGCCGGCGATCACGCCGACCCGGTCTGCGAGCGCCTCGGCCTCGTCCAGGTAGTGCGTGGTCAGCACGATGGTGGTGCCGGCGGCCACCAGGTCCCGGATCAGCTCCCAGAACTCGCGCCGCGCCTCCGGGTCGAAGCCGGTGGTCGGCTCGTCGAGGAAGAGCAGTTCGGGGCGGCCGATGATGCCGAGCGCCACGTCGAGGCGGCGCTTCTGCCCGCCGGAGAGGGTGTGCGTACGCGCCTTCGCCTTGTCGGCCAGCCCAACCCGTTCGATGACCTTGTCCGGGTCGTCGGCGTCGGGGTAGAAGCCGGAGAAGTGCCGGACCACCTCGCCCACGGTCAGCTGGTCGAACTCGCCAGTGCCTTGGAGCACGATGCCGACCCGGGAGCGCCAGTGCGGGTCGGGGTGGGCCGGGTCGCTGCCGAGCACGCGTACCTCGCCGGCGTCGCGCTGCCGGTAGCCCTCCAGGATCTCCACCGTGGTGGTCTTGCCGGCGCCGTTCGGGCCGAGTAGGGCGAACACCTCGCCCCGGTGGACGTCGAGGTCCACGCCCGCCACCGCGACGTTGTCGCCGTACGCCTTGCGCAGTCCCCGTACAGAGATCGCGAGCTCGTCATCCATGACGTCAAGTGTGCGACCTGGTCGCCAGCGCGGGGTGCCCGGGGTGTGGCGATCCGGACCATGCCGGGCGCTCTGCGACCGGGCGTCCGCGACATGGACCTGTGTGGTTTTCCACAGCCCGTTTTACTGAACGGTAACTTAGACTCCGGCCATGGATGAGAAGGCACTCCCTGGCCGGCTGCCGGAGCGCGATCGGCCCTGGGTGATGCGCACCTACGCCGGGCACTCCTCCGCCGCGGCCACCAACGCGCTCTTCCGCCGCAACCTGGCGAAGGGGCAGACCGGTCTGTCGGTCGCCTTCGACCTGCCGACCCAGACCGGGTACGACCCGGACCACGAACTGGCCGCCGGCGAGGTCGGCCGGGTCGGGGTGCCGGTGGCGCACCTCGGCGACATGCGGGCCCTCTTCGACGGCATCCCGCTCGCCGAGATGAACACCTCCATGACGATCAACGCCCCGGCGATGTGGCTGCTCGCCCTCTACGGCACCATCGGCCTGGAACAGGGTGCCGAGCTGTCCCGCTGCGCCGGGACCACCCAGAACGACATCATCAAGGAGTACCTGTCCCGGGGGACGCACATCTTCCCGCCGGCGGCGTCGCTGCGGCTCACCGCCGACGTCATTGCGTACACCCTGCGCGAGATGCCCCGCTGGAACCCGGTGAACATCTGCTCGTACCACCTGCAGGAGGCCGGCGCGACGCCGGTGCAGGAGGTCGGCTTCGCCCTCGCCACCGCCGTCGCCGTGCTCGACGCCGTACGGGACTCCGGGCAGGTGCCCGCCGACCGGATGGGCGACGTCGTCCAGCGGATCTCCTTCTTCGTCAACGCCGGGGTGCGCTTCGTCGAGGAGATCGCCAAGATGCGCGCGTTCGGCGCCCTCTGGGACGAGATCACCCGTGAGCGCTACGGCGTGGAGAACCCCAAGCAGCGCCGCTTCCGGTACGGCGTCCAGGTCAACTCGCTCGGCCTCACCGAGGCCCAGCCGGAGAACAACATCCAGCGCATCGTCCTGGAGATGCTCGGCGTCACCCTCTCCCGCGACGCCCGGGCCCGCGCCGTGCAGCTCCCCGCCTGGAACGAGGCGCTCGGCCTGCCCCGCCCGTGGGACCAGCAGTGGTCCCTGCGCATGCAGCAGGTGCTGGCGTACGAGTCGGACCTGCTGGAGTACCCGGACCTCTTCGAAGGCTCGCACGTGATGACCGCGCTGGTCGACGACATCGTCACCGGAGCCCGGGTCGAGCTGGAGAAGGTGCTGGAGATGGGCGGCGTGGTGGCCGCCGTGGAGACCGGCTACCTCAAGAGCGCCCTGGTCGCCTCGCTCGCCGAGCGGCGCCGCCGGATGGAGGCCGGCACCGACGTGGTGGTCGGCGTCAACCGGTTCACCGAGACCGAGCCGTCCCCGCTTACCGCCGCAGGCGCGGAGGCCGTCGAGCAGGTCGACCCCGCGGTCGAGGCGGCCGCCACGGCCTCCGTACGCGAATGGCGGGCCGGACGGGACGCCGCGGCCGTCGACGCGGCGCTGGCCCGGCTCCGGGCGGACGCCGCGACCACCACCAACCTGATGACCGCGACGCTGGAGTGCGTGCGCGCCGGGGTTACCACCGGCGAGTGGGCCGGCGCGCTGCGCCAGGTCTTCGGCGAGTACCGCGCCCCCACCGGCCTCTCCGGCGCGGCCGGGGTCGGCGGCGACGCGACGCTCACCGCGGTCCGGGAGCGGGTCGCCGCCACCGCACGCGAGCTGGGCAGCGGCCGGCTGCGCCTGCTGGTGGGCAAGCCCGGCCTCGACGGGCACTCCAACGGCGCCGAGCAGATCGCGGTACGCGCCCGCGACGCCGGCTTCGAGGTGGTCTACCAGGGGATCCGGCTCACCGCCGGGCAGATCGTGGCCGCCGCCGTCGAGGAGGACGTCGACCTGGTCGGGCTCTCCGTGCTCTCCGGCTCGCACCTCGCCGCGGTGCCGGCGGTGCTCGACGGGCTGCGGGCGGCCGGGCGGAGTGACCTGCCGGTGGTGGTCGGCGGCATCATCCCCGCCTCAGACGCGGACACGCTGCGGGCGGCCGGTGTCGCCCGGGTGTTCACCCCGAAGGACTTCGCCCTCACCGGCATCATCGACGAGCTGGTCACCGTCATCCGCGAAGCCAACGGCCTGTCGTGACGCGCCTCGGGCCCGCACCCGCCGGGCCCGAGGGCGTCAGCGGCTCACGTACGTCTGGCAGTCCGCCAGGTCCGTCCGCGGGCCGACGGTGATCGCCGGAGCGTGGCACTCCAGGTCGGAGTTGTGCTGGCAGTCGGCGCGCTGGCACGCCCCGACCTGGGCGTTGATCTGCTCGATGCCGCCGCGTACCGGCGCCTCGATGAAGGTGTGGCAGTGCGCGTGGTCGCTGCTGCCGATCGTGATGGCAAAGGCGTGGCAGTCGTTGGTGTGGTTGTAGGCGCAGGACCTGACGGCACACTCCTGGACCCGGGGCATCTCCATCGCTCTGGTCACGGCTGACCCTCCTTAGGCTCTGGGTCCGATTTTAGGCTTTTGTTCCGTCTTGCGGTGTGCTTCGGGGGTGGCTGGCTTTGGGCCGTCCGTGTTGCGGCCTTGGGTGGTTGGGTGGTGGGGTGTGGCCCGCCGTGTCCGGCTCCGGGCGGTCAGGCTTGATCCCTGCGCTGGTCATGGCGGGCCACACCCCTGACCTGCGCGCGGTCCGTGCCGGCCGTGCGGCCGGGGCGCTTCGCGCGGCCGGTGCGGGCCGTTTCCCGCAACTCGCGCCTGCCTCCCCAAGATCCGCGCAGTTTCCCCGAAGGTGGTGCCTGAACGCGTTCGGAGGGGCCTGTTTCCCTGAAGTTGCGCGGATCTTGCCGTGCCGGCCCCGGTCATCCCGGCTGCGACCGTGGGGCCGGTGTCCGGTTTGGGGGTGTGACCGGCGGCATCCCGGCGGCGGAATCGTGGCGGGGGTGGGGGCGTTACACATCCTCGACGGCCGAGGTAGCAGCCTCGCCCCCGGCGGGATTTCTCTGCGGGATGGTCTGGCCCGGAATGATGGCCGGCCGGTGGTCGTTACACATGGTCCCGGCGCCGCGAGCAGGCCCCCCGGCCCCGCGGTCGACCCGGATGAAGACTTTCCCCTTTTTTGCTTTCTTGGGCGCCTGACGGTGCTTGCGCGCGGCCCTGACCCCCGTCGGGCGTGCGCCGACCCCCGAATGGAGCTTTCCCCCATGAACACGATCTTCCGTAAGAGCGTTCTTGGTGTTGCTGGTCTCGCGTTCGCCGGTGGTGTGTT
>NZ_QGGF01000436.1 GCF_003857015.1 Micromonospora globispora | reverse complement strand
CGCGAACGAAGGCGGGCACCGTGAGCGCGAGGAGTGAGCCGCTCTTGCGAGCCCCGCAGTCGCGAACGAAGGCGGGCACCGTGAGCGCGAGGAGTGAGCCGCTCTTGCGAGCCCCGCAGTCGCGAACGAAGGCGGGCACCGTGAGCGCGAGGAGTGAGCCGCTCTTGCGAGCCCCGCAGTCGCGAACCGAGGTGGCACTGTGACGAGTCCGTGGACCGGGCCGGTGCTGGTCACCGGCACCGACACCGAGGTGGGCAAGACCGTGGTCACCGCGGCGATCGCGGCGGCCGCGCAGGCCGCCGGGCTGCGGGTCGCCGTCATCAAGCCCGGTCAAACCGGCACGGCCACCGGTGACCCCGGCGACGTCGACTCGGTGACCCGGCTGGCCGCCCCGCTCACCGGCCGCACCCTGGCCAGCTATCCGGACCCGCTCGCCCCGCTCGCCGCGGCCCGGGTGGCCGAGATGGAGCCACTGGAGCTCTACACCGCGGTCGACGCGATCCGGGAGGAGATCGACAAGCACGATCTGGTGCTCGTGGAGGGGGCCGGCGGGCTGCTCGTACCGATGGGGCTGCGGCCGTCGGGTGAGCCCTGGACGGTGGCCGACCTGGCGGTGGCGCTGGGCGCGCCGGCCGTGGTGGTGGCCCGCGCCGGCCTCGGCACGCTCAACCACACCGCGCTCACCCTGGAGGCGCTGGAACGGCGGGCGATCCCGGCCGGCGTGGTCATCGGCGCCTGGCCGGCCGAGCCGGAACTGGTGCACTGGGCCAACCTGACCGATCTGGTGCCCAGTCTGCTCGGCGCCCTGCCGATGGGTGCCGGGTCGATGGACCCGGGGGTGTTCCGCCGGTCCGCGCCGGGCTGGCTCACCCCGGCGCTGTACGGCGTCCTCGATGACTGGCGGGCCTGGGCCGAGGAGATCAGCTGAGCCCGGTCGGCTGATCGGCGAGGGGCCGGGTCAGCTGCGGCGGATCACGAAGGTGTCCGGCATCCGGAAGGTGAGGTTGTCCGGGCACCACGGCGGTCGGACCACGGTCACGCCGTCCAGGAGCGGTGCCGCCTCGGCGACCACCACCGCCGCCTCCATCCGGGCCAGTTGGGCGCCGACGCAGCGGTGCGCCCCCGCCCCGAACGCCAGGTGCCGGCGCGACCCGCGTTGCCCGGGCCGGAATTCGCCGGGCGCCGCCACCACCTCGGGATCCCGGCCGGCCCGCGCCAGCCAGGCGACGATGCTGGTGCCCGTTGGCACCGCCGTCCCGCCCAGCGTGGTGTCCACGGCGGCCACCCGTCGCCAGGTGACGATCGGCGGCTCCAGCCGCAGCCCCTCCTCGACCACGTCGGCCACCGCCACCTCGCCGGTGCGCAGCCCGGCGCGTACCTCCGGTTCGCCGGTGAGCCGGTGCAGCAGCAGGGTGAGGAACTGGGAGGTGGTCTCCTGGCCGGCGACCAGGAGGAAGAACAGCGCGCCGACCACCACGTCGGGGGAGTGCCCGGCGGCCCGGAGCCGGGCGGCCAGGCCACCACCGGTGGCGGCGAACTCCCGGAGCACGGGGTGGAAGCTGCCCACCTCGGCGGCGAGCGCCCGCTGTCGGTCGGCGTCCAGCGGTGCCCAGAACAGCTCCAGCGCGGCCCGCGCGAACTCCTTGACCGCAGCTACCGGGGCGTCCGGCAGCTCGACCAGGCGGGCCAGGACCAGCAGCGGCAGGTCGGCCACGAGGTCGGCGTACAGGTCGACCGTCTCGCCGGTGTCGAGGGCGGCGGTCAGCCGCGCCACCCGCTGCCGGACCAGCGCGGTCAGCCAGGGCTGCTGCGCCGCCACCCGGGTCGGATGCAGCGCGTCGGCGACGATGCCGCGGATCTCGGGGTGGCTGGCGCCCGAGTTGTTGGCCAGCGTCGGTGGCAGCCGGAACCGGTGTCCGGCGAGGATCCGCAGGGCGGTCACCGGAATCGGGGTGACCGCGTCGAGGGCGTTGTCCGGCCGGAAGGTGACCGGGTCGGTGAGCACCTGCTTGACCAGCGCGTGCCGGGTGACCACCAGGTGGCCCACGCCGACGTGGTCCAGCACGGTCGCCACGTCCGGCCACCGCGCGTTGACGGACTCCCCCCAGCCCCGGAACAGCACGCCGACACGCTAACGGGCGGCCCCCGGCAGCGCGGCGTTCAGCTCCCAGACGGTGGTGTGCTTCACCCGTACGCTCTCCAGCGCCTCCGGCACCGGCACGTCGTACGCGGCCAGCTCGCGGAACCGGTCGCGGGGCAGGAACGCCCGGCCCGGGTCGCCGACCAGCACCCGGGCCCCGGACCGGGCGGCCCGGAGCAGGAAGCGCAGCATCCGCTTCGCCATCGCCTCGCTGTAGAAGACGTCGCCGGCGAGCACCACCTCGGCGCCCCCGGCGTCCCCGTCGAGGATGTCGCCGAGCTCCGCGTCGACGCGTACCCCGTTGGCCTCGGCGTTGAGCGCGACGGCCGCGACGGCCCGCTCGTCGACCTCGACGGCGCGGACGGCGGCGGCGCCGGCCCGGGCCGCGGCGATGGCGACCAGGCCGGAGCCGGAGGCGAGGTCGAGCACCCGGCGGTCGGCGACCAGGTCGGGATGGTCGGTGACGTAGCGGGCCAGGGCCTGGCCGCCCGCCCAGGCGAAGGCCCAGAACGGTGGGGGCTGCGCGCTGTGGAACTCGCCCTCGGTCAGCTCCCACAGCCCGATCGGCTCGTCGGCCTGGTGCAGTCGCACCTCGGGGACGAAGGCGACCGGGGCGAGCCGGGCGTGCAGCCGGACGAAGGCCGCGGACAGGTCGGACACTCCGGTGATTCTGCCCGGGCGCGCTTCCCGGCGTGTCGCGGGGGAGGCGTGACCGGTTCACCACGAACGGTGACATCACCCCTCGCGGTTGGCGATCGGTGCGAACACGCCCGTCTACCGGCGGCCCCGGAGCGCTCATAGCGTTGCCGGGTGGACGCGGCCGACGGGAGGAGGAGGCGGTGGTGAGCGTGTGGCGGTACGCGCTGCGGATCGGGGTGGTGCTGAGCTGTCTCTCCGGCGCGGGTCTCGGTGCGGCCGTGCCGGCGCGGGCGGCTGCCGGCTTCGCCACCGAGTTGAGCGGACTGCCGGACGAGTTCACCGCCGGCGACCGGGTGGAGACCCTGTCCGCGGTGGTGTCCCGGTCCGACGGCGGCGGCTGTGTCAAGGTGCGGTGGTCGATGCTCCTGGGCGTGCAGGGGTTGCGGCTGGACCAGGTGAAGATCGACCGGGTGGAGGAGAGCGGCTCCTTCCCGCTGGAGATCCGTGCCGAGGGTGACGTGGCGCGGCTGACCGACCGGGAGCTCGATCCGGGCACCCTCTGCCCGGGCCGGACGGTCACCGCCCGCTACCGGGTGGCCTTCGCTGATGACGTCGTCCGGGGGCGGGTCAGCTTCGCCGCCGAGGCGTACGACGAGGATCTGCGCCTGCTCGCGCGGCAGACGGCGACCCGGCAGGTGGTCGGGGAGAAGGCGGAGGCGACGCCGAGCGCGGCGACGCCCGAGCCGTCGGAGAGCAGCGCCGAGCCGACCGCGCCGGCGACCGAGCCGTCGGACGCGGCGGAGGCGACCCCGAGCGACGAGGCCGTGGTCGAGCTGCCGCCGCCGGGGGCGGCCGGCCGACCGGTGGCTCAGGCCGGCAGCTTCGGGGTGGTGCAGGCGGCCTTCCTCCTCGGTGGACTGCTGCTCTTCCTCGGGGCGGGTCTGCTGGTGCGGCTGCGGCATCTGCTCCGGCCGGTCAAGGGTGCCGGGGATGATCCGGGCCTGGCGTTCGAGCGGCCCGGCCCGCGACAGCGGTGGCGGTAGGTCGGTCGCTGATCGGGGGTCGCCGGGGTCGGGAGGGAACTCCCGGCCCCGCCGCGTATCGGGCATCGTCAACTTTACAAAAACTAGCCTCTTGTAAAACCAGGCGGTGGCTGCCACAGTCGGGGAAGGAGTGCAGAGATCGGAGGCTGACGATGACGACCGGCACCGACGCGACCGTTCCACCCGTCGCCTGGCGGGACACCCGCAAGCCGCTCTGGCCGCTGGCCCTGCTCGTCCCGGTGCTGCCCTTCCTGGCCTGGCTCGCCTGGCGGGGGACCGGTGACGCCTGGGCGTGGTGGCTCACCCCGGCGGTCGTCTTCGGGGTGCTCCCGGTGGTCGACCTGCTGCTCGGCGACGACCGGCGCAACCCGCCGGAGGAGGTGGTGCCGCGGCTGGCCGCCGACGGGTACTACCGCTGGCTCACCTACCTCTACCTGCCCGCCCAGTACGCCGCGCTGGTGCTGTGCTGCGCCGTCTGGGCCCGCGGCGGGCTCCCCTGGATCGGCGCCGCCGGACTGGTCGCCACGGTCGGCGTGGTGAACGGCATCGCCATCAACACCGCGCACGAGCTGGGCCACAAGCGGGAGACGATGGAGCGCCGGCTCTCCAAGGTCGCCCTGACCCCGACCGGCTACGGGCACTTCTACGTCGAGCACAACCGGGGTCACCACACCCGGGTCGCCACCCCGGAGGACCCGGCCAGCTCCCGGCTGGGGGAGAGCTTCTGGGCGTTCTGGCCGCGTACCGTCTGGGGGAGCCTGCGCTCGGCCTGGCGGCTGGAGACCAGCCGGTTCCGCATCCGCGGTCGCAGCCTGTGGACGTGGCGCAACGACATCCTCAACGCCTGGGCGATGACCGTGCTGCTCTACGGCGCGCTGGTGCTCGTCTTCGGTCCCGGCGTGCTGATCTTCCTGCTGCTCCAGGCGGTGGTCGGCTTCTCCCTGCTCGAGGTGGTCAACTACCTGGAGCACTACGGGCTGGCCCGGCAACGCACCGTCGCCGGCCGGTACGAGAAGGTCGATCCCCGGCACAGCTGGAACAGCGACCGGACGGTCACCAACGTCTTCCTCTTCCAGCTCCAGCGGCACAGTGACCACCACGCGAATCCACTGCGCCGCTACCAGACGCTGCGCAGCTTCGACTCCTCGCCGCAGCTCCCCGCCGGCTACGCCACCATGGTGGTCGCCGCGGTGATCCCGCCGGTCTGGCGGCGGGTGATGGACCACCGGGTGCTCGCCCACTACGGCGGCGACCTGGAGCGGGCCAACGTCCACCCGCCGGCCCTGCGCCGGCTGCGGGAGCGTCAGCGCCGTCGGCCCGCGACCACCCCCGAGCCGTACGCCGGCTGACCCGCGCCAAACGCCGTATCCCGCGGCGTCCGGTCGCGGCGGGCGGTCAGGCCGGGGCCCAGTCCGGGTCCCGGCCGAAGGCCGCGATCAGCCGGTCCTGCTCGTCGGCGTCCGCCGGCACGTCCACCCCCGGCCGGACCAGCTGGCCGCGCTGGTAGTCCGACATTCGCTCGGCGAACCACCGGGCGCACTCGTGCACCGCGTCGGCGTCCATCCGCGGGTCTGCGCCGATCGCCACCGCCAGGTCCCAGCCGTGGACGAGGTGCTCGGCGAGGAGTTGGTGCAGGTACTCCTTCGCCGGCGTCTCCCCGATGGAGAGGTGGACGGTGGTGTCCAGGGCACCCGGATGGGTGGCCGCCAGCTCGGCCTGGGCCGCCGCCTCGCGGGCTATCCGGACCGGATCGGCGCCGAGCTGGTCGCCCTCGTAGCGGTCGCCGACCTGGTCGATGGTCCGGCCGGCCAGCAGCGCCACGCTCCACCGGTCCTCGCTCACCACGTGGTTCACCAGCTTGCGTACGTCCCAACCCGGGCACGGCGTCGGCTCCGACCACTGCCCGGGCCCGACCTGGCCGACCCGGTCGGTGAACTCGGCCAGGCTGCGTCGGTAGGTCTCCAGCAGGTCCATGCCGCCGATTGTCCCGGTCGGTCCGGCCGCACCGCGCGGTTTTGCCGGGCGTCCCGACCCGATTCCCTGACCAGCGAGATCATGGACGAGGGTCGGCGGCGCGCAGATGGGCCAGGCACAACGACGGCTCGACGAAGGGCTCCAGTCGGTCGGCGGCCAACGGCGCGCGTACCTCCCCCAGCACCCCACGCATCAGGCCCAGATGCAACGAGCACACCACCTCGCGATGCTCCGCGGCGACCTCCAGGAACGGGCAGTGCCGCAACGGCATCACCGGGTTCGCCGGATCACGGACCTCGCCGGGCGCGAAGCCGACGTCGGCCAGAACCGCCGACAGGCGACGCACACCCTCGGCGGCGTCGACCCGCTGGGACGGTGCCGGCCGGTCGGCCAGGTAGCGACCCCACGCCTCACCGGCCGTCACGGCGGCCTGGCTGGGGTCGGGCAGCGAACCCGCCACCACGCTGGTCAGCATCTCGGCCAGCAGCCGATAGCTGCGCTGACCCGCCGGCGCGTCGCTGGGAGCCGCCCGGTACACCATCCGGGGGCGACCGGGAACGGTCCGGCTCTCGGCCTCCCGCTCGGCAAGACCCGCATCGACCAACGCGTCGAGGTGGAACCGGGCCGTGTTCAGATGCAGGCCGGCACGCTGCGCGACGTCCTGGACCGGCATCGGTTCCCCGGCCGCGCGCAAGACGTTTAAGACCCGGGCGCGACTTTCGCCCAGCACCGGGGTCGCACCAGCATCCGTCAACATGCCCACCATTTTACCCGAGCAATTGGTAAAAACTAGGACGCAGCGTGGTGCCCGCCGGCTGGGAAGGCGGGGCGGAGGGTCGGTCCCCGGCCCCGCCTTCCGCCACCGGTCAGGTCGTCCGTCGGCGAATCGAGACCCACAGCGCCGCGACGGCAGTGACGAGAACCACGGCCTCGGCGAGGACGCAGAGTACGTCGATCAATCCGACCGCCTCGGCCTCACCGGCCTCCGGACCGAAGGGAAGGCCGACCGTGCGCGTGACGATCCACAGGCCGATCGCCACGGCGTTCACCAGAGCACCGACGAGCAGCACCGGCCGGCGTCGCGCGATCCAGACCGTGGCGGCCCAGATCAGCTGGAACGCCCCGAGCAGCGTGAAGAAGACGGCGTACACCACCCACTCGCTCCGGTGCTCCGGCACCACCGCGTAGTGGATCAGGCCGGCCAGTACCGAGGCCACGGTGACGATCGCGAACGGAAGGGTGTTGCGGAACCCGGTGACGGCGCTGGCCGGCGAGGTCGGGACGCTGTTCGTGGTTGAGGTGACGGTGGCGGTCACTGGGTGTCTCCTACCTGGAAGATGCCGACCGCGCCGCGGGACATGTTCATCATCTTGTGCGTGATGAACGGGTAGGTTCCGGCGTCGGGCAGGGTGAATTCGACGAAGCCGCCCTGAGTGGGCTGCAGGTCGAGGGTCTGTGAGCCCCCTTGCTCCGCGTTGCCGGGCTGCAACCGGTACGCGCCTTCCTTCCACACGGTGTCGAAGATCGTGCCGACCACGTGGAAGGCCATGTTCTGGTTGGGGCCGGCGTTGTCGAGCCAGACCCGGACGCGGGCGCCGGGAGCGACCTTGATCGGGGCGAAGGCGTACTGGTTGTAGTAGCCGTTGAAGACGACCGCGTCGTCGTTGCCCGTCATCATCTTCTTCAGGTCACCGGGCTGGCCCTGCGGTCCGAGGTTCAGCTCGGACTGGACGAGGACGATCTCCTTGTCCACCTTGTCGAGGTGCGGCGGGTCGACGACGACGGCGCCGTACATGCCGTTGCCCATGTGGTAGATCATCGGGTCGGCCCCGCAGTGGTACGTGAAGATGCCGGCGAACTGGGCCTTGAACTGGTAGTCCAGCGACCCACCGGGCTTGATCTTGCGCATCTGGACGTTCGGCGCGACCTTGGAGGCGTGGAAGTCGATGGAGTGCTCCATCGTGCCGTCGTTGACCAGGTGGACGTTGAACACGTCACCGACCTTGCCGTGCAGGATCGGGCCGGGGGCGGTTCCGTTGTAGGTCCACCGAACCTGCTTGACGCCCGGGGCGACCTCCATGGTCTTCTCCTGGACGTGCAGCGTGACGTTGTGCGTCGTGCCGCCCTCGACGGGCTGGAGCGTCGGGTCGACCGCCTTCCAGTCGGCGGACGGCTTGGCGCTGGCATCGATCGTCGCGTCGTTACCACCGCTGGTGCTGCCCGCGGCGCTGCCACCGGCCGCGGCCTGAGCCTGCTCGCCCTCGACGTTGACCGCGAGCAGCATGCCGGCGTCCTTGTGGCCCGACACCAGGCACCATGCCTGGGTGGACCGGCTGATGACACCCCAGTGGAAGGTCGACGACCTGCCCGGGTCGAGCATCGGGGCGTCCGCACCCTCCGGCGCGAGCGTGTGCTGCTGATTTCCCTTGTTGATGACGTTGACCGTCACGTCCGCGCCGCGCGGCACGCTGATCGAGGCGGGCTTGACGTACATGTCGCCCAGCTCGATGTCGAAGCTGAGCTTCTTGCCGGCACCCGGAGCGGACATACCGGCGCCGGCGGCGGACGTCTGCCCCGAGGCGGCCATGCTCAGGGCGTTGCCCGGCCGGGCGACCGCGATGAAGACGAATCCGACGAGCAGGCCCAGCGCGACGCCGCCGGTGAGCATCGGGAACAGGGAGCCGAACCACGCCGCGATGCCACCGCGGCCGGCCGAGTTCGGGGGTAGCGGTCCCGGGGAGTCCGGTACCGGGGGGCTTGATGAGTTGACGGGCACGGCAAGACCTCCGAATCGCATGACATGCACAGGGGGAAGGAAGAGGCGGGAACTGGTCTCCGAGCGAGGGGCCGCTACCCGCGGTCAGGAGATGCGCATCTCCGTGAACAGGCCGAACATTCCCTGCGCCCCTTCCGAGTGCGGGAAGATGTGGCAGTGGAACGCCCAGGTGCCCTTGGCGTCGGCGTGGACCAGGACGGTGTAGCGCTCCCCGGGTGACACCGGGACGGTGTCGGCCTTGTACGGCGCCGGCAGGGGGAACCCGTCCTTGGCGATCACCAGTTGGTCGACGCCGTGCAGGTGCATCGGGTGCTCTATGGTGCCCACGTTGATGTACGTGATCTCGACCCAGTCGCCGAGGTGCGCGTCGATCGGCTTGGTGGCCGGGAACGACTTCCCGTTGATCGTCATGCCGATCGTGCCGGCGTCCTGCAACTGCATCAGGACGACCTGGTTCGGCTTGATGTTGTCCGGCGTCGGGATGTCACCCACCTCGATGGCGCCGTACAGACCGCTGGTCACCTGCTTGGTGCCGTCGTGGTGCGAGTGGTACCAGGTGACCATCGGCCGCGTCGCGTCCCAGGTGTACGTGAAGCTCTTGCCCGGTGGGATCGGGTCCTGAGTCACGTCGGACACGCCGTCCATGTTGTTGGGCACCTGCATGCCGTGCCAGTGCACGCTGGTCGACTCGGGCAGCTTGTTGTCGACCACGACCTTGACCTTGTCGCCGACGTTCACATGGATCGTCGGGCCCGGCACCGTTCCGTTGAAGGCCCAGGCGTCGACGGTCTTGCCCGGCTCGATCTCCCATTTGGTCGGGGCGGCGGTGAGGTGGAACTCCTTGGTGCCGTCCGCGAGCACGGTGGGGGCGAGGTCCTTGCCACCTTCGCCCTTGGTGGCCGCGGGGAACGACTTGTCCCGCTTGGCCATCTGCTCGTCCATGGTCTTCCAGTCCATGGCTGCGCCGCTGCCCGAGCCCGACATGGGGGACGAGTCGGACGAGGCCGCGGTGCCGGACGTGGTGCCGGCATCGGTCATCCCGGACGTCCCGGCTGGGGCGCCTGGCGCGAGCCAGACCGGGACCGCGAGGGCAGTGGCGAAGGCCACCGTCATTGCTAGTAGCTGGTTCCTGAACATGGCACCCTCTCTGGGTGGCTTTTGCACTAGTGCCTTAGTTTTTACTAGAGACATCGTTAAAAAGGAACTGAGAGGGCAGTCACAGGGTTCGTGCAGGCAGATCCCAGGCCGCGGCGCCAGCCGGCGGAGGGCCGCCGGAATACCCCGGCCGATGGGCGGGTTGACCCATAGCGGACGAGGTCACCCCGTCCGGGGGCGCGCCGAGGGGTACCCCGATTTGGCAACCGTTCCGGGCCTCGGCTAAAGTTCTCATCCGTCACCGGGTTACACCGGGGGCACGCGGACGTAGCGCAGCTGGTAGCGCATCACCTTGCCAAGGTGAGGGTCGCGGGTTCGAATCCCGTCGTCCGCTCGGAGATGCCGCCACGCATGTCGGGGGCAACCTCGGTGGAGTGGCCGAGAGGCGAGGCAACGGCCTGCAAAGCCGTGTACACGGGTTCAAATCCCGTCTCCACCTCGGCAGTAGACGAGGGCGATTGGCGCAGTGGGAGCGCGCTTCCTTGACACGGAAGAGGTCACTGGTTCAAACCCAGTATCGCCCACCAGATGAGCAGGTCAGAAGGCTCGTCACCGGACAACCGGTGACGAGCCTTTTCTGTTTCGCCCCGTCACGTCGAGGCGGTCAGCAGCGCCTCCGCCACGGCCGTCCGGTTGCTCAGCAGCGACCGACCCTGCCGGTGCGTCACCACCAGACCGGCCGCGCGCAGCGCGGTGAGGTGCTGCGACACACCCGCCGGGGAGAGTCCCGTCCGGCGGGCCAGCTCGGTGGTCGACCGGGGAGCGTCCAGCTCGGCGAGGAGCCGGGCCCGGCCCCTGCCCAGCACGGCGACCAGCGCGTCCGGCGCCGCCGGCGGGCACTCCCAGAGCGTGCCGAGACCCCGTGCCGGATACGCCAGCTGGGGCACGTCCCCCGCCGCGATACTGAGCACGGACGGCCAGACGAAGACCGACGGGACCAGGACCAGCCCGGTGCCGTCCGGCACGTCGGGGGCGAGGCAGTGCCCCTGGCTGATCCGCAGGCCGTCGCCCTCCCAGCGGACCCGCTCGTGCAGGTCGTTCAGCAGCCCGGCCGCGCCGTCCTCCGCCAGCAGGCGGGCCCGCCGGAACACCTCCGCATCGAGCAGCGCCCGGATGCGCGGCCAGCCCGGGGCCAACGCCAGCCGCCAGTACGCCGCGATCTCGTCGGCGAGCCGGAGCAACCCGTCCTCCGGCTCGGCGTACAGGGCGGCCAGCACCGGGGGTCGGGCACCGGGGTAGAGGTCGAGGTGGGCGCGGACCGTACCGGGTGGGGTGGCGCGCAGTACGTCCAGTTCCGCACCCAGCTCAGGGGCCAGGCCGACCGGTGGTGGGGTGAGGAAGTCGGCCAGGTAGCCCGGCCCGGACGGGACGAGCTGCCAGAGCAGGCCGCCGTTCGGGCCGACCAGCCCGGCCTCGACGAGGCGCGGCCGGACCCGGTTGACCCACGGCAGGTGGATCGCATGCTCACCCGGGTCGCGGAGCACCCGCACGCTGGCGACGACCTCCCAGAGACAGGAGAGCGCGAAGCGGACCCGGGCGACGGCACCGGCGGACAGCCCGATCGCGACCACGCCGCCTCCTTCGTTTCAGCCGGGACTGAAACATTACGGCCGTGCGCCCCGCAGACCCAGACTGGCCGGGTGAACGATCAGCACAGTCAAGCCCGCCACTTCCGTTCCCTCCACGTACCCGGCGAACCGCTGGTCCTGGTCAACGCCTGGGACGCGGCCAGCGCCCGGATCGTTGCCGCGGCCGGCGCCCGCGCGGTCGCCACCACCAGCGCCGGGGTCGCCTGGAGTCTCGGTGCCCCGGACGGCGACGCCCTCGGCCGCAAGGCAGCCGTCGACCTGATCCAGCGGGTCGTCGCCGCCGTGCCGCTGCCGGTCACCGCCGACGTCGAATCCGGGTACGGCGACCGCCCCGACGAGGTCGCCGCGACCGTCCAGGAGGTGATCGCGGCGGGCGCCGTCGGCGTGAACATCGAGGACGCCCGGCACGCCGGGGGCGCGCCGCTGCGCCCGGTCGACGAGCAGTGCGCCCGACTCGCCGCCGTCCGGGCCGCCGCAGACCGGGCCGAGGTGCCGCTGTACGTCAACGCGCGGGTGGACACCTTCCTGCGCGGTGTCGGCGGTGTCGGGGAAACGGTGGCGCGTGCCCGGGCGTACCTGGCGGCGGGTGCCGACGGGGTGTTCGTGCCCGGAGCGGTCGACCCGGAGACCGTCGCTGCCCTGGTGGCGGCGATCCCGGCCCCGCTGAACGTGCTGGCTGGGCCGGGCGCCCCGCCGGTGCCGGAACTGGCCCGCCTCGGCGTGGCCCGGGTCAGCCTCGGCTCCTCGGTCGCCGAGGCCGCGTACGCGGTGGCTCGCCGGGCCGCCGAGGAGGCATTCGGCACCGGGACGTACGCCGCGCTCGCCGACGCCCTCGACTACCAGGCGTTGAACGAGCTCATGCGCGGCTGAGGCGCCAGACAGGCGAGGGGTGCCGGCCGTCGGGCCGGCACCCCCTCGGTGCTCAGATGTCCGGGACCGCCTGAGGGCCACCGGTCGGTCGGGTCACAGCGGCGGGCCCACGTCCCGGCGCTCCTCGACCCGCCGGTACTCCACCGGCTCGGCCGTGGTGACCACCTCGCGGCGGCGACCCCAGACCAGCGTCGTCATGATGAGACCGAGCACGCCGGCCGCCATCAGGATCCAGCCCACGACGTCGAGGTTGACCCCGCCGATGCTGGCGTCGAGCGCGAACGTGAGGATCGCGCCGACCGCGATCAGGAAGATGCTCGTACCGATTCCCACGACAGCCTCCTTCAGGGGGATGCGGTGTGCTGTCGAGAGGAGTCAGTACCCCGTCGGTCACCAGCGCAATCACCTGCCTGTGGCGGCGGTCACCCGGCTGGCGGCTCGCCGGCGGGCTCCAGCGGATCGAACAGGGCCAGCTCTTCCGGTGTCGGGTGCTGGTAGAAGCGGCGGGCGGCCGCCAGTTCGGCGTCGAAGATGCCGAACGTTCCGGGCGGCAGCTCGGCGTTGCGGCGGGAAAGCCGGCGGCGGATCTCCTCCTCAGGCGGATCGAGCACGCAGAGCACCACCCGGGCGCCCACCGCGCGGGCGCCGAGCCGGTAGTGGTCCCGCTCCTCGCGCGCCCAGAGACCCCAGTCCAGCACCACGTCGCACCCGAGCTCCAGAACCCGCCGCGCGGTGCGCCACTGGACCCGCTCCACCCCGTCCCGGTACGCGTCGAGCGCCGCCCCGGTCGCCGGGTAGCCGAGGTCGTGCAGCCATTCGTCGGCGGTGAGCCGCAGCGCCCCGTACCGCTGCTCCAACCGGCGGGCCAGGGTGGTCTTGCCGGCACCCTGAACCCCGCAGGTCAGAAAGAGCGTCGCCACCTCGGTGACGCGACCGGCCAGCGCGTCGCGGGGTCTGCCGAACGACGATCTTGTCATCGGGTACAGTTCTCCCAGTCGCTGACGAAAGCCGGCGGCACGCGGACGTAGCGCAGCTGGTAGCGCATCACCTTGCCAAGGTGAGGGTCGCGGGTTCGAATCCCGTCGTCCGCTCGCGATCCGCCCCTCACGGGGCCGACCGCCGCCGGTGTCTCCACCCGGCGAGCGCGCGGGCGATTGGCGCAGTGGGAGCGCGCTTCCTTGACACGGAAGAGGTCACTGGTTCAAACCCAGTATCGCCCACTCCTGACGATCGGCCCGGCTCACTGAGCTGGGCCTTTTCGCATCGTCAACTCCCTCCGCACGGTGGGTCCCTCCTTCGGACAACGCAACGGTGAGGGTCAGCAAAGTGTCGCCGTACGTGCGCGACCGGCCCCGTCCGACTGGCCACATCGGCCGGTCCGCTCGACCTGAGGGCAGGCACAAGATGCGCCCAACGGGCCATGGAACGGCACGCTTCGCCCGTGCCAGGGTGAGAACTCACGGACCAGGGAGGCGATCGCATGCGGTCAGGTACCGGACGAGGCTGGAGGCGTGCGGTCGGTCGACTCGGTGTCGTTGCGCTGATGGCGGCCGCGGGCATCGTGGTCGGCGGCTCGCCGGTCCAGGCGACCGCCACCCGGACGGTGGCGTTCTGGAGCATGGACGAGCCGACGGGGGCGACCGTGCTGAAGGACAGCAGCGGCAACGGCCGGGACGGCACGGTCGGCTCCGAGGTGGTGACCGGGGCGCTCTACGCCGGGTCGACGGGCCACCGGTTCGCCACCCACCTGCCCAGCGACATGGAGTACGTCCCGGGTCATGTCAACCTGGTTCCGCACAGCACCGACTTCAACCCGGACGCGGGGGACTTCTCCTTCACCATCCGCTACCGCACCACGTACTCCTTCGGGAACATCCTCCAGAAGGGACAGGGCGCGACGGCGGGCGGCTACTGGAAGTTCGAGGCCCCCAGCGGCATGCCGAGGTGCATGTTCCGCGGCGGTGACGGCTCGACCCGCACCGGCTACACCGACGTGTCGATCGCCGACGGGCAGTGGCACACCGTCACCTGCAACCGCACCTCCACGTACGTCGAGATGTACGTCGACGGGGTACGGACCAGCCGGCTGACCGGGCCGACCGGCACCATTGCGAACAGCTGGCAGCTCTCCATCGGCGGCAAGAGCTCCTGCGACGGCGTGAAGGTCACCTGCGACTACTTCGCCGGCGACATCGACTACGTCAAGATCCTCAAGGGCTCGGGCGGCGCCGTCAACCAGCCGCCGGTCGCGGACATCGCCCCGTCCTGCTCCGGGCTGGTCTGCACGTTCTCCGGAGCCGGCTCCACCGACGCGGACGGCGCCGTCCAGGACTACCGCTGGGACTTCGGCGACGGATCCACCGCCGACACCGCCTCCGTGCCGACCACCTCCCACACGTACGCGGCGGCCGGCACCTACCCGGTCACCGTCACCGTCACCGACGACCGGGGCGCCACGGGCACCGCCACCAGGGAGGTCACGGTCGCGCCGGTCGCCGAGCGGATCTCCTTCGTCGGGCAGGCCACCGCGAACGCCAACTGGACCAGCCACTCCGTGGCGGTCCCGTCGTCCGTCCAGGCGGGGGACACGCTGCTGCTCTTCCTCAGCCAGAACACCCACGCCGGCACCGGACAACCGACCGGGGTCACCGGCTGGACGCAGCTCGACCGACTGGACGGCGGCTTCGCCACCACCACCGCATGGTGGAAGGTCGCGGCCGCTGGGGACGCCGGATCGACGGTACAGGTCACCCTCGACGCGCAGTCCAAGGGCAACCTCGTGGTGGCCGGGTATCGGGGTGTCGACCCGGCGCAGCCCATTGAGGCGCTCGGCCGCGCCACCGACACCGCCAGCTCGGCCACCCGGATCACCCCGTACGCCCCGGTGACGGCGGCGCAGAGCTGGGGCGTGTCGTACTGGATGCACGGTGACGGGCTCTCCACCGCGCTGACCCCGCCGCCCGGCGTCGACGTACGCAGCAACAGCTCGCAGAGCGGCGGCGGTCGGGTCACGGTCCTGCTCGCCGACTCGGGTAGCACGGTTCCCACCGGCAGCTACGGCGGTCTGACCGCGACCGGCGCCGCGGCCAGCACCACCACGACCACCTGGACGGTCATCCTCCGCCCGGCGGCGTGACCTCGCACCTACCGCGGGTGTCGGTGCATCTGGATACGCCGCTGGCCGGCACCCCGTCAGGGATGCCGGCCAGCGGTGTTTGCTTGGGTCAGCTGTTCCAGTGCTGGGCGACCAGGTCGGCGGCCTGCTGCTCCCACTGGGAGTAGGCGTCCGGGTAGGCCGACACCTGCACCGTCTGCGCGGCCTCGGTCAGGGGCATGTCCTGCCACCCGTCGACCTGCTTGAGGCCCTTGAGGAAGGCGGTGGTGGAGTACTCGGGGTCGGTGATCTGCTCCGGCGTACCCCAACCACTGGAGGGGCGCTGCTGGAACAGGCCCAGCGAGTCGTGGTCGTTGCGGTCACCCAGGTGACCCAGGTTCTCCAGCTTCGACTCCTGCAGGCTGGTGCCGATGGAGATGACCGCGGCCCGCTCCGGCATACCGGCCTTCTTCGTCGCCGCGATGATCGCCTTCGCATTACCAACCTGCTCGTCGTTCAGGGTGATCGTCGACTGCGCGCCCTGCACACCGTGCGGGATCAGCTTGGCGGTGTCCACGGCCGGCTTGTCGGCCTGCACCGCAACGACCGGGGTGAGGGCGGTGGTGGTCGGGGTGGTGTCGTGGTGGTTCAGCGGACCGGCGGCCAGACCACCGGCGAACGCGAGACCAGCAACACCAAGAACGCTCTTACGGAAGATCGTGTTCATGGAAAGCTCCATTCGGGGGTCGGCGCACGCCCGATGGGGGTCGGGAACCATGCGCAAGCACCGTCAGGCGCTCGAAAAGCAAAAGGGGAAAGTCTCTGTCCGGGTCGACCGCGGGGCGGGGCCTCTTCGCGGCGCCGGGACCATGTGTAACGACCGGCGGCCCGCCAACATTCCGGCCCGGGCCCATCCACCAGCCCCCTCGATCCGGGCCGGTACTCGATCGTCCGGCATGTGTAACGCCCCCGGCCCGGCCACGATTCCGTCGTCAGGGTGCCGCCGGTCACGCCCACAAACCGGACATCGGCCCCAGACGCCTCAGCCAGCCAGCCGGTGCAGGACCTCCTTCTGCCCACGGCAGATCCGCCGACCGTGAACAGTGCGCCGCGGACCACCCCCAGGCGGCAGGCTGAACCCATGAGACTGCTGATGCTGGGCGGAACGGGATTTGTCGGCGGGGCCACCGTGACCGAGGCGGTACGTCGCGGCTGGGCGGTCACGGTGTTCAACCGGGGCCTGCACGGCAAGGTGCCCGACGGCGTACACCGGTTGCGGGGTGATCGGACGGCGGCGGACGGGTTGTCCGAGCTGGCCGGGGGGCAGTGGGACGTCGTGGTGGACACCTGGGACGGCGCGCCCCGGGCGGTGCGGGACGCGGCGCGGGCGCTGGCCGGCTCGGTGGGCCACTACGTCTACGTCTCCAGCGGCTCGGTCTACGCCGAGCCGGTCGAGCCGGGCTCGGACGAGGACGCACCGACCGTGGCGGCGGACGCCGACGCGCTCGACGGGGACTACCCGAGGTTGAAGGCGGGCGGGGAGCGGGCCGCCGTCGAGGTCCTCGGCGACCGGGCACTGCTGGCCCGGGCCGGGCTGATCCTCGGGCCGGGGGAGGACATCGGGCGGCTGCCCTGGTGGCTGAACCGGATCGCCCGCGGTGGCGAGGTGCTGGCGCCCGGCCCGCGGGACCTGCCGCTCCAGTACGTCGACGTGCGGGACCTGGCGGCCTGGCTGCTGGACCGGGGCGCGGAGGGGCTCGCCGGGGCGTACAACGTGGTGAGTCGGACCGGGCACACGACGATGAGTGAGCTGCTGGACGCGGCCATCACGGTGACCGGCTCGGGCGCGGTGCTGCGCTGGACGGATCCGGAGCCGATCCTGGCGGCCGGCGTCGTGCCCTGGAACGACCTGCCGATCTGGATCCCGCTCGGGCACGAGTACCGGTGGTTGCAGGAGCGGGGCGTGGAGCGGGCGTACGCGGCGGGGCTGGTCTGCCGTCCGGTGGCCGAGACGGTCGCGGACACCTGGCACTGGCTGCGCGAGGTGGGGCGGGTGCCGCCGCGCGCCGGCCGGCGCGCGCGGGCCGCGGTGGGCCTGGAC
>NZ_QGGF01000015.1 GCF_003857015.1 Micromonospora globispora | reverse complement strand
GACCCCGACGCCGACACCCAGCGGGCCCCGCGCCCCCGCCGACTTCGTCGTGCTCTCCGACGTCGACCCGGGCATTCGCGCCGACATCCGGTACGCCACCGCGCACAACTTCGTCGGCCGGCCGATCGCCGGCTACCGCGAGCCGCTCTGCCTGCTCACCCGCCGGGCGGCCGAGGCGCTGCACCGGGTGCAGACCGCCGCGCTGGCCCAGGGCCACAGCCTCAAGGTGTACGACTGCTACCGCCCGCAGCGGGCGGTCGACGACTTCGTCGCTTGGGCGAAGAATCCCGCCGAGCAGCAGATGAAGGCCGAGTTCTATCCCGGCGTGGCCAAGGACCGGCTCTTCGCGGAGGGCTACATCGGCGCGCCGACCGCGCACAGCCGGGGCAGCACCCTCGACCTGACCCTGGTCGCCGTCCCCACCGCCGACCAGCCGGCGTACCTGCCCGGCCAGCCGCTGGTCTCCTGCACCGCGCCGCCCGGGCAACGGTTCCCCGACAACAGCGTCGACATGGGCACCGGTTTCGACTGCTTCGACGCGCTCGCGCACACCGCCGACGCCCGGGTCACCGGCGCGGCCCGGGACAACCGGGCGCTGCTCCGGCGGCTGATGAGCGCGCAGGGCTTCGAGAACTACCCGCGCGAGTGGTGGCACTACCGGTTCACCGACGAGCCGTACCCCAAGACGTACTTCGACTTCCCGGTCGCCCGCTCCTCGCTGCGCTGAGCCGCCCCGCCCGGACGTCGGTCCGACCGGGGCGGCCCGCGATACCAGCGGTCAGAGAATCCCGCGGGCCTGGAACGCGGCCCGGGTCGCCGTGGCGGCGGAGGACCCGTAGTGCTGCTGCGCGGCGGCCACGGTGGCCAGCGCGGCGTCCCGGAACGAGGTGTCCGGGGCGAAGTCGAACTGCGCGTCCACGATCAGCGTGGTGGCCTTGGTGTCGCCGAGGGCGGTACGGATGTCCCACAGCGCGCGCGACCAGATCTCCCCGTCGGCGTGCACCTCGCCCCGCACGTCCTGCGGGTAGACCTTGTTGCCGTCGAGCCGGCGCAGGCAGTGCGGGACGGTGCGGGTGTAGGAGACCGAGTCCCAGTCGGCCACGCAGGCCTCCGGGGTCTTCGTCGGCGTACCGGTGGCCCAGCTGGTCACCACGACGGCCAGGTAGTCGCCGAACGCCTCACCGATGGAGCCGGACTCCAGGTTGGTGCCGAAGCCGGGCACCTGCCCGTCCTGCACCGAGTGGCCGTACTCGTGGACGATCACCTCGGCGTCCTCGGCGTCGTCCACGCCGCCCTTGCCCAGGGTGATGTTGGCCTTGTCCTCACGGAAGAACGAGTTGTCCCCGCCGAACTGGTCGATGCGCAGCTCGATCTGCCGCTGGTTGACCGGCCGCAGGGTGCTGCCGAAGCCGAGCGACTGCAGGTACGCCTGGGCGGTGTTGACCCAGTGGTAGCCCATGACCTGCTCGAACTGGTCCGCGTCGCGGTGCCACGCCGGGAAGGCGCCGTCCACCATCCGGGCCGGCGTGCCGGTGCCGCTCTTCACCACGACGTACTTGCCGGTGAGGGTGCCGGAGCCGTCGAGGTTGGTCAGTGTCACCGACCGGTACGCCCCGGCCAGCGCCGGGTAGTCGGCGTCCTTCTGGTCGGTCAGCGTCTCGTCGCCGAGCTGCTGCACGGGGTTGGGGGCGAAGACCGTCGCGGTGGCGTTGTGGTCGTAGGTCTCGCCGGCGGCCTGGACGGTCGTGCCGCCGGCCACCAGGGCCGCGGTGACCGCCGAGGCGACCAGCGCGGAACGTTTGAGGTGCGGGTGCATTCATGATCCCTTCGAGTGTGGATCGATTCGCTGAGACTAGGCTCCCGGTCGATCCCTGCCAACCATCGCCGGAAGGACCCACCGTGGAGACCGAACGGATCGGCCCGCCCCTGCTCGCCGGGGAGCGTGAGACGCTGCGCGCCTTCCTCGACTTCCACCGCGCCACCCTGGCGATGAAGTGCGCGGGCCTGACCGACGAGGAGCTACGCCGGCAGTCCTCCCCGCCCTCGACGCTGTCCCTGCTCGGCCTGGTCCGGCACATGGCCGAGGTGGAGCGCGCCTGGTTCCGCCGGGTGATCAACGGCGAGGACATCCCGCTGGTCTGGTCGGGGATGGGCGACTACCAGGAGGCGTACGACGCCGCGACGGCCAGCCGGTCGGAGGCGTTCGAGGCGTGGCAGCGGGAGGTCGAGCACGCCCGCCGCATCGAGCGGGAGGCGGAGTCCCTCGACGTCACCGGCCATCAGGAGCGGTGGGGCGAGGACGTCTCCCTGCGGCTGGTGATGCTGCACATGATGCACGAGTACGCCCGGCACAACGGACACGCCGACTTCCTGCGGGAAGCCATCGACGGCTCGGTCGGGGTCTGAGCGCCACGCCGTCGAACGGGCCGGGACTTCGGTCCCCGCCGATGGGTCCTCCGACCCTGCCCGCCGGTCACCCCTGCGAGAACCGTGGAAGGTGACAACAGCGTGAGGAGGAGCCATGAAGGCACTCGTGTACGGCGGGCCGGGCGAGAAGTCCTGGTCCGAGATCCCCGATCCCACCATCGCCGCCCCGCGCGACGCGATCATCCGGGTCGACGCGGTCACCATCTGTGGCACCGACCTGCACATCCTCGGCGGCGACGTCCCCGAGGTGCAGTCCGGTCGGGTGCTCGGCCACGAGGCGGTCGGCACGGTCGTGGCGGTCGGTGACGGTGTCGGCAACCTGAAGGAGGGCGACCGGGTTCTCGCCTCGTGCATCTCCGCCTGCGGCGTCTGCCGTTACTGCCGCGAGGGCGCCTACGGGCAGTGCCTCGGCGGCGGGGGCTGGATCCTGGGCCACCTCGTCGACGGCGTGCAGGCCGAGTACGCCCGCATCCCGTTCGCGGACCTGTCCACGTACAAGCTGCCCGCGTCGGTCTCCGACGAGGCCGCCGTCCTGCTGGCCGACATCCTGCCCACCTCGTACGAGGTCGGCGTCCTCAACGGCCAGGTCCGCCCCGGCCAGACCGTCGTGGTGGTCGGTGCCGGCCCGATCGGGCTGGCCGCCATCCAGGGCGCGAGGCTCTACTCGCCGACCCACATCATCGCCGTCGACAAGGCGCAGAGCCGGCTCGACGCGGCCAAGCAGTTCGGCGCGGATCTGACCGTGCTCGTCGACGACGACCCGCTCGAGGTCGTCCGCTCGGTCACCGGCGGCCTCGGCGCCGACGTGGTGATCGAGGCGGTCGGCACGCCGGCCACCTTCGAACTCTGCACCACCCTGGTGCGCCCCGGCGGGCGGGTCGCCAACATCGGCGTGCACGGCAAGCCGGCCACGCTGCACCTGGAGCAGCTGTGGATCCGCAACGTCACCATCACCACCGGCCTGGTCGACACCCGCACCACGCCGACGCTGCTGGACATGCTGGTCGCCGGCCAGCTCGACACGGCGCACATGGTGACCCACCGGTTCGCCCTCGACCAGATCCTCGAGGCGTACGACGTCTTCTCGCGTCCGGCGGAGACCGGCGCGCTCAAGGTCGTGCTGACCCGCAGCTAGAAGAAGGAGGCCGACGATGACCGGACGAACCGCACGGACCCTCGGCGGCGTGGCCGTCATGGCGGTGGCCGCGGTGGTCGCGTACCCGGTGCCGCTGCGCCGCTGGTACCGGACCTGGCGGGCCCGCGACGGCGAGCCGGCCCGCGCCTGATCCGCCACACCGCACCTCCGGCCCGCGCCGGAGGTGCGGCGCGTCCGGGCGAACCGTGCTCCACAATGTGTACGACCGGAAGGGGTGGGACGTTGGGTGAGCGGAAGGTCGTCGTGTACGGCCCGTCCCGCGTGCCGTGGCTGCGCCCTCTGGCCCGCCCGTCGGTGCCGAAGCTCACCTACCTCGGCTGCGCCGTCAGCGGCTCCGTCGCGGGCGGCTTCCTGTCCAGCGGCCACCGGTACACGGCGCTGGTGCTGGTCGGGGCGACCGCGTTGGCGGCCACGCCGGTGCTGGCCGCGCTGGGCAGCCGCCGACACGTGGTGCTCACCGGGGCGTACGGCTGGCGGATCTGGATCCCGATCGGCAAGGCGTATGCCAGCCTGCTCCGGTCCTTGCCGGAGCTGCACCCGATGATCGAGCTGCGGCCGACGCGGCTGGCGCTGGAGCGCGCCCGCTTCGATCACGCCCTCCTCGTCGCCCGCCGCCAGCGGGTCGAGGCGGCGCACGCCACCGTGCGAACGGCCGGGTACGGCCTCGCCGGCGACGATCCGGTCCGCGACGAGCTGGAGCTGCGGACCCGGCTGCTCGGCGACACCCTCGACGAGCTGGACGCGGAGATCACCCGCCGGACCGCGGAGCTGGCCGCGCTGGCCGAGCGGTGGGCGGAGTTCGCCTACCGGCGGGCCGCCGAGCGGCGGGCGGCGCGGGCCAGCCGTAAGGCGCTCGGCACCCTGGCCGCCGTCGACGCCACCGTGGACGCGGGCCCGCCGGTCGGCACCGACCCCGTCCCAGAACTGGCCGAGCGCACCGAGGCGGTGCTGTCGGCGTACCGGGAGCTGACCGTGCCGGTCAGCGACCGCTGACCGGCTCGCCCCGCAGCGGCAGCCAGGCCAGCACGTCCTGGATCTTGGCGTCCCAGTACGCCCAGTCGTGGTCGCCGGGGGAGAAGTCCACGGTCAGCGGCAGCCCGCGCCGCCGGGCGGTCTCCACGAACCGGGTGTTGTCCTCGTACAGGAAGTCCTCCGTGCCGCAGGCGACGTAGAGCGCCGGCAGGTCGTCGCCGGCGCGCTCCAGCAGCGCGATGGTGTCGTCGTCGGTGCCCCGCACCTCCCGGTCGCCGAACACGGTGTGCCAGACGGCCGGGTCGACGGGGCTGGTGGGGTGCTCCCGCCGCTCCGCCACGTTCAGCGCGCCGGAGAGGCTGGCCGCCGCCGCGAACCGGCCGGGGTCGCGCAGCGCCCACTTCACCGCCCCGTAGCCGCCCATCGACAGGCCGGCGACGAAGGTGTCCTCCCGCCGCTCGGAGATCCGGAAGAGCGACCGGCAGATTTCGGGGAGTTCGCTGCTGAGGAACGTCCAGTACCGGTTGCCGTGCTCCTCGTCGCGGTAGAAGCTCCGCCCGGCCTGCGGCATCACCACCGCCAGCCCGAGCGGCGCGACGTACCGCTCGATGGCGGTGCGCCGGGTCCAGATCGTGTCGTCGTCGGTCAGGCCGTGCAGCAGATAGAGCACCGGTGGGTCACCGACGACGGGGCTGCCCGCCATGCCGATCTGCGACGACGCCCGCTCCGGCAGGAGTACCGTCATCGACGTGCCCATGTCCAGGGCCTCGGAGAAGAAGTCACAGCGGATCCGCGCCACGGGCGGATGCTACCGAAGCGTCCCCGCGAAACCACCGCTGATCAGGGCCCCTCGGCCCTTTGTCGACCGTTCCTATTGCCGCATCCGGTTCCGAGGGGACAGTATGACCGGGCGGGTGCAGGAAACGGCTTCGTAACCTGCGCGCGATGGTGCTGTCACAAGGAAGTGGGAGTCAGTCATGAGCGACGTGTCGACGGCGCTGGGTGTGCGCCTCTACCCCGACCTGGTCGAGCGGGGCGGGCTGGCGGCCGCGCTCGCCGATTGCGCCGCTCTGCACCAGCTCGACATCGGCCGGCTGAGCGCTCCCGAGAACGGGCGCAGCCGCTACACGCACGCCGAGATGAGCTGCGACCGGGGAGTCGTTCGGGTGGGGCTGGGCGCCGAGGCCCGGTATTTCATGATCGACATCTCCGGGGACGGGCGGGTGCGGGCCCACGGGGACACCTGTGACCTGCTGCCGATCGTCCAGGTGGTGGACGCCTGGCGCAGCGGCGTCGACCTGAGCGAGCTCGCGGCGCGGTTCCCCTTCCTGAAGTGCAAGAAGGACTAGTCGCCGTCGGCTGACGGGAAGGCCGGCCGCGCCGCTGAGCATCTGGGTCGGCGGCTCGTATCCTGGCGCGGTGGATCTGGAGTTCACCGGCGAGATCTGGTTCTGGAGAGGCCCGGCGCCCTGGTACTTCGTCACCGTCCCGACCGCGGAGTGCGGCGAACTGGAGGCGGCCTCCCGGGCCGTGACCTACGGCTGGGGCATGATCCCGGTGACCGCCCGGATCGGGGCGACCCGGTGGACGACCTCGCTGTTCCCCAAAGACGGGCGGTACATCGTGCCGGTGAAGGCCGCCGTACGGCAGGCCGAAGGGCTCGACGCCGGCGACATCGTCACGGTCCGGCTGACCGTCGACGTGTGACCCGACGGCGCGCTGGACGACGCTGGATCGTCGTACCCGCGTCGTAGCGTCCCGGCAGGAGCGCCGGACGACGGAGGGACCCACCGTGCTGCGAGGACTTGCCACCGTCAGCTTCTGGGCCGCCGACCTTCCCGCGGCCAGAGCCTGGTACGCGGACCTGC
This sequence comes from Micromonospora globispora, assembly GCF_003857015.1. Lineage (GTDB taxonomy): Bacteria > Actinomycetota > Actinomycetes > Mycobacteriales > Micromonosporaceae > Micromonospora > Micromonospora globispora. The sequence goes on along the minus strand of NZ_QGGF01000015.1, from coordinate 10,974 downwards.
TCGGCGTCGAGCCCTACTTCGAGCGGTCCGGCCCGGACGGCCGCTCCGCGTACTGCGAGTTCCGCCTCGGCGACCACCAGGACGAGCTCGGTCTGATCGACCGCCGGTACGCGCCGCCGGGGGCGGCGGAACGGCCGGGCGGCGCGATCGTCTATTGGCACGTCGACGACGTCGAGGCGGTCGTCGACCGGCTGCTGGCCGCCGGGGCCCGGGAGTACGAGCCGGTTCGGAAGCGCGGCGACCTGGGCTTCGTCACCGCCTCGGTGGTCGACCCGTTCGGCAACGTGCTCGGTGTGATGACGAACCCGCATCACGTCGAGACCCACCGCCTGGCGAGTTAATCGGTTGTCCCCGTCCGGGGCCGGCTGGTGCAATCCGGTCACCAGCCCGATCGAGCAGAGGAGCCAGGCAATGCGAGCAGCGTGCATGTCCAACCAGAAGGGAATCGCCATCGACCCGAAGGACATGACGCTTCGTGACAACGCTCAACCTGGGAATCCTGGCCCATGTCGACGCCGGTAAGACGAGCCTGACGGAACGGCTGCTGCACAGCGCCGGCGTCATCGACGAACTCGGCAGCGTCGACGACGGCAACACCCGCACCGACACCATGGCGCTGGAGCGGCAGCGCGGCATCACCATCCGCTCCGCCGTCGTCTCGTTCGTCGTCCACGGGGTGACGGTCAACCTCATCGACACCCCCGGCCACCCCGACTTCATCGCCGAGGTCGAGCGGGTGCTCAGCGTGCTCGACGGGGCGGTGCTGGTCGTCTCCGCCGTCGAGGGCGTACAGGCGCAGACCCGGGTGCTGATGCGGACGCTGCAACGGCTGCGCATCCCCACCCTGATCTTCATCAACAAGGTGGACCGGGCCGGCGCCGACCCGGAACGGGTGCTGCGCCAGATCGCCGAGAAGCTGACGCCCCACGTGGTCGCCACCGGGTGGGTCGACGCCTCCGGCACCCCGGCCGCCCGCTGTACGCCCTTCGGGTCCGACGACTCGGCCTTCACCGATCGGCTGGTCGACCTCCTCTCCGCGCACGACGACGCGCTGCTCGCCGCGTACGTCGAGGACGAGCGCGCGGTGTCCGCGGGCCGGCTGCGCCGGGCGCTGGCGGCGCAGACCGGCCGGGCGCGCGTGCACCCGGTCTTCGCCGGTTCGGCGATCACCGGGGCCGGGGTGGCGGCGCTGACGGCCGGCATCGCCGAGCTGTTGCCGGTGGCGGCGGGCGACGAGGACGCGCCGCTTTCCGGCACCGTCTTCAAGGTCGAACGCGGCCCGGCCGGGGAGAAGATCGCGTACGCCCGGATCTTCACCGGCGTGGTCCGGGTCCGCGACCGGATCCGCATCGGGCGCGACGCGGAGGCCAAGGTCACCGCGATCAGCGTCTTCTCCGACGGCGACGCGGTGCCCTCCCAGACGGCGGGCGCCGGCCGGATCGCCAAGCTGTGGGGCCTGTCCGACGTCCGGATCGGGGATGTCCTCGGGGTCGCGCCCGACCGGCCGGCCGGGCGGCACCACTTTTCCCCGCCGACGCTGGAGACCGTCGTCGTACCCTGCCGGGCGGCCGACCGGGCGGCCCTGCACACCGCCCTCGCCCAGCTCGCCGAGCAGGATCCGCTGATCAACCTCCGCCAGGACGACCTCCGGCAGGAGATCTCCGTGTCCCTCTACGGCGAGGTGCAGAAGGAGGTCATCCAGGCCACCCTCGCCGACGAGCACGGCGTCCAGGTCACGTTCCGGGAGACCACCACGGTCTGCGTCGAACGGCCGGTGGGCGTCGGCGCCGCCGTCGAGTGGATCGGCAAGGAGCCGAACCCGTTCCTTGGCACGGTCGGCCTGCGGGTCGAACCGGCGCCGGCGGGCAGCGGGTTCGAGTTCCGGCTCGGCATCGAACTCGGCTCGATGCCGCTGGCCTTCCTCAAGGCGATCGAGGAGACCGTCCGGGAGACCCTGCGGCAGGGCCTGTGCGGCTGGCAGGTCATCGACTGCCGGCTCACCCTCACCCACGGCGGCTACTGGGCCCGGCAGAGCCACTCCCACGGCGTGTTCGACAAGAGCATGTCCAGCACTGCCGGGGACTTCCGCAACCTCACACCGCTGGTCCTGATGGCGGCGCTCGCCCGGGCCGGCACCCGGGTCCACGAGCCGATGCACCGCTTCCGTCTGGAGCTGCCGGCCGATCTGTTCGGCACGGTGCTGCCGGTGCTGGCCCGGCTCGACGCGGTACCCCGCACCTCCACCGTCCAGGGGACGTCGTACCTGGTGGAAGGGGATGTGCCGGCCGGGCGGGTGCACGCGCTGGAACAGCGACTGCCGGCGCTGACCCGGGGCGAGGGCGTCCTCGAGTCCGAGTTCGACCACTACCAGCCGGTACGCGGTACCGCCCCCAGCCGGCCCCGCTGGGACCACAACCCGCTCAACCGCAAGGACTACCTCCTCGCCGTCGAGCGCCGGGTCACCGCCCGCCCCGAGTCGCGGTGACCCCGGTCAGCGCGGGTGGCGGGCGCGGACCGCGTCGATGCAGGTGTCCCGGGACGTCGGGCCACCGAACCGGAGCCGGTCGTACCCGGTGAACGCCGGCTCCAACGCGTCCAACTCGTCGACCAGCGCGTGCAGCCGGGCCGACCAGGTTGCCGAACCGGCGTCCCGGTCGTCCGCCGCCGACCGGATCGCCGCGGTCAGCTCGTCCTTGCGCCGAATGCTCTCCGGCGTCACCGAGCGCAGGCAGACGTACTGGCCGCTCAGGTAGGCGTCCCACTCCGCCACGCCCTGCACCGGATCGGGCCAGTGCCCGACGAACCAGGTCGCCAGCAGCTTCGCGCCGCCCGCCCGCTCGGCCAGCGCGAACAGGTCGGCCGGGACCATCTCCGCGCCGTCCGAGCGCAGATAGCCCGGCAGCGGCAGTCGCCGGTCCAGCATCAGCCGGCGTACGTCCTCCGGGTCCCGCCCGGTGGCCGCGCAGAGCTCGTCCAGGACCACGAACTGTTCGCTGACGTACGCGTCGTCCGCCGCCGTCATCGGGTGGTCCCCGTTGACCTCGCGGAACCGCTCCGCCACCCGCTGCCTCAGTTCCACGCCATCGCCTCCCGTCCGGACCGGTGCCGCGTCCGGTCCCGGCGAGCAGGCTAGATGCCCGATCCTTCGGTACCCGCCGAACCATTGATCGAATATCCGTTGCGGCGCCGGACGACCGCCCTTACCGTCAATGAGCAACATCAACCGGATCCACCCAGGGAGTACGCCGTGTCGCAGCACACCCGCACCGAGGCCCCGCGGCCCATGCCGCGCGGTGGTGCCCTGCTGCTCGCCGGCGAACGAGCCCTGAAACTGTGCCGGCGGCAGTACCAGCGGTCGGGGTGGCGGCGCGACTAGCGCCAGCGCGTCAAGCGCAGCCGCCCGCCCCGCGAAAGGGACCGGGCGGCTTTTTCGTCACCCACTCCCGCACCCAGGACGCAGCCCACTTCCGACATGTCCCGACCGTGGCCGGTGACGTCGCTCCTTTTCAACTCCACAGTGGACGGCATGAGCACGACCCCGGCCGGCGCCCCGACGCGCCGGCCGGGGAGACAGCCGGGACGGTCCGTACCGTCCCGCACGGGCCGTTGGAGCAATTGGCAGCTCACCCGGTTCTCAGCCGGGCGGTTACGGGTTCGAGTCCCGTACGGCCTACGTTCGTCCCACCCGGGACGACCCCTCGCGGTTGTAGCGCAGTCAGGAAGCGCGTCACCTCGCCATGGTGAAGATCGCCGGTTCGAATCCGGCCAGCCGCTCGATCACACCCCCGACACGAGGAGACGACGATGGGTTTCACCCCGCTGGCCGGTACCCGGGCGCCGGTACGGGTCTGGACCGACCCGTACACGATCGAGGCGCAGGCGGCCAAGCAGCTGCGCAACATCGGCGCGCTGCCCTGGGTGCAGGGCGTCGCCGTCATGCCCGACGTGCACTTCGGCAAGGGCGCGACCGTCGGTTCGGTCATCGCCATGCGGCAGGCCGTCTCGCCGGCCGCGGTCGGCGTCGACATCGGCTGCGGCATGTCGGCGGTGCGGACCTCGCTTGCCGCGGCCGACCTGCCCGACGACCTCGCCCCGCTGCGCTCGGCCATCGAGGCCGCGATCCCGGTCGGGTTCGCCAAGCGGGACGACCCGGTCGACCCGCGCCGGGTCCGGGGTCTGGAGCAGGGCGGCTGGGACGCCTTCTGGCGGCGCTTCGGCGAGCTGGACCGGAAGGTCGCGCAGCTGGAGCACCGGGCCCAGCACCAGATGGGCACGCTCGGCGGCGGCAACCACTTCATCGAGGTCTGCCTCGAGCAGGGCGGCCCGGACGACGGACAGGTCTGGCTGATGCTGCACTCCGGCTCCCGCAACATCGGCAAGGAACTCGCCGAGCGGCACATGGCGGTGGCCCGCGGGCTGCCGCACAACGTCGACCTGCCCGACCGGGACCTGGCGGTGTTCCTGGCCGGCACTCCGGAAATGGACGCCTACCGCCGGGACCTCTGGTGGGCCCAGGAGTACGCCCGCCGCAACCGGGCCGTCATGCTCGCCGTGCTCTGCGGCGTGCTGCGGGACGAGTTCCCGCACGTCTCGTTCGGCGAGCCGATCTCCTGTCACCACAACTACGTGGCGGAGGAGACGTACGACGGCGTGGACGTGCTGGTCACCCGGAAGGGCGCGATCCGGGCCGGCAAGGGCGACCTGGGCATCATCCCGGGTTCGATGGGCACCGGCTCGTACATCGTGCGCGGCAAGGGAAACCCGGACGCGTACAACTCCGCGTCGCACGGGGCCGGGCGGCGGATGTCGCGCGGGCAGGCGAAGCGGACGTACAGCACGGCCGACCTGGCCCGGCAGACCGCCGGCGTGGAGTGCCGCAAGGACGCCGGGGTGGTCGACGAGATCCCCGGCGCGTACAAGGACATCACCAAGGTGATGGCCCAGCAGGACGACCTGGTCGAGGTGGTGGCGCACCTCAAGCAGGTGGTCTGCGTGAAGGGTTGAACCGATCGGCGCCCGTCGGGGGGCGGGCGCCGGTCGTACGCCCCGGTGGCTCAGCGGAGAGAGCGCCGCTCTACGAAAGCGGAGAGCCCAGGTTCGAATCCTGGTCGGGGCACGGTCCGCATCCGGCGGTACGCCGGAGCGGAACCCTTGCGAGCTGGTGCAGTCGGCAGCACACCTGTCTCTGGAACAGGAGAGGGAAGTTCGAATCTTCCGCTCGCAGCACGAGCCCTCGTGGCCCAACTGGCAGAGGCGGCGGCGGCATGAGGTGCCGCAGGTTCCGCGTTCGAGTCTCGGCGAGGGCATGACAGTGTTCAGGTCAGTTCGGCAGGCCGGTCGTCGACGCCTGCCAACTCTGCCGGGAGTCGCCGACCTACTGGCGGCGCGACCAGGGCTGACGCTAACCGCTTACGCGCCGACCGCCGGGGTGATCACTGGCTAATCGACGGCTTAGTGGCGGCTTAAATTGGCCATAGCCGGCGCCCGAGTGTCAGTGGGCGCCGATACTCTTCACCGCGCGGAAGGCCGGGGTCCGAAGGACTTCTGCACCCGGCCGCCCCAGGCGTGAACCGCCGAGGGCAACGACCCCGGGCCTTCCGTCCAAACCTCGGGTCCGCGTTCAGTACGGACCCGGTGCCCGGCGCCGCCCGTTCCCCCCACAACGGGCGGCGCTCGGCGCTTACCGGATCCGCTTCGCCGCGTACGCCGTGCGCCGGCGCGGCTTCACGCCCTTGGCGACCGCGTCTCCACGTGCCGCGAAAGCCAGCACCGCGGCCATCACCTGCCCGGGGTCGGGTCCCGCACCTCCTGACGGGCGGGGGAAAAGGCGACCTTGACGGTACGGACGTCAGCCGCGTACGGGATCGCCGGACTCTGGCCCGGCCGGCACCGGATTTCGCTACCGTCGAGGCGTGGCCAACGTGAACCTGCGCCTGCGTGGCGGGCCGTACGACGGGCAGACCGTGGGCTGGGACGTGCCGAACCCGGACGACCCGCCCAAGGCGTACCAGTTGAAGCTCCACGGACCGCACGAGGCCGCGGAGACCTTCGAATATCGCCGGTTGGAGCGCGCGCCGGAGGGCGCCGCGGAGGCATGGATCTACGAGGCGTCCGATGGGAGCCGGTAGGAGAGCAGCCGCGACGTGAGCGAGGTGCTCGAGGACGGCGACATCTACTTCCTCTACCGCCCCCGAGTGGGCGAGGAGCACGTGGCATCGCTGAGTGAGGTGCAGCGGCTGCTGGTGGTGCTGCACCCGTGGCGCGGACGGCGGCGGTTGCGGCTGCTCGTCGTGGGTCGCAAGCGGCTGCCGGAGATCGACGAGCACGACCGCTTCTGGGCGTTCGTAGACGCGGTGGTGAGCCGGCCGGAGGAGCTCTACGACGCGCTCCGGCCGCATTTGTACGAGACGAAGACCCGCGGTGAGCGGTTCCAGCCGCCCGCCCGGCCCACGGCCGAGGGGGCGTACTGCATCGCCCGGCACGACGACCACACGCACCTGGCGTACCAGCTGGAGCTGCCGGGTCGACCCGGGCCGCCGCAGCACGAGCTCGAGATCGAGCCGGAGGCGAGCTACATCGTCACGGTGAAGAATCCGCAGGCGCCGTCGCCCCCCGGCGTCGGTCTGCCGGGCCCGGGTAAGGCGAAGCTCCCCGCCGACCTGCAGGAGCGTTTCCACGGCCGGCGCTTCGCGCCACTCGATCCGTCCCGGTTCCTCGACCATGGTGGCGTGGAGCTCGTGTTGATCGGGGCAGCTCACGACGCCTCGGCGGAGCTCGGGATCGACCTGGACGCCGAGGTCGAACGGGCGGCCCGGCACACGATCTTCGAGGATCTGCGGATCGGCCGGGCGGAGCAACCGGCCAACCCGCTGCTCACCGGCCAGTGGCAGTGACCGGGATTCTCATCGGCTGGCGGCGAGGGTGACGGGGACCGCCACGACGTTGATCCGGGAACCGTCGCGCGGCGACACCTCGTACACGTCGATGGTGCCCGACTGGGTGGTGGCGGCGCGGTAGCCGACGGTCGCACGGTAGTCGCCCCGGCAGCCGGTGCCGCAGCTGGCGGTGGTGAAGGCGGTGCCGATCTCCCGGCCGGCGCTGTCGAGGATGCGGATGCTGACCGTCGCCTCGAACACCTGGGCGGTGCCGGCGACCGTCACCGGGCTGGTGATCCGCTGGCCGATGGCGGGCGCGATCACCACGATCGCCGGCAGCAGATCGGCGTAGTCGGCCCGGGAAACGGACTGGTCGCCGGCGCCGAAGGCGACCCGACGCACGGTGGGGAACTGGGTGAGGGTGTAGACGACCTGCGCCTGACGGAGCCGTCGTGTCTCCGGGTCGCCGGCGGTGAACTCCGACGGGGGGCTGATCACCGCCAGCCCGTCGGCGATCCGGACGACCTGCGTACCGCTCGGCAGCAGGGTGACCAGGCCGGCCGCGGCCTCGGCGGGCGACGGCCCGGCGACGAGTTCCGTGAGGGCGAGCCGGGAGGTCGCGATGGTGGCCGGCCGGGTGCGGCGGGCCGGCACGATCCTCCCCGCCGAGACGAACCACAGCTGGAGGGTGATGGTGCCGGTTGGTGCGGGGTCGGTGGGCCGGGTGGTCGGGGTTGCCGGCACCGGGGACGGCCGTGACGGCGGCGTGCCCGTGGTCGACGGCGGTGCCGGGGTCGTCGGCCCGACGGTGTGTTCCGCGGGCGGCACGGCGGTCGGCGCCGGACCGAGCGTTCCGGACCGGGCGTCCGCGCAGCCGGTGGCCACCAGGGCGACGGCGATGACAACGAGCGCTCGTCTCACGGGGCAGCCTCCTCCCCGGCGAGGTCGGCCAGCTCCAGCCGGAACTCGGTGCCGACGCCGGTCTCGCTGTGCACGTACAGGTGGGCGCCGAGCAGGCGGGCGTTCTCCCGGGCGATGGCCAGGCCGAGTCCGCTGCCCGCTCCGGTGCGGGACGGGTCGGCCTTGTAGAAGCGGTGGAACAGGTGGGGGAGATGCTCGGCGGCGATCCCCGGCCCCTGGTCGGTGACGGTGACCGTCACCAGCGGGCCGTCGTGTCGCACCACGGCCCGGATCTCGCCGCCCCCGTGCTCCACCGCGTTGCTGACCAGGTTTGCCAGCACCCGTTCCAGCCGGCGGGGATCGGTGTGCACCCGGACCGGCTCGCCCCTGACGGCCACCCGGTCGTTCCAGCCGCGGGCGTCGACGACGGACCGCAGCAGGGTCAGTACGTCCACCGGCCGCACGGCGAGGACCTCCTGCCCGGCGTCGAGTCGGGAGATCTCCATCAGCTCCTCGACCAGCCGGCGCAACCGAACCACGTCCGTGACGAGGAGTTCGGCGGCCCGGCGGGCGTCGGCGGGCAGCGTGTCCAGCTGATCGGCGAGCAGCGAAGCGGCGGCCACCAGCGCGGTGACCGGCGTCCGCAGCTCGTGCGCCACGTCGGCGGTGAACCGCCGCTCCCGGACCTGCGCCCGGGACAACGCCTCGATCTTCATCTCCAGCGCCTCGGCCATCTCGTTGAACGAGGCGGCCCAGGCGCTGAACTCGTCCCGCCCGTGCACCGGCAGCCGGGTGTCCAGCAGCCCCTCGGCGATCGCCCGCGCCGCCCGACTGGCCCGTCCGACCGGCTCCAGGGTGCGGCGGGCCAGGGTGTTGCCGACCCCGGCGGCGAGCAGCACCACCGCGGCCCAGCCGACCGCCAGGGCGGTGCGGAGCTGGCGCAGGCCGTCGACGAGGTCGTCCTCGACGGTCACCACGTACAGCTCGGCGGTGGAGCCGGGGATCCGCCCGCCGACCACGAGCAGGTGCGGCGCGGTGTCCTCGGGGGAGCGCTGGAAGCCGAGCTGCCCGGCGGCGACGGCCTGCCGCAGCGCGCGGTCCGGTACGGGGGCGAACCGGGGGTTCGACGGCTGGGCCTCGCCGGCGATCAGCAGTACGTGGTGTCCGCTGCCTTCGAAGCTGGTCAGCAGGTCCGCCCGGCGCGCGTCGGTCAGCGGCAGGAACTGCCCGGCCAGCACCAGTTGGTAGCGGGCGTCGGCCGCTGCGCGTTGCAGCGAGCCGTCGTACCGGGCCTGCCGCAGCATCAGGTACGAGCCGCCGGCGAGCACGCCGGCGGAGACCCCGGCGACGAGCACGAACGCGATGACGAGCCGGCGCCGCAGCCGTGCCGATGACACCCGGCCCGCCACCATCGCACTCTCACCCCGTCGACAGCTTGTAGCCGGCCCCGCGGACCGTCCTGATCAGAACCGGCTGGCCCGGGTCGTCCTCGACCTTGCCGCGCAGCCGCTGCACCGCCACGTCCACCAGCCGGGAGTCGCCGAGGTAGGAGTGGCCCCAGACCCGGTCCAGCAGCAGCTCGCGGGTGAACACCTGCCCCGGCCGACGGGCCAGCTCGAGCAGCAGCCGGAACTCGGTGGCGGTCAGGGTCAGCTCCCGACCGGCCTTGCGGGCCACGAACCGCGCCGGGTCGATCTCCAGGGGGCCGACCGTCACGGTGGTCTCCTCGACCGGGGCGGCCCGCCGGCGCAGCACCGCGCGGACCCGGGCGACCAGCTCCGGGAGGTCGAACGGCTTACGCAGGTAGTCGTCGGCGCCGCACTCCAGCCCGACCACCACGTCGATGGTGTCGGTGCGCGCGGTGAGCATCAGGATCGGCACCGGACTGGTCCGCCGGATCTCCCGGCAGACCTCGAGACCGTCCAGGCCGGGCAGCATGACGTCGAGCACGATCAGGTCGACCGGCCGGGCGCGCCAGGAGGTCAGGGCCGCCCGACCGTCGGCCGCGGTGTCCACCCGGAACCCGGCCCGCCGCAGACCGAGGGCGGTGACCTCCCGGATGGAGGCATCGTCCTCGACGAGGAGCAGGCGGCCCTCCATGACCTGCTCAGCGTAGCGCCGGAGCGACGCTGCGGGACCCCGGCGCAACGGTCGGTGATGAGGGCTGGTCGGCCCTCATCACCTCCGCGTTCACTGCTGCCACTGGTGCGCCACGTCGAGCACGATCCGGCTGTGCGTCCCCGGGCCGCTGAGCACGAAGACCCGGTACGGCAGCTGGGCCCGGACACCGACGGCGAAGGTGGTGTAGCCCTCGAAGCTGCCACCGAAGACCACGTCCCGCAGCGTCCGGTAGCCCAGCGCGTTGGCGGCGTGCTCGCCGGTGCGGTACGGCACGGTGGCCACATGGTTCGCGTCGTACGCCGGGGCCTTGAGGGAGACCCGCAGCAGCGCCCCGCCCGCCGTGTACGGCGACAGCGCCAGCCCCTGTCCCTCGGTCCACGTCTGCCCGTACGCGACCGAGAAGCCCTTCGCCGGGCCGGCGAACTCGAAGACCACCCGGTCCCAGCAGTCGTGCCGGCCGGTGCGGACCTGCATCAGCGGGGCGGCGCTGAGCGTGCCGCCCGCCTTGGCCGTGCTGCCCCAGGTGATCCCGCAGTATGGTGTGCTCGCCGTGGCGCCGCCCGTGCCGGCCACCAGCCCTCCCAGCACCACAGTCAGTGCCACCAGTGCTCTCCTCAGTCTCATCGGTTCCTCCCTCTCCATCCCTCCACTGCGGACCTGCCGGCCGGAGGGTCCGTGGCTCGACGGTCCGGCCGCCGTGCCACAGTGGCTTCGCAGCCGGGCAACAGCCAGGTAACAGGCGGCCGCCCCGAGCCGGGGTGGTGGGATGGCCGGCGGCTCACCCGTCCGCGGCGGGCAGCGCGGCCGGGTCGGCCAGGCGCCGCACCGGCCAGCAGTACAGCGGCAGCCAGGTGAGCGCCGCGCAGGCCAGCGCCAGCCAGCCGAACCCGGCCAGCCACAGCCACGCCCCGATGTCGACCAGCGCCACCAACGCGCCGGCCGGCGCCACCACCACTCCCGGCAGCCACAGCGCCGCCCCGGCCAGCGCGCGCTCGCCCGGGTGCTGGGCGCACCCGGGCGACCCTGCTGCACGAGCCCGCCGTGCCGGCCGCCCCCACCGCGCTGGCGCGGCGCTGCG
>NZ_QGGF01000628.1 GCF_003857015.1 Micromonospora globispora | reverse complement strand
CACAGCAGCGCCGGGGAGTGGGGCCACACCACCATCGCGTACGGCGGCCGCCGCTGCCGGTGCGGCAACCTCGGCTGCCTGGAGGCGTACGTCGGCGCGGAGGGCGTGCTCGACCGGTTCCGGCAGGCGAACCGGGGCCGCCCGGTCGTCGGGGTCGACGAGGAGACCGCCTTCGGTGAGTTGCTGCGGTCCTCGACGCGGACCGCCGCCAAGGTGCTCGACGAGACGGTCGGCTACCTCGGCGCCGGCGTGGCGACGCTGGTCAACCTGTTCAACCCCGAGCGGGTGGTGCTCGGCGGCTGGGCCGGCCTGGCGCTGGGCGAGCGGTACCTGCCGCAGATCCGGGAGGCCACCGCGCGGCACGCACTGCGCCAGCCGTACGCGCAGACCTCGATCGAGCTGTGCCAGCTCGGGCCGGACGCGGTCGCGATGGGCGCAGCCACCCTGCCGATGGCCCGGCTGCTGCGCGACGGTGGTGTGCCGCGCGGTGGTGCTGCGCGGTCCTCGTCGTCCCCGCCGGCCCGCCTCCCGCGCCCCCGCACCCGCTGAGTCACCGGGCCGGCGACGCGGCCGCCCGAGACGTCCCCGGACGGCCGCAGCGCATCGGTCAGCGCTCCCCGCGCACCCGGCGGACCGTGTCGCGGTACCAGAGCGCGCTGCGCTTCGGGGTCCGCCGCTGGGTGTCGTAGTCGACCCGCACGATGCCGAAGCGCTTGTCGTAGCCGTACGCCCACTCGAAGTTGTCCAGCAACGACCAGGCGAAGTAGCCGCGCACGTCCGCACCGGCGAGCCGGGCCCGGGCCACCGCGCGCAGGTGCTCGGCCAGGTACGCCACCCGGTCGTCGTCGGCGACGACGCCGTCGGCGGTCGGCCGGTCGTCGAACGCCGCGCCGTTCTCGGTGATCACCATCGGCACGCCCGGGTAGTCCCGGCCGAGCCGGACCAGCAGGTCGGTGAAGGACTCCGGGATGATCTCCCAACCCATGGCGGTACGGGGCAGGTCCCGCGCGACCACCCGGCGCACCGGCCGGCCGTCGGCGTCCCGCTCCCGCCCCTGCTCGTCCACACCGGAGAAGAGCTGACCGAAGTAGTAGTTGACGCCGAGCACGTCGAACGGGCTGGAGATGACCGCCAGGTCGTCGCCCTCGACCGGGATCCGCACCCCCTCTCGGGCCAGGTCGGCCACCACGTCCTCGGGGTAACGGCCGTGCACCAGCGCGTCGAGGTAGAGACGGTTGCCCAGCCCGTCGGCCGCCCGGGCCGCGTCCCGGTCCGCCGGGCTGTCGGTCGCCGGGTCGGCGGTGGCCAGGTTGACGGTGATGCCCAGCTCCACCGGCCGGCTGGCCGCCGCCCGGAGCCGGCGTACCGCCAGCCCGTGGCCGAGCAGCAGGTGGTGCGCGGCGGCGATGCCGTCGCCCAGGTTCCGCCGGCCCGGCGCGTGCTGCCCGTAGGCGTAGCCGAGCATGGCCGAGCACCACGGCTCGTTGAGCGTGGTCCAGGTCCGAACCCGGTCGCCGAGGGCGGCGAAGACCAGCTCGGCGTAGTCGGCGAACCGGTGGGCGGTGTCCCGGGCCGGCCAGCCGCCGGCGTCCTCCAGCTCCTGCGGCAGGTCCCAGTGGTAGAGGGTCACCCACGGGTCGATCCCGCGGCCCAGCAGCTCGTCGACCAGCCGGTCGTAGAAGGCCAGGCCGGCGGCGCTCGCCGGCCCCCGGCCGCCGGGCTGCACCCGTGGCCAGGCCACTGAGAAGCGGTACGTGTCCAGGCCCAGGTCGCCGATGAGCGCCACGTCCTGCGGCATCCGGTGGTAGTGGTCGCAGGCCACGTCGCCGGTGTCCCCGTTGGCCACCGCACCCGGCACCCGGCAGAAGGTGTCCCAGATGGACGGGGTACGGCCGTCCTCGGCGACCGCCCCCTCGATCTGGTACGCCGACGTCGCCACGCCCCACCGGAACGTCGGCGGGAGGGTGTCGATCGGGTCGGCCTGACCGGTTGTCGCCGGGATGGTGAGGTCGGTGTCCATGGTTCTCCTCGCGCTGTCGGGTGATCGGTCGGGACGGGAATGGGCGGTCCGGGTCACCGGGGGACCGGCTCGGCGACGGGGTGCAGCCAGCAGGCCACGTCCCGCCCCGGGGCGTCGGCGGGCCGACCGAGTGGCGGGACGTCGGTGTCGCACGGCGTGAATGCCCGGGGGCAGCGCGGGTGGAACGCGCACCCGGTCGGCATGGCCCGCAGGTCCGGCGGCGAACCCGGGATGCCGGTCAGCTCCCGGCGCGCGCCGCGCAATGCCGGGAAGGAGTGCAGCAGCCCGTCCGTGTACGGGTGCAGCGCCCGCCGGTACAGGTCGGCCGCCGGCGCCTCCTCGACGATCCGGCCGCCGTACATGATGGCGATGCGGTCGGAGAACTCCACCAGCAGTGACAGGTCGTGGGTGATGAAGAGCACCGCGAAGCCGAGCCGCTGGCGCAGCTCGGCGAGCTGGCCGAGGATCTGCCGCTGCATCACCACGTCCAGCGCGGTGGTCGGCTCGTCCATGATGACGACCTGCGGCTCCAGCGCCAGCGCCATGGCGATCATGACCCGTTGCCGCATCCCGCCGGAGAGCTGGTGCGGGTAGCTCTCCAGCCGGTCGGCGGAGATGCCCACCAGGCGCAGCAGGTCTCGGGCCCGGGCCAGCCGCGCCGCGGCCGCACTCCGCGGCTCGTGCGCCTTGATCACGTCGAGCAGCTGGGTGGAGATCCGGTGCACCGGGTTGAGCGAGTTCATCGCGCCCTGGAACACGATGGACGTGTCGGCCCAGCGGAACGCCCGCAGCCGCGCCGGGGACAGCGACAGCACGTCGACCGGCGGGCCGTCGACCGGGTGATAGACCACCTCGCCGCCGCTGATCACCCCGGGCGGCGGGAGCAGCCGGGTCAGCCCGTAAGCCAGGGTGGACTTGCCGCTGCCGCTCTCCCCGGCCAGCCCCAGCACCTCGCCCCGGTGCAGGGTCAGGTCGACGTCGCGGACGGCGTGCACCGCCGCGTCGCCGAGCCCGTAGTCGACGCGGAGCCCGCGGATCTCCAGCACCGGATCCCTCACGGGGCGACCTCCTCTCGGGGGGCCGGCACCGGACGGGACGGCGCCAGCACGGGGGTGAAGCCGACCCGCATCCGCACGGTGCGGCCGTCGGCGGTAGGGATCCGGTTCTTGCCGGCGCTGCGCAGCCGGGGGCTGACGAACTCGTCGATGCCGAAGTTGATCAGGGCGAGCGCGGTGCCGAGCAGCGCGATGGCCAACCCGGCCGGGACGAACCACCACCAGGCGCCCTGGGCCAGGGCCTGCTGGCCCTGCGCCCAGAACAGGATGGTGCCCCAGTTCCAGGACGAGATCGACGAGATGCCGATGAAGGCCAGGGTGATCTCCGACATGACGGCGAAGATGACGGTCCCGACGAAGCCGGACGCGATGATCGCGGTGAGGTTGGGCAGGATCTCGAACAGGATGATGCGCCAGGTCCGCTCGCCGGTCGCCCGGGCCGCCTCGACATAGTCGCGGCGCCGCAGCGACAACGTCTGTGCGCGCAGCACGCGGGCGCCCCACGCCCACGAGGTGAACCCGATGATGAGCGCGACCAGCGTGTCGCTGGCCCGCTCGACGATCGACGTCACGATGATGATCAGCGGCAGGGCGGGAATGACCAGGAACACGTTGGACAGGGCCGACAGGCCCTCGTCGGCCGCCCCGCCGATGTAGCCGGCCGTCACGCCGATGAGGATGGACAGGATCGTCGCCAGCACGCCGGCGATCAGGCCCACGACCATGACGCTGCGAGCGCCGACCAGGATCTGGCTGAAGATGTCCTGACCGAGATGGGTGGTGCCGAACCAGTGCGTGGTCGACGGCGGCTGGAGGACGTCGCCGCTGCGCGCGTCCGGGCTGTACGGCGCCACCCACGGCCCGATGACCGCGAAGAGGCAGTAGAAGGCCAGGATGACCAGGCCGGTCGCGGCCTTGGCGTTGGCCACGAACCGGAACCGGCGCCGCTTCGCCCGGCCCGGCGCGGCCGACGGCTGGGCCATCGCCCCCTGGCCGGGGATGACCTGCTCGATGCTCGACGGCGAGATTGTCATCGCTCAGCTCTTTCGGGTCCGCGGGTCGAGAAGCAGGTACGCGACATCGGCGAGCAGGTTCGCCACCAGCACGGAGATCGTGATGATCAGGAAAATCCCCTGCATCAGCGGGTAGTCCTTGGCGCCGACCGCCTGGAAGAGCTGGTACCCGAGACCCGGGTAGGAGAAGACGATCTCCACCAGCAGCGTGCCGCCGACGATGAACCCGAGCGACAGGGCGAAGCCCGAGACGTTGGGCAGCAGCGCGTTGCGGGCGGCGTAGCTGAGTGCCACCCGGCGCTCCGACAGCCCCTTCGCGTGGGCGACCGTGATGTAGTCCTCCGACGAGACGGTGACCATCATGTTGCGCATGCTGAGGATCCACCCGCTCATCGAGGAGACCAGGATGGTGGCGGCGGGCAGGATGCTGTGCTGGATCGCGCTCGGGATGAAGTACTGGTCGAACGCGGGCACGAGGCCCGGCTCGTAGCCGCCGGAGGACGGGAAGAAGCTTCCGGGGCCGGCGAACAGGGCGATGGCGACGAGGCCCAACCAGAAGTACGGGATCGAGGACAGGAACGTCGTGGCCGGCAGCAGCCCGTCGACCCACGAGCCGCGCCGCCAGCCGGCGCCGACGCCGAGCGCGGTGCCGAGGAAGAAACTGATGATCGTGGTGATGCCGACCAGGCCGACCGTCCACGGCAGGCTGTCGCCGATCACCGTCGACACCGGCGCCGGGAAGAAGGTGAACGACAGCCCCAGGTCACCGTGGAGCAGCTGGTTCCAGTAGTCGACGTACTGCTCCCAGACGTTCTGGTTCTTGTCCAGCCCGAAGAGCACACGCAGCGACTCGATGGCGTCGGCGCTGATCCGGCCCTGGTTGCGGGAGATGAGGGACTGGACCGGGTCGCCCGGGACCATCCGCGGGATGAAGAAGTTGAGCGTGATCGCCGCCCACGCCGTGAACAGGTAGAAGGCCACGCGCTGCAGGAGGAATCTCATCGTGCCTCCCCCAGGGTGGCGGTGTCTTCCCGCTCGACCAGCGCCGGGGGCGGCGGCACGGCCGGGTCGGCGTCAGGGGCGGCGGAGCCGGGGGCGTCGGCCGCGACGGTGGCCGGATCGTAAAGCCAGCACGCCGTCCAGTGGCCGGGTCGGTCGCCGACGGTCAGCCGCGGCGGCACATCCGCGGTGCAGCGCCGCATGGCGTGCGGGCACCGGGGGTGGAACCGGCAGCCGGCGGGCGGACTGATCAGGCTCGGCGGCTCACCCTGACCGCGGTCCTTCCCGGCGGCCTCGTCGATGCCGGCACCGGCACCGTCGCCGGTGATCCGCTCGGGATCCGGTGCCGACTCGGTGAGCAGCCGGGTGTACGGGTGGGCCGGGTTCTGGGTGACGGTTTCACTGTCGCCGCCCTCGACCATGCGGCCGGCGTACATCACGATCGTCTCGTCGGCGAAGTAGCGGGCCGAGGCGATGTCGTGCGTGATGTAGAGGATCGCGAGGTTGAGCCGTTCCTTGAGGTCCTGCAGCAGGTTGAGCACGCCGAGGCGGATCGAGACGTCGAGCATGGAGACCGGCTCGTCGGCGAGGAGCACCTCCGGGTCGGCGCCGAGCGCCCGGGCGATGGCGACGCGCTGCCGCTGGCCGCCGGAGAGCTCGTGCGGGAACGCGTCCAGGTAGCGCTCGGGCGGGGCGAGGCTGACCCGGGTGAGCAGGTTGGCGAGGGCCTTGTCCAGGTCCTCGGCGCTGCGCCCGGCGTTCCGGTGGATCCGCAGCGATCGGGTGAGGTGGTAGCGGACGGTGTGCACCGGGTTCAACGACGCGAACGGGTCCTGCAGGATCAGTTGGACACGTCGCACGTACGACCGGAACGGACGACCGCCGCGCACCCTGGTCGACGTGCCGTGCAGGCGGATGTCGCCGGCGGTGCGGGGGTAGATCTGGGCCAGCAGCCGGGCCACCGTGGACTTGCCGGAGCCGGACTCCCCGACCAGCGCGGTCACCCGGCCGCGATGCAACGCGAACGATACGTCGTCGACGGCGTGCACGACTGCCGGCGTCCGGGAGAAGAGGTCACGCAGCCGTTTGCGGACGGGGAAGTGCTTGGTCAGGCCGACGGCCTCCAGCACCACCTCGTCGGCCGGCGCCGCCGCGCTCTCGCTCAACGTCATGCCGAGTTCCTGTCTGGGGTTGCCGTGTCACCCGAAGGTGACGGGTACCGATTTGAGGGGTGAGTTCCGCCTCCCCGGTCGGCCGCGGCCGACCGGGGAGGCGGTGCCGGGTGTCAGCTACCGGCGGGCTTGAGGTGCAGCACCACGTCCAGCGCATTGGGCTGGGTGGGCTGCATGGCGCCGTACGGGCTCGAGTCGTCGGGCCAGCCGGTCCAGTTCTTCGTGCTGTACGCGCCACCGATGTTGTCGGCGCCGACCGGGATCATCGGCATCTGGTCGACGAAGACCTTCTGCAGCGTGGTCATCGCGGCGGTACGGGCGGCCTCGTCGGTGGCGTTCGCGTAGGCCTTCAGGGCCTCGGTCGCCTGCTGATTGTTGAAGCGGCCGAAGTTGCCCGCGGGGGAAGCGGTGCCGATCGGCTTCAGTTGCCTGCCGTCCATGACGGTCCGGTAGATGTCGTACGGCGTGGCGCCGCCCTCGGTCCACCGGAAGGTCGCGTCGAAGTTGCCCTGCTCAACGTTCCGGAACCAGGCGTCCTGGTTGGCCTTGTCGATCGTCGCGGCGATGCCGATCTTCGACAGGTTGTCCTTCACGATCTCGAGGCTGGTCTGGTAGTCGGACCACCCGGCCGGGTCGGTCAGCTTGAGCGTGACGGCCTTGCCGGTCTTGTCCTTGAGGGTGTTGCCGTCGAGCTTGTAGCCGGCGCCGGTGAGCAGCGCCTTGGCGCCCTCGACGTCGACCTTGTGCTCCTGGCCCTTGAACTCGGGCGCGATGAACGAGTCACCGGCGGGGCTGGGCAGACCGGTCACGCTCTTCACCAGCGGGTGGAAGTACCCCGCCTCCGCTGTGGTGAAGATGTCCTCGCGGTCGATGACCATGTTCATCGCGCGGCGCAGCGTCGGGTCGTCGAACGGCTTCTTCGTGGTGTTGAGGTAGAGGCCGTGGATGCCCAGGACCGGCGGTGCCCACACCTTGTGGTGGGCCTGGTCCTTCGCGACGAAGACAGCCTGGTAGTTGGGGATGAAGACGAAGCTCCACTCCGACTCGCCGTTGGCCAGCGCGGTGGTCTGCGCGCTGTTGTCCGTGTACGACGTGAAGCGCAGCTCCTTGACCTTCGGCAGGTCCTGCCAGTAGCCCTTGTCACGGACCGTCAGGGTGGTGGTGGCCGGGGTGAACGACTTCAGCGTGTAGGGGCCGCTGCCGACCGGCTGCTTGACCGGGTCGGTCGTCGGGTCGCTGATCTTCTCCCAGATGTGCTTGGGCACAATCGGCACCCGCCACAGCACCTTCTGCTGGTTGACGAACTGCGGGCTGGCCATCTTGATCGTGACCTCGTTGCCGCTCGCGGTCGCGTCCGTGTAGGGGACGCCCTGGTCGTTGAGCGCCGGGTACTTCTTGACCAGGTTGTAGGTGAACGCGACGTCCTCGGCCGTGAGCTTCTGCCCGTCCGACCAAGTGGCGTTGTCCCGGATGGTGACCTTGACCGAGGCGTAGTCCGGCGCCCACTCGGCCTTGGTCGCCAGCCACGGCTTGAACGGCTCGGCCGGCTTGACCGGATTCCACATCATCAGCGGCTCGAAGATCTGCCAGCGGTAGCCCAGCGAGGCCGCGGCGGACGTGGTGAGGAACGGGTTGTTGTTCTCGGCCTGCGGGCCGTTCGGCATGCCGACGTTCAGCACAGTGGCCGCCTGGCCGTTCTTCTTGTTGGCGTTCGGGCTGTCGCCGCATGCGGCCAGGGCGGTGGCCATTGCGCCGGCCAGCGCGACGGCGAGTAACTGCCTTCTTCTCATGGAGGTCTCCCTCGGTGTTCCCGCGATCCTCGAGCGGGATGTGGTGGATGGAGGGTGTGCGGGTGTTGCCACCGGTGGGCGCGTGCCCGCCGGTGTGGGTGGTGGATACAGCGGTGGAGGGGTCAGGTGGTGCCGGTCGAGGCGCGGACGGTGAAGCTGGTGGGGATGATGGTCGGCGTGTCGGGCAGCGGCGTGCCGGCGAGGTGGGAGACGAGGGTGCGGGCGGCGGCCGCGCCCATCTCCCGCAACGGCTGGCGTACGGAGCTCAGCGGCGGGTGGGTCTGCCTGGCCAGCGGCAGGTCGTCGAAGCCGACCACGGCCACGTCCTGCGGGACCCGGCAGCCGGCGTCGCGCAGGGCCTGCAGGGCCCCGGCGGCGGAGAGGTCGTTGTGGGCGAAGACGGCGTCGAACGGCACGCCCGCCGCGAGCAGGCTCTCCACCGCCGCGCGCCCGCACTCGAAGGTGAAGTCGCCCTCCACCACCCGGGCCGGGTCGATCGGCAGGCCCGCCTCGGCGTACCCCTCGGCGAAGCCGGCCAGCCGCTCCTGGGTGCAGCCGAAGCGCCGCAGGCCGGTGATGACCAGCGGCCGTCGGCGTCCGAGGGCGAGCAGGTGCACGGCGGCGGCACGGGCACCGGCCTGGTTGGTGGTCCGCACCGAGGGGAAGCGCGGCTGGTGAGCGCGGTCGTCGATGAGGATCACCGGCAGGCCCCGCTCGTACAACGCGGTGATGTAGTCCAGGGCGCCCTCCGGCTCCACCACCAGCAGGCCGTCGAAGGACTTCGCGGAGACCTGCGAGGCGAACCGCCGCATCGACTCGTCGCCGCGGTTGCAGGTGAACAGCAGCAGGCCGTACCCCTCGGTCTCGACCACGTCGACCGCGCCCTGGAGCACCTCGCCCATCCACGGCCAGGTGAGGGCGGGCACCAGCATGCCCACCACCCGGGTCCGGCCCCGGGCCAGCCCGACGGCCCGGGCGCTCGGCACGTAACCCAGGTCGGTGATGACGGCGCGTACCCGGTCCGCGGTGGTCCGGTCCACATCGTCCTTGCCGTTGAGCACCCGGGAGACCGTCGTCTTGCTCACGCCAGCCCGGGCGGCGACGTCGGCGATGGTGATCGGCACGGAACGCTCCCGGGTCGGAGGAACGAATGTGGTGCGGAACCGGTTGCGGAAGCGGTTCCGTCGCAGTCAATCCGAGCGACGGCGGTCACGTCAATAACGGCCAGATAACGATGCATGACTAATTTCAAGACCTTAAGAAAGCCCGATCGAGGAGACGCTCTTCGATTCCCGATCCAGGGAAGGGACCCGCGCACGGTGACCAGCGTGGATGCCGGTCGGCCCGGCAGCTCGGCGACGCCGACATCCTCGTTGGTTTCCGCGCCGGCCCGGCCTATGGTGGGCTGATGTCTCCGGCCGGCCAGCTGATCCCCGCCGCCACTGTGGTGGCGGCGGCGACCGCTGCGCGCCGGCACCTCGTCGTCCCGGCCGCGCGGCCCGCGGTTGCGCCGTCGCTGACGATCGCGTCCACCTACGGGCTGCCGAGCCCCACCGGCCGTGGCCCTCCCGGACGTTCCCTCATCGCAGGAAGAACGGCCACCAGGGCGAAGCTACTCAGCTTCGGCCCTTTTTCTTTTGTGGAGGGACGACATGAGCACCGAGATCCGAGGCGCCACCCACCAGCCGTGGCTCACCCAGCTGCGAACGACCCTGACCACCGAATTCGCGGCCCAGAAGACCCGGCTGACCGAGCTGACGGCCGACACCGGGGACCCGGGCGACGCGCACACCCAGGCCGCGATGATCGCCGCCACCCGGCAGAGCATGGCGCAGATCGAGGACGCGCTGCGTCGGATCGACGACGGCAGCTACGGAAGCTGTGCCAAGTGCGGCACGCAGATTCCGCCGGAACGGCTGGAGGTGCTGCCGCACGCCCGCTTCTGCGTACCGTGCCAGCAGAAGCAGAACGGCTGACCAGCCCGGCTGAGGGCGCCGGATCGCCGTGCCGCACGGTGGTCCGGCGCCCTGAGCACATCGGGTCAGACGCGCGCCCGCGCCTGCTGCTCGACCCGTGCCCGAAGTGCCGGAGCGGGGATACGCAGGTTGCGGGATCGCCCGTCGGTGATGGGTGTACGCGACGTGCAGGTCACCCGCGGCGTCGTCCACTACCACCGAGAGATAGCGCAGCTCGCGGTTGGTCCCGTCCCGGGAGTTGTTCGACAGGGGCGTACCCGTCGCCGTCGGCCAGCAGCCAGCGGACCGGCCAGCTGTGAAAGGTGCTCCACGGGCTAGCACGCTGAGCGCCCTGTCGGCTGTTGCCGGTCGGTTGAGGCGGCAACATATGGCAAAGAATTGTGAATGGTTGGCAGCCGCGGCGAAGGTGACGCCCAGGAGCTGGGACGCCTGGATCTCGGGCGGCAGGACGCCTGGAACGTCCGGCCCGTGGGGAACGACCTGCGTCCTGGATCGTCACTTCGTGACATCAAGGAGGAGCGGATGCATCAACCGTCCACCAGATTCTGGAAACGATCTGGGGTGTTGCTCGCGGCGGCGCTGCCGCTGTCGCTGCTCGGATCGACGGCTGTGACCGGGGCGCCGTCCAGCGGAAAGCATGGCAGATGGTCCAACGGCGCTCACGGTCCGGTCATCGAGGGGCGTGTGAAGGACCTCATCAAGGTAGATGGTCGGTACTTCAAGGATCTCAACGACAACGGCCGTCTGGATCGCTACGAGGACTGGCGGCTGTCCCCTGAACGGCGCGCCGATGACCTGCTGTCGCGGATGACGCTGGAGGAAAAGGCAGGTCTGATGCAGATCACGTCGGCTGGACGGGGCAACGCGCCGCCGTCTGACCCGCTGGCAGACACGGTCGGATACATCAACGACCGCCACATCAGGTACCTCATCCTGCGCGACAACCCCAGCGCGCACGATCTGGCCGACCGGTCCAACGACTACCAGCAGATCGCCGAGGCGACGCGCCTGGGGATCCCTGTGGTTTTCACGTCAAACCCGCGCAACCATGTCAGCAGCTCCCTCGAGTTCGGCATCAGCGAAGCATCGGGACAGTTCTCGCTCTGGCCCGGCAGCCTTGGCCTGGCCGCGATGCGAGACTCCAGGCTGGTCCGGGAGTTCGCCGAAATCGCTCGGCAGGAGTGGGTGGCGTCCGGTATCCGCAAGGCGTACGCGTACCAGATCGAGACCGCAACGGAGCCGCGGTGGCGCCGCATCAGCGGCACCTTCGGCGAGGACCCCGAGCTGAACGCCGATATCGCCAAGCAGCTCGTGCTCGGCTTCCAGGGCAACCGCCTGGGCAACCAGTCCGTGGCCCAAACCGTCAAGCACTTCCCCGGTGACGGTGCCGTGCTACGTGGCCTCGACCCGCACAACGAGCCCGGGAAGTGGGCGATCTACCCCACGCCCGGCAGCTTCTTCAAGTACCAGCTGCCGCCATTCCAGGCGGCAGTCGATGCCGGCACCAGCGCGATCATGTCGTACTACAACGTGCCGAGCAACGCGATGAGCAGCCGCCAGTTCCCGGACAGCACGTGGTACTCCGAGGACATGCAGTTCGAGGAGGTCGCCGGCGCCTACAACAAGGTGCTCCTGACCGACCTGCTGCGCGGCAAGATGGGCTTCGACGGATACGTCAACAGCGACAGCGGCGTGCTGACCAGCCGGGCGTTCGGGGTAGAGAACCTGTCGATCGAGGAGCGGTTCACGAAGTCGATCCGCGCGGGCGTCAGCCTCTTCTCCGACAACAACGACCCCAGCGGCCTGATCTCGGCGGTCAACACCGGCCGACTGAAGGAACGAGAGCTCAACCCGTCGGTCAAGATGCTGCTGACCGAGATCTTCACGCTGGGCCTGTTCGAGAACCCCTACGTCGACCCGAACCGCGCCCAGCAGATCGCCGACTCGCCGCGCTCGCAGGCGAAGGCCGACGAGGCTCAGCGCAAGTCCATCGTGCTGCTGCGCAACGACGAGAAGGCCCTGCCCTTCACCGACGCCGTGGCGGCCAAGACCAAGCTGTACGTCGAGGTCTTCGACGGCGATGACAGCGCCACCCAGACCGCGGCTCTGCGCAAGATCATCGCCGAGAAGGAACCGGCCGTCCAACTGGTCGACACCCCGGAAGCGGCAGACGCCGGTTTCGTATGGGTCCGTCCGACCCCATACGAGTACCCCGACAACTCCACCGTAGAGATTCAGCTCAACGAGCTGACCGGCGTCGACGTCAACCGCATCAAGCAGATCGAAGCGGCGGTACCGACAATTCTCACGATCAACATGACGAACCCATGGGTGATCAACGAGATCGAGCCGCAAGCCGCCGCGGTCGTGGCAACGTTCGACGTGACCCCGGAGGCCCTGCTGGACGTCATCCGCGGCCGCTTCAACCCTAGCGGGAAGCTTCCCATCACCATTCCGGCCAACCAGGCGGCAGTGGAGCGCAACGCCTCCGACGTGCCAGGCTACGCCGAGAAGTTCGACTACACGTACACCAACATGGTCGGACACGACTACAAGTTCGGCTTCGGCCTCAGTTACCCGAGGCGCTAGCAGGCGCTGCTCTCGCACCGCACCGCACCGGGTCGGGCCCGGCCGTGAGGCCAGGCCCGACCTGAGCTGCAGGGCAAGGACGAGCCGTCCGTAGCTCCAGCAGCGCGCGACACGCCCTGCCGGGCTTCGACGACCGGTCAGCTCACGGTCAGTTGCCGGCCAGCAGGATGCTGTTCGTCGGGGGCGGTGCGTTGACCGCCGGCGCCCACGGCGGGCGATGTTCGGTCTTGCGCGGCCCGGTCGAGTCACGGACGACCAAACGGACCGGTAGCACCATCGGCTGCCCGGTGTGCCCGCGCGACCCGTTGATCATGGCGAGCAGGTGCTTGGTGGCGACCGCACCTTCGGCAAACAGCGGTGCCGCGACAGTGGTCAGCCGGGGAGTGACGATGTCGGCGGCGACGATGTTGTCGAAGCCGACGACGCTGAGGTCGACCGGAACGTTGATGCCCAGCCGGGCCAGGCCACGCATAAGCCCGATGGCCATCTGGTCGTTGTAGGTGATGACGGCAGTCGTCGCGCGCCGTCGGAGCTCGTCGGCCGCCATCTCCCCGCCCTCGATGGTGGGGCTGAACGGCCCGATCCGGCGGACTCTGATCTCGAGCTCCATGCCCGCCTCGAGCACAGACCGCCAGCGGATCCCGTTCGCCCAGGAAGCCTCCGGTCCCGCCACATAGGTGAGGTGGTCATGTCCCAGCTCGCCTAGGTGCTCGGCGGCCCGACGGACGCCGCGAGGATTGTCCGTCACGACACACGGCACGTCCGAGATCGCCCGGTTGAGCACCACCACCGGGCGCTGTTTGGACATCACCCGGATGGCCGAGTCCGACATACGGCTGCTGGCCAGCACGATGCCGTCGATGGTCGGCAGCGCTCGCTCCAGCGCGGCCCGCTCCAGGCGGTCCGACTCCTGCGCGTCGATCAACACCGTCGTCAGTTCGGCGTCGGCCGCGGCGTGCTGCGCCCCGCGGACGATCTCCGCGAACACGGGATTGGTGATATCCGCGATGACAAGGGCGATCATGTGTGTGCGGGAGGTCGTCAGCGCCCGGGCCAACGGGTTCGTGCGATAGCCGAGCCGCTCGGCGACCTGACGGATTCGTTGCGCCGTGTCGGAGTTAACGCGGCTTGGTTTGGAGAACGCCCGAGACACGGTCGACGGCGCGACCCCTGCCTCGAGCGCGACGTGGTAAATCGTGGTGCGCTTGTTGGGCGGTTTGTGTTGTTCGGACATCTGAGCGCTCCCTGCGGCTGCGAACATGCGATCGGTAACGGCGCCGGTGCTGATCCGACAGCTCTGTGGATAGCCCGCAGGGGCCGGACAACGACCCGCCCGGGGCAGCAGCGCCGCTCGTGCAGCGGGCCGGGGGCTCAGCCCTTCATCAGCCGCCCGACGTGCTCCACCAGCGCGGCGCGGAACCCGTCGTGCTCGGCAAGGTCCGCACCGAAGATCTCGGGTATCCGAAGCAGGGAGTCCACGACGCGCCCCGGCCCACCGCCGGCCCCGGCGGTGGCGGTACGGAGCCGGTCGGCCATCGGATCGTCCAGGGGTAGGTCCCGCCCCCGCACGTCCCGGCCCTGCGCCACATACACCATCCACGCGGCGACGGCGAGCGCCGCGTACCGCGGCACCGCGCCGGCGGACAGGCGGTCGCGGACGGTGCCGAGCAGCCGCACCGGCAGCTTCTGCGACCCGTCCATCGCGACCTGCACGGTGCGGTGCCGCAATGCCGGGTTGGCGAAGCGGGTCAGCACCTGGCACCGGTAGTCGTCCAGGTCGAGCCCGTCGGGCACCTGAAGGGTGGGGGTCACGTCCTCGACCATGAGGGCCTCGGCCGCCGCCGCGAGCCGGTCGTCGGAGAGCGCGGCCGCGATCGTGTCGTACCCGGACAGCGCGCCCAGGTACGCCAGCAGCGAGTGGCTCGCGTTGAGCATCCGGAGCTTCACCGCCTCCCAGGCGGCGACGTCGTTGGTCAACACCGCGCCCGCACGCTGCCAGGCGGGCCGGTCGGCGGCGAAGTCGTCCTCGATGACCCACTGGCTGAACGGCTCGGCGACCACGACGCCCCGGTCCTCGAGACCGAGCACCGCGAGGACGTCGGCCCGGTCCTCGTCGGTGGTGGCCGGCACGATCCGGTCGACCATGCAGGACGGGAAGCGCACCGAGGAGGCGATCCAGTCGGCCAGGCCGCCGGCCTCGGACGAGGGCAGCGCGTCGACGAAGTCCTGTACCAGCCCGCGCAGGACGTCGCCATTGCCGACGAGATTGTCGCAGGAGAGCACGGTGACCGGTCCCGCGTCATGGGCCAGGCGGTGTTGCAACCCCCGCACCAGCTGGCCGACGACGGTCCGGGGCGGCTGGCCGCCCAGGTCGGCTGCCACCTCGGGATCGGACCGGTCGAGCCGGCCGGTCCCGTCCCGCCGGTACCCCTTCTCGGTCACGGTCAGCGTGACGAGGCGTACGGCGGGGTCGGCGATCCGGTCGACGACCGCTGCCGGATCACCTCCGCCGAAGACGACGTCCCGCACGGTGCCGACCACCCGCAGCGGGGCCGCGCCGACACCCCGTTCGAGCACCGAGTAGAGACCGTCCTGGGGCATCAGCTGGTCGCGCACGGACGCCGACCGCTGGGTGACCCCCGTGATGCCCCAGTCGTCCTGTCCGGTCGCCGCGGCGGCCAGCTCGGTGAAGACCGCCTGGTGTGCGCGGTGGAAGGCCCCGATCCCGAGGTGCACGATGCCGACCCGCAGGGCGCGCGGATCGACCGCCGGGCCGATCCAGCCCCGGCGCTGCCCGCCGAGCCGGTCCAGCGTGTCGAGCCCGAGCCGCCGGCCCACCGCCACCTCGTTGCTCACAGCACCGCCCCGAGCTGCCACGGCACGATCTCCTCTCCGCCCAGGCCCAGTTCCTCGCTGGCGCTGCGTCGGCCCGACGCGACGTCGAGCAGCAGGTCGTACACCCGCCGGCCCATCTCCTCGAGGGGCAGGCCCTGCTCGACCACCGGTGAGCAGTCCAGGTCGATGTCGCCGGCCATCCGCCCGGCCACGTCGGCGTTGGTGGCGAGCTTGACAGTCGGCACCGGGCGGCTGCCGAAGACCGACCCGCGACCGGTGGTGAAGCAGATCAGGTTCGCCCCGCCGGCGACCATCCCGGTCACCGAGACCGGGTCGTAGCCGGGGGTGTCCATGAAGACCAGCCCCGGTCGGGGGATCTCCTCGGCGTACTCGCGGACCGCGGCCAGCGGGCTGTGGCCGGCCTTGGCCACCGCACCCAGGGACTTCTCGAGGATGGTGGTGATGCCCCCCGCCTTGTTGCCAGGGGAGGGGTTCGCGTCCAGCGTCGTGCCCTGCCGCTGGGTGTATGTCTCCCACCAGCGGATCCGGGCCATCAACGCGTCCGCCACCTCCGGACTGGTGGCCCGGGCGGCAAGCAGGTGCTCCGCGCCGTAGACCTCCGGGGTCTCACCGAGGACGGTGGTCGCGCCGGCGGCGACCAGCAGGTCCGAGGCCACCCCGAGGGCCGGGTTCGCGGTCAGACCGGACCACCCGTCGGAGCCGCCGCACTGCAGGCCCAGGACCAGCTCCGCCACGTCGACCTCGGTACGTACCGTGCCGGCCAGGTCGCTCGTCATGCGGCGAACCAGTTCCACGCCGCGCTGCACCGCCGACGAGGTGCCGCCCAGCTCCTGGATTGTGTACGACGACACCGGCACGTGCTCGGCGACGCCGAGGTCCGCCATCAGGCCCGTCACCGTGTTGACCTCGCAGCCCAGCCCGATCACCACGAGCCCGCCGATGTTCGGGTTCCGCGCGTACCCGGCGAGCGTGCGCCGCAGCAGGTCCCAACCCTCGCCCTGGGCGGCCATGCCACAGCCGGTGCCGTGGGTCAGCGCGACCACGCCGTCGACGCCCTCGACGCCCTCGACGCCCTCGACGCCCTCGGCGTCGTCCTCGGTGAGGCGGGCGACCTTGCGGGCCACCGTGGCCGAACAGTTCACCGTGGTGAGGACCCCGATGTAGTTGCGGGTGGCGACGCGCCCATCCGGCCGGCGGAAGCCCTGGAAGGTGCGCCGCAGGTCGGCGGGAAGCAGCAGGGTTGAGCCGGCCGCCCCCTGCGTCGCCCGGGCGGCGGCGTCCTCCGGCATCCCGAGGTTGTGCATGTGCACGTGCTCGCCCGCCCGGACTTCGGCGAGGGTACGCCCGATCACCTGGCCGTACTTGCGCACCAGCGCCCCGGCGGCCAGGTCCCGCAGCGCGACCTTGTGTCCGGCGGGCAGGTCGCCGCGCAGCGTCACCTCGCCGGCCCCGCGCACCCCGACGGTCGCACCGGCCGGCATCGCCGTCGTCGCCACGGCGACGTCGTCGCTCTCGTTCAACACCACCAGGCTCATCCCGACACCTCCACCGTGGACGCCCCGGTGACCAGCCGGCGTGACTCCGCGAGGTCGGGCAGGTATCCGGTCCCGCCCTGCCCGCGCAGGGACAGCGCCGCGGCGGCGGCGCCCAGCCGAATCGCGTCGGGCAGGTCGTCGCCGAGGGCCAGCCGCGCCGCGACCGTGCCCGCCAGCACGTCGCCGGCGCCGGTCTGGTCGACGACCTGCTCGGCCGGATACGCGGGAACGCTGGTCAGCTCCCCGCCGTCGTCCAGGAGCACGCCGTTGTCGCCCTGGGTGAGGGCGACCGCCCCGGCGCCGAGCGCCCGGAACGCGGCGCACGCCTCGACCGGCCCGGTCATGGTGGTGCCGAGCAGCGCGGCCGCCTCGCGCGGCCACGCTGCTCGGCACCAC
>NZ_QGGF01000354.1 GCF_003857015.1 Micromonospora globispora | reverse complement strand
CGGCGGGGGTGGCCGCGCACCGCCGGTGGCGGGTGCCGGGTCGGGTGCTCCGGGTGGCCGCGGTCGGGCCGCCCGTCTTCGTCAGCCTCTTCCTCTTCGCCTCGCCGGCCTCGGCGGTGGTGCTGCCCCGGGCACACGCCGGCGCGGCCGGGACGGCGGGCGCGGGCGCCCACCCGCCGGTGGTCATGATCGTCCTGGACGAGCTGCCGCTGGTCTCGTTGCTCGCCCCGGACGGGAGGATCGACGCCACCCGCTACCCGAACTTCGCCGAGCTCGCCCGGGGCTCCACCTGGTACCGCAACGCCACCGGGGTCAGCGGCTGGACCCCGTACGCGCTGCCGGCGATGCTGACCGGCCGCTACCCGGCCCAGCCGTTCGCCCCGCACTACTCGCAGTACCCGGACAACCTCTTCACCGCCCTCGGCGGCCTGTACGAGATCCGGGCCGAGGAGAGCATCACCCGGCTCTGCCCGCCCAGCCGCTGCGAACAGCCGGCCAGTCCGGAACAGGGGCTCGGCGTGCTGGTGCGGGAGAGCGGCAAGCTGCTGCGCCAGGTCACCGCCCCGGTGGACAGCCGGATCGACCCGGAGGACTCCTACCGGGAGCTGACCCGCGCAGAGGCGGGGCTGGACGCGGCCGAGCCGGTGCCGGCGGACCCGAAGTTCCGCTGGGACACCCTCGACGACAACCAGCCGGCCCGGTTCACCAGCTTCCTGGCCGGGCTGCGCCCGTCGTCCCGCCCCACCCTGCATTTCCTGCACCTGCTCATGCCGCACACGCCGTGGGCGTACCTGCCGTCCGGGGCGCACTACGCCGCCCCGGAGGACCTGCCCAACGACGGCGCCGGCTGGGTGGAGCTGGCCCGGCAGCGGCACCTGGCCCAACTCGGCTACACCGACCGGCTGATCGGCGAGACGCTGCGCACCCTGCGCGCCACCGGCCTGTACGACAGGGCGCTGATCCTGGTCACCGCGGACCACGGGGTGAGCTTCCGCAGGGACTGGCAGGGCCGCGGGATGGACGCCATCAACCACGCCGCCGACCAGGTCGCCTGGGTGCCGATGTTCATCAAGAGCCCTGGCCAGCGCGCTGGACGGGTGGACGACCGGAACTGGGAGCACGTGGACCTGCTGCCCACCATCGCCGACGAGACGCACATGCGGATCCCCTGGCGGATGGACGGGCGGTCGGCCCGGCAGGCACCCCGCCAGCGCCCCGAGAAGCGGTTCTACGACCGGCCGGGTCAGCCGGTGACGATCACCGGCGGGGTGCCGTCCCCGCCCGCCGCACCCGCCCCGAGCCCGCTGGTCGGCACCCGGGTGGGTGACCGGCCCACCGACGGTACGGCCACCGTCGCCAACCTCGCCGCGTTCCGCGACGTCGACGCCGTGCACGGCGAGCTGCCCGCCCTGGTCTGGGGCACCGTGCCCGCCGCGGTGCCGGACGGGACGATGCTGGCGGTGGCGGTCAACGGCACGATCGGCGCGGTCGTCCCGGTCGTCCCGCCCGACCGGGGCGGCCGCCGCTTCGCCGCGCTGCTCTCCGACGACCGGCTCTTCGCCGCCGGCGCCAACCGCCTCGACCTCTACCGGGTCGGGTCCGACGGCTCGCTGCGCCGCCTCGCCCTCTCCTGACGACTACGTCCCAGGCGCCTCGGTGGTCCCGGGCGGTCGATCCGGGCGCCGGGTTTCCCAGCCGGCAAGTCGGGAATCGGGTGACGCATACCTCACCG
This sequence comes from Micromonospora globispora, assembly GCF_003857015.1. Lineage (GTDB taxonomy): Bacteria > Actinomycetota > Actinomycetes > Mycobacteriales > Micromonosporaceae > Micromonospora > Micromonospora globispora. The sequence continues at coordinate 15,983 of NZ_QGGF01000354.1, read as the reverse complement.
TGGAACCATGACGAGCCGTGTCCCGCAGACCGCGATTACGGTGAAAGCGAAGGCAATTCAACGAAGATCTTGCCGGCGAAGCGAGGAACACATGACGGAAGTCAAGCTCGACCACCCCGGTGGGCAGCTGTCGATGCCGGTCCAGTCCGCGGTCGAGGGCCCCGCCGGCATCCGCGTGGGCAATCTGCTCAAGGAAACCGGGATGACCACCTATGACCCCGGTTTCGTCAACACCGCCTCCGCCTCGTCCGCGATCACCTACATCGACGGTGACGCGGGCATCCTGCGGTACCGCGGCTACCCGATCGACCAGCTGGCCGAGAAGTCCTCCTTCCTGGAGGTCTCGTACCTGCTGATCTACGGCGAGCTGCCGACCCAGCAGCAGCTGACCGAGTTCAGCGAGCGGATCCGGCGGCACTCCCTGCTGCACGAGGAGATGCGCCGGTTCTTCGACGGCTTCCCGCGGGACGCGCACCCGATGGCGGTGCTCTCCTCGGCCGTCAGTGCGATCTCCACCTTCTACCAGGACAGCCTGGACCCGTTCGACTCCAACCACGTGGAGATGTCGACGGTCCGGCTGATGGCGAAGGTCCCGACCATCGCCTCGTACGCCTACAAGAAGTCCATCGGTCAGCCGCTGCTGTACCCGGACAACTCCCTGGGCTACGTGGAGAACTTCCTGCGGATGACGTTCGGTGTGCCGGCGGAGCCGTACGAGGTCGACCCGGTGGTGGCCAAGGTGCTGGACATGCTCTTCATCCTGCACGCGGACCACGAGCAGAACTGCTCCACCTCGACCGTCCGGCTGGTCGGCTCCAGCAACGCCAACCTCTTCGCCTCGGTCTCCGCCGGCGTGAACGCGCTCTTCGGCCCGCTGCACGGCGGCGCCAACCAGGCCGTACTGGAGATGCTGGAGAAGATCCAGGCCGACGGCGGCGACGTCCGCTCCTTCGTGCAGAAGGTGAAGGACAAGCAGACCGGCGTGAAGCTGATGGGCTTCGGCCACCGGGTCTACAAGAACTACGACCCGCGCGCCGCGATCGTGAAGAAGGCCGCCCGGGACGTCCTCGGCCGGATGGCCAAGCCGGACCCGCTGCTGGACCTCGCGGTGGAGCTGGAGGAGATCGCCCTCGCCGACGACTTCTTCGTCTCCCGCCGGCTCTACCCGAACGTGGACTTCTACACCGGCCTGATCTACAAGGCCATGGGCTTCCCGACGAAGATGTTCACGGTGCTCTTCGCGCTGGGCCGGCTCCCCGGCTGGATCGCCCAGTGGCGCGAGATGATCAACGACCCGGAGACCAAGATCGGCCGCCCGCGGCAGATCTACACCGGCTACCCCGAGCGGGACTACACCCCCGCCGTGGAGCGCTGACCCCGGTTCCCCACGCGAAAGGCCGCCGCCCCCTCCCGGGGCCGGCGGCCTTTCCCGTACGCCCCCAGCCACGCGCGATCTTGCACTTGTGGTGAGGACATATCTGGGCGTACCCGGACGAATCAACAACCACTAGTGCAAGATCGGCGGTGGCCGGGGTGGGGTCAGCGGAGGCCGGCGGCGGTCAGGAGGTTGCCTTCGGGCATGGGGGGTAGGGAGCGGCCGAGGGCCATGCGGTGCTCGGCGCGCTCAGCGGTGAAGGCGGCGTCCTTGGCGATGGCGGCGGCGTAGGTGGCCGTGGTGCGGGCCGCGATCGCCGACCAGCCGTACTGCTCGTGGACCATGGCGCGGGCCCGCCGGGCCAGCCTCCGGGCCTGCTTCCGGTCGGAGAGCAGCGCGTGCACCGCCTCGGTCAGCGCCTCCGGGTCCTGCGGGGCGAAGGTCATCCCGGTGACCCCCGGCTCGACGATCTCGGCGAGCCCGCCGGTACGCGCCACCGCGAGCGGCGCGCCGGCGGCGGCCCCCTCCAGGGCCACCATGCCGAACGGCTCGTAGATGCTCGGCACGGCGAAGCAGTCCGAGGCGGCCATCACGGCGGGCAGGTCGGCGCCGCCGAGGAAGCCGGGCATGCTCACCACGGCCCCGAGCCCGAGCCGGTCCACCTCCGCCGCCAGCGCCTCTCGGTACGGACCGTCGCCGACGATCACCGCGCGCAGCCCGGGGTGCCGCTCGCGCAGCCGGGGCAGCCCGGCGAGCAGGTGCTGCACGCCCTTCTCGTAGACGAGCCGGCCGGCGAAGGTGACCAGCGGACCGTCCCCGGCGAACCGGGCCCGGGCGGAGGCGACCGCGGCGACCGGTGCCCGCCAGCGGTGCGGCTCCACGCCGTTGGGCACCACGTCGACCCGGGCGGCCGGCACCCCGAAGAGCGCGGTCACCTCGTCGCGCATGTAACCGGAGCAGACGATGACCCGGCCCGACTCGGCGCTGAGCCACTGCTCGACGCCGTGAATGGTCCGGTTCATCTCCTCCGGCAGCCAGCCCTGGTGCCGGCCGGCCTCGGTGGCGTGGATGGTGCTGACCAGCGGCACGTCCAGGTGCTCCCGCAGGGTCATGGCGGTATGCGCGACCAGCCAGTCGTGGGCGTGGATCACGTCGTACGAGCCGGACTCGGCGGCGCGCAGCGCGGCCCGGGTGAGCGTGTGGTTGAACGCCATCGTCCAGGCCAGCAGCGAGTTCGTGGCGAGCGGGAAGGTGACCGGGTCCTCGGCGGCCCGGACGATGCGGACGCCGTCGGCGTACTCCTCCAGCGGCGCGCCCTCGGCGTGCCGGGTGACCACGGTGATCTCGTGGCCAGCGGCGGCCAGGGCGACGGAGAGCGCGTGCACGTGGCGGCCGAGCCCGCCGACGAGCACCGGCGGGTACTCCCACGACAGCATCAGGATGCGCCGGGTGGCCGGCGGCACGTCCGCGGCGGGCTGCTGCGGGATCTGGGGCCGGGAGGTGAGGGTGGGCCGGTGGATCCGGTCCGGAGCGGTGGCGGACTGCTCGCCGACCCGCAGAGTGGTCACATCAATCTCCGTTCATGCACGAAGGAGCGCGCCGGCGACGGTGGCGGCGTAAAGGAAATGGGGAGGCCGACAGGCCGAATGGGCACGCCCGCGCGCCCGTACTCAGGAAAGGGCATGGCGCGGTCCCGCGCACCCGGAATAGGCATATCGTGACGGAAGACACCCGAGCGGGCCCGGTCGGCATCAGACGGGTGGATACCGGGAGTGATCCGTTCGGCGGGATTGACCAGCCGAAGCGTGGGGCATTAGCGGCGTGCGCGTCGGCGGCCCGCCCGCCCGATACGCAAATGATCTTGTGCCTTTCTGAGGAGCGACATGCAGGTCTGGCCCGGTGAGCGGTACCCCCTGGGCGCCACCTACGACGGGATGGGCACCAACTTCGCGATCTTCTCCGAGATGGCGGAGCGGGTCGAGCTCTGCCTCTTCGACGAGTGGGACACCGGCGCCGAGCGGCGCGTCGAGCTGCGCGAGGTCGACGCGTACGTCTGGCACGCCTACATCCCGGGCATCGACCCCGGCCAGCGCTACGGCTACCGGATCCACGGCCCGTACGACCCGGCCAACGGGCTGCACTGCAACCCGCACAAACTGCTGCTCGACCCGTACGCCAAGGCGGTCGACGGGGAGGTCGCCTGGGATCCGGCGGTCTACGACTACGACCTGGGTCACCCGGACCGGATGTCGGAGACCGACTCGGCGCCGTTCATGCCGAAGTCGGTGGTGGTGAACCCCTACTTCGACTGGGGTAACGACAAGCCGCCGCGCACCCCGTACCACCACTCGGTGATCTACGAGGCGCACGTACGCGGGCTGACCATGCGCCACCCGCACATCCCGCCGGAGCTGCGCGGCACGTACGCCGCCATCGGGTCACCGGTGATGATCGACTACTTCAAGCGGCTCGGCGTGACCGCGGTCGAGCTCATGCCCGTGCACGAGTTCGTGCACGACGACCGGCTGGTCGACCTGGGGCTGCGCAACTACTGGGGCTACAACACCATCGGCTTCTTCGCCCCGCACCACGGCTACTCCGCGCTGGGCCGCGTCGGCCAGCAGGTGCAGGAGTTCCGCGGCATGGTCCGGGCGCTGCACGCCGCCGGCATCGAGGTCATCCTCGACGTGGTCTACAACCACACCGCGGAGGGCAACCACCTCGGCCCGACGCTCAGCTTCAAGGGCGTCGACAACCCCAGCTACTACCGGCTCTCCGAGGAGGACCGGCGCTACTTCGTCGACTACACCGGCACCGGCAACAGCCTCAACGTGCGCAACCCGCACTCGCTCCAGCTGATCATGGATTCGCTGCGGTACTGGGTGACCGAGATGCACGTCGACGGCTTCCGCTTCGACCTCGCCGCCACCCTGGCCCGCGAGTTCTACGAGGTGGACCGCCTCTCCACCTTCTTCGAGGTGGTCCAGCAGGACCCGGTGGTCAGCCAGGTCAAGCTGATCGCCGAGCCGTGGGACGTCGGCCCGGGCGGCTACCAGGTCGGCAACTTCCCGCCGCAGTGGACCGAGTGGAACGGCAAGTACCGGGACACCGTCCGGGACTTCTGGCGCGGCGAGCCGGCCACCCTGGCCGAGTTCGCCTCCCGGATCTCCGGCTCCGCCGACCTCTATCAGGACGACGGCCGCCGCCCGTTCCACAGCATCAACTTCGTCACCTGCCACGACGGGTTCACCCTGCACGACCTGGTCTCGTACAACGACAAGCACAACGAGGCCAACGGCGAGGAGAACCGGGACGGCGAGAGCCACAACCGGTCCTGGAACTGCGGCGTCGAGGGGGACACCGACGACCAGGGCGTGCTGGCGCTGCGGGCCCGGCAGCGGCGGAACTTCCTGGCCACCCTGATCCTCTCCCAGGGCGTACCCATGATCGGGCACGGCGACGAGCTGGGCCGCACCCAGCACGGCAACAACAACGCGTACTGCCAGGACAGCGAGCTGGCCTGGATCGACTGGGAGCACGCCGACGAGGACCTGCTCGGCTTCGTCCGGCGGCTCACCGCCTTCCGCAACCGGCACCAGGTGTTCCGCCGCCGCCGATTCTTCACCGGCCTGCCGGTGGGTGGCCGGGCCGCCGGCACCGCCCTGCCCGACCTGGCCTGGTACACCCCGGACGGCCGGGAGATGACCGGCGAGGACTGGGGCAACGAATTCGGCCGCTCGGTCGCGCTCTTCGTCAACGGTGACGGCATCCCGGAGCGCGGCCAGTACGGCCAGCGCCACCGCGACAACTCGTTCCTGCTCCTGTTCAACGCCCACGACGCGCCGCTGGACTTCACCCTGCCCGGGGAGGAGTTCGGGCAGCGGTGGGAGCTGGTGATCAGTACCGCGGAACCGGATCCGGAGAAGACGACGACGGTCGAGGCGGCCGGCACCATCTGCGTGCCCGACCGCTCGCTGCTGGTCCTGGAGAGGACGGTCTGAGCATGCCCGACACCCCTCGGCCGGACGCGACGACGGCACCGACGACACGGGTCGGGTCGACCTACCGCGTCCAGATCCGGCCCGGCTTCGACCTCGACGCCACCGCCGGGCTCACCGACTACCTCGCCGACCTCGGCGTCACCCACCTCTACAGCGCGCCCCTGCTCACCGCCACCCCCGGCTCGGCGCACGGCTACGACGTGGTGGACCCCCGGTCGGTCAACCCCGAACTCGGCGGCGAGGCCGGCCGGCAGCGCCTGCTGCGCGCGTTGCGCGCCGCCGGGCTGGGTCTGGTCGTCGACATCGTCCCCAACCACGTCGGGGTGGCCCAGCCGGCGGCCAACCCGGCCTGGTGGGACGTGCTGCGCCGGGGACGGGAGTCGGCGTACGCGACCTGGTTCGACATCGACTGGAACCGGGGCCGGCTGCTGCTGCCGGTGCTCGCCGACAGCCCCGACGCGCTGGACGACCTCAAGGTGGTCGACGGGGAGCTGCGCTACCACGAGCACCGGTTCCCGATCGCCGACGGCACCGGCGCGGGCAGCCCGCGGGAGGTGCACGACCGGCAGCACTACGAGCTGGTCAACTGGCGACGCGGCGACGCCGAGCTGACGTACCGCCGGTTCTTCGCGGTGTCCGACCTGGCCGGTCTGCGGGTGGAGGACCCGGAGGTCTTCGCCGCCACCCATGCCGAGATCCTGCGCTGGGCCGACGCCGGCGAGCTGGACGGCATCCGGGTCGACCACCCGGACGGGCTGCGCGACCCCGCCGGCTACCTGGCCCGGCTGCGCGCCGCCGCACCCGAGGCGTGGCTGCTGGTGGAGAAGATCCTCGAGTACGGCGAGGAGCTGCCGGACTGGCCGGTGGACGGCACCACCGGCTACGACGCCCTCGCGGCGGCCGGCGGCCTCTTCGTCGACCCGGACGCCGAAGGCGACTTCACCGCCCTGGACACCCGGCTCACCGGGCACGCCACCTCGTGGCAGAACCTGACCCACGACACCAAGTGGGAGGCGGCCACCCGACTGCTCGCCGCCGAGCTGAACCGGCTCGCCGCCCTGGTCCCCGAGCTGGAGCCCGCCGCCACCCGCCAGGCTCTCGCCGAGCTGGCCGCCTGCTTCCCGGTCTACCGCGGCTACCCGCCGGAGGGTGCCCGGCACCTGGCGGCCGCCCGGGCCGAGGCCGGCCGGCGTCGTCCCGACCTCGCGGACACCCTCGACGCGGTCACCGCCCGGCTGCGCGACCCGGAGCACGAGCTGGGCGCCCGCTTCCCGCAGTTCACCGGCGCGGTGATGGCCAAGGGCGTGGAGGACACCGCCTACTACCGGTGGAGCCGGTTCGTCGCGCTCAACGAGGTCGGCGGCAGCCCGGCGCACTTCGGCGTGCCGCCGGCGGAGTTCCACCGGTTCGCCGCCGCCCGGCAGGTCCGCTGGCCGGCCAGCATGACCACCCTCTCCACCCACGACACCAAGCGCGGCGAGGACGTCCGCGCCCGGCTCGCCGTCCTCTCCGAGCTGCCCGACCGCTGGGCGGACCAGGTCAGTGACTGGATGTCCCGCGCGCCGCTGCCCGACCCCGCCTTCGCCCACCTGCTCTGGCAGACCGCCGTCGGTGCCTGGCCGATCGAGCGGGAGCGACTGCACGCGTACGTCGAGAAGGCCGCCCGCGAGGCGTCCGTCTCCACCAGCTGGACCGATCCCGACCTGGCCTTCGAACGTGAGCTGCACGCCCTGGTCGACCGGATGTACGACGACCCCCACCTGCACGGCGAGATCACCGCGTTCGCCGACGCGATCACCCCGGCCGGTTGGTCCAACTCGCTCGGTCAGAAGCTGGTCCAGCTCGCCATGCCCGGAGTCCCCGACACCTACCAGGGCACCGAGCTGTGGGAGAACTCGCTGGTCGATCCCGACAACCGCCGCCCGGTCGACTTCGCCGTGCGCCGGGAGCTGCTGGCCCGGCTCGACGGCGGCCGGCGGCCCGGCGTGGCCGCGGACGGCGCGGCGAAGCTGCTGGTGGTCTCCCGGACGCTGCGGCTGCGCCGGGACCACCCGGAGCTGTTCACCGGCTACCGTCCGGTGCCGGCGCACGGTCCGGCCGGGTCGCACGCGGTGGCCTTCGACCGGGGCGGCGCGATCGCGGTGGCCACCCGGCTCCCGCTCGGCCTGGCCCGCGCCGGCGGCTGGCGCGACACGACTTTGTCGCTTTCCGTTCATCGGGTGACTGACTTGTTCACCGGCCGGGTCTACAGTGGCTCTGAGCTGCTCATGGATGATTTGTTGGGCATCTATCCAGTCGCCCTGCTGGCTCCCACCGACGCCGTGGAGGCTGCCGCATGACCGAATTCAGGGTGTGGGCGCCCGAGGCCGCCCGGGTCCGGCTGCGCCTGCCCGGCGTGGCCGACCACGAGATGCGGAGCGGCCCGGGCGGGTGGTGGCGGGTCGAGGTGCCCGGCGCCGGGCCGGGCACCGACTACGCGTTCCTGCTCGACGACGACGAGCGAGCCCTGCCCGACCCGCGCTCGGCGTGGCAGCCGCAGGGAGTGCACGGCCCGAGCCGGCTCTACGACCACACCGCGTTCGGCTGGACCGACCAGGGCTGGACCGGCCGGCAGCTGCCCGGCAGCATTCTCTACGAGCTGCACGTCGGCACCTTCACCCCGGAGGGCACCTTCGACGCCGCCATCGGGCGGCTGGACCACCTCGTCGAGCTCGGCGTGGACATGATCGAGCTGCTCCCGGTCAACGCCTTCAACGGCGAGCACAACTGGGGTTACGACGGGGTCTGCTGGTACGCCCCGCACCAGCCGTACGGCGGGCCGGACGGGCTCAAGCGCCTGGTCGACGCCGCGCACGCCAAGGGGCTGGGGGTGATCCTCGACGTCGTCTACAACCATTTCGGGCCCTCCGGGGCCTACGCGCCGATGTTCGCGCCGTACCTCAGCGAGCAGAGCAACCCGTGGGGCCGGACGGTCAACCTCGACGGCCCGCACTCCGACGGGGTGCGCCGCTACATCATCGACAGCGTGCTGATGTGGCTGCGGGACTACCACGTCGACGGGCTGCGGCTGGACGCCGTGCACGCCATGCCGGACTCCCGGGCCACCCACCTCCTCGAAGAGCTGGCGGTCGAGGTGGAGGCGCTCGCCACCCATCTCGGCCGGCCGCTGTCGCTGATCGCCGAGTCCGACCTGAACGACCCAAAGCTGATCACCCCGCGCGAGGCCGGCGGCTACGGCCTGCACGCCCAGTGGAACGACGACGCTCACCACGCGCTGCACACCCTGCTCACCGGGGAACGGCAGGGCTACTACGGCGACTTCGGCTCGCTGGAGTGCCTGACCGACGTGCTGACCGGCGCGTTCTTCCACGCCGGCACCTGGTCCAGCTTTCGCAACCGCAGCCACGGCCGGCCGGTCGACCGGCAGCGGACGCCCGGGCACCGGTTCGTGGCGTACCTGCAGAACCACGACCAGATCGGCAACCGGGCCACCGGCGACCGGATCTCCGCCACGCTCTCCCCGGCGCTGCTGCGGGTCGGCGCCACCCTGCTGATGACCGCGCCGTTCACCCCGATGCTCTTCATGGGGGAGGAGTGGGCGGCCAGCACCCCGTGGCAGTTCTTCACCAGCCACCCGGAGCCGGAGCTGGCGACCGCGGTGGCCACCGGGCGGAGGCGGGAGTTCGCCGCCCACGGCTGGCCGGAGGGGGACGTGCCCGACCCGCAGGACCGGCAGACCTTCGTCCGCTCCCAACTGGACTGGGCTGAGCTGGACAAGCCCGAGCACCGGGAGATGTACGACTTCTACCGGCGGCTGATCGCGCTGCGCAAGAGCCGCCCCGACCTCTCCGACCCCCGGCTGTCCCGGGTCGACGTCCAGCACGGCGACCAGTTCCTGCTGATGCGCCGGGGGGCGTGCCTGGTGGCGGCGAACCTCGCGGCCAAGCCGCAGCGGATCAACCTGCCCGGGGTGGTGCGCGCGGTCCTGCTGGCCACCGGCACCGGGGTGACGGTGATGCGCGACGGCGTCGAGCTGCCAGCGGAGACGGCGGCGATCGTCGCCCTCTGAGATCAGACGGGTCAGGACCGTCGGTGGCGGGCCTGGGGATCAGGGCAGCGGCCACTCGTGCACCGGGCGGTTGCTGTGCATCAGGTCGACGTAGTGGCGGACCACCTCGCGCAGCGCCTCCGGCCGGTCCAGATGATCGGCCGACTCCAGCCGGTGCAGGGTCTCCACCTGCCAGCTCGCGCCGTTGCGCCCGGTCAGGCAGCGCTGCTCGATGATGCCGAGCAGCCGGTCCCGCTCGGTCGGGTCCAGTCCCCACCGGTCCAGCCCGTGGTACGCCAGTGGCAGCAGCCGGCGCAGCACCAGCTCGGTGGCCGGCAGGTAGCCCAGCCCCGGCCAGTAGACCTGCGCGTCGATGCCGTGCCGGGCGCAGTTGGTGAAGTTCTCCTCGGCCGCGCTGAACGACATCTGCGACCAGAGCGGCCGGTCGGACTCCGCGAGCGCGCGGACCAGTCCGAAGTAGAACGCGCCGTTGGCGACGGTGTCGAGGACGGTCGGGCCGGCGGGGAGCACCCGGTTCTCCACGCGCAGGTGCGGCCGGCCCTTCAGCACGTCGTAGACGGGCCGGTTCCACCGGTAGATGGTGCCGTTGTGCAGCCGCAGCTCGGCCAGCTTGGGCACGCCACCCTCGGCGAGGGCCTTCGCCGGGTCCTCCGGGTCGCACACCGGCAGCAGCGCCGGGAAGTAGCGCACGTTCTCCTCGAACAGGTCGAAGACGCTGGTGATCCAGCGTTCCCCGAACCACACCCGGGGGCGTACCCCCTGCGCCTTGATCTCCTCGGAGCGAGTGTCGGTGGCCTGCTGGAACAGCGGGACCCGGGTCTCCCGCCACAGCTCGCGGCCGAAGAACAGCGGCGAGTTGGCGCCGAGGGCGACCTGGATGCCGGCGATGGCCTGGGCGGCGTTCCAGTAGTCGGCGAACTGGGCGGGGCTGACCTGGAGGTGGAACTGCGTGCTGGTGCACGCCGCCTCGGGGGTGATGGTGTCCGCGGTAATGGATAGCCGTTCCACCCCGCTGATCGAGATCTGCAGGTCCTCGCCGCGGGCGGCGAAGATCTGCTCGTTGAGCAGCTCGTAGCGCGGATTCGCGGACAGCGTCGCGGCGGTCAGGTGCTCGGGGCGCAGGGTGGGCAGGATCCCGATCATGACCATGTGCGCGCCGACCTTGCGGGCCTTCTCCTCGGCCGCGTTCAGGCTGGCCCGGACGTGCTCCTCGAACTGGGCGGTGCCGGTGCCGGTGAGGCGGCGCGGCGCCACGTTGATCTCCACGTTGAACTGGCCCAGCTCGGTCTGGAAGCTCGGGTCGGCGACCGCGGCCAGCACGTCGGCGTTGCGCATCGCCGGTTGCGACTCGTCGTCGACCAGGTTCAGCTCGATCTCCAGGCCGGTCATCGGCCGTTCCACGTCGAAGCGCGACTCGCGCAGCATCTCGGCGAAGACGTCGAGGCAGCGCCGTACCTTCTCCCGGTAGCGGGCCCGGTCCTCGCGGCTGAACGTACGCGCGCCGACTTCCTCGCCCATGGTCACCACCCTGTCACCGTTGGTCCCATCAACCTTGCACGCCCCCGTACGCGTGGGAAGACCCGAACGACCCTTCAGTTACCCATTTCGGCCGCCGTGATCCCCGTCGCGCCCGCTGTGCCAGGCCGTCGGGTTGGTCCGCGCCCATCCAGCATCGCCGCCGACCGTGGGCGGGGGAGGCGATGCGCGAGAAAGACACTTGCGCCGGTCTGCGCGCTGCCCGCGGGCGGCCGGGCTCAGTCGGCGAGGAAGTCGGCCAGCACGGCGGCGAGCTGCGCCGGCGCCTCCTCGGCCAGGTGGTGCCCGGAATCGACCGACGCGGCGCGCACGTCGTCGGCCCAGTCCCGCCAGATCGCGGCCGGGTCGCCGTAGAGATCGACCATGTCGTCCCGCTCCGACCAGACGAAGAGCACCGGACAGCCGATCCGCCGCCCGGCGGCCCGGTCCGCGTCGTCCGCCGCCCGGTCCGGGCCGAGTCCGGCCCGGTAGTCCTCGCACATCGCGTGCACCGTCGCCGGGTCGTGGATGGCCCGCCGGTAGTCGGCGTACGCCTCCTCGCCCATCTGGGCCGGCGAGCCCCCGTACCAGGCGTCCGGGTCGGCGTTGATCACCCGCTCGGCCGGCTTGTCGAGTTGCCCGAGGAAGAACCAGTGCCACCAGCGGGCCGCGAAGCGGGCGTCGCAGCGGGCCAGCGCCTCGCCGATCGGCACCCCGTCGAGAACCCCGAGCCGGCTCACCCGGGCCGGGTGGTCCAGCGCGGTCCGCATCGCCACGTACGCCCCCCGGTCGTGGCCGACCACCGCGGCCCGCTCGTGGCCGAGGACGTCGAGCAGCCCCACCACGTCGGCGGCCATCGCCCGCTTCGCGTAGACGGTGTGCCCGGCGTCGCTCGGCGGCTTCGACGACCCGCCGTAGCCGCGCAGGTCCGGGCAGATCACCGTGTGCCGCTCGGCCAGCAGGGGAGCGACCCGGTGCCAGGTGGCGTGGGTACGCGGATGCCCGTGCAGCAGCACCACCGGGGGACCCGACCCGCCGTGCCGGACGCGCAGCCGGACCGGGCCGACGTCGATCTCCTCCAGGGTGAATCCGGCGAACATGGCCGGACCGGTGCCCGCGCCCCGCCAGGCGGAAACCTCAGCGGAGCACCGAGCAGGAGGCGATGCCGACCAGCAGCAGCGCGCCGAGGGCTGCCTGCAGCAGCAGCGGCGGACCGAGGTGGGACCAGAGGGTGGCGGTACGCGGGGTGAGCAACTGCCCGGTGGTCAGGTTGACGATCCGCTCGATCCGCGGCGGCAGCTCCGGATCGCGCTGCGGCCGCAGGGTGAGCTGCACGTGGTCGGCGGGGTGCAGGGCGCTCTGCGGCAGGTGCCCGTGCAGCTCCACCTCCAGCAGGCGGTCGGCCCCGTCACGCAGCCGCACCGGGGTGACCAGGAACTCCGGCCCCTTCTTCAGCTCCTTGAAGCTGCGCCGGGCGCCCCGGCGGCCCCCGCTGAGCAGCGCGCGTACCAGCAGCATCAGCAGCCCCGTCAGCCCGGCCGCGGTGAGCACCGCGACCAGCACCGGCTGGCCGACGCGTACCTCGCGGGGGTAGCCCTCCAGCAACCGGACCACCCGCCCGGTGACGATCCGCTCCGTGGGGTGCACGACGCGTCGAATGGGCAGGTCAGTGTTCATGGTCACCACCCTGGGTCCGGCTTCGCTCACCGATCGTATCGGCAGTGGAGGTTGAACGGCGTGAATGAACGCCGGTCACGCGACCAGCGGCCAGGTGACATCCGCAGCAGCGCGGGTATGCGTGCGGCCGAGCTGGAAAGGGGTCGAGCATGCAGCTGTCCTTCCTGCGCCCGCTCTACGACCGTCCCGGGCCGTGGTGCTCGGTGTACCTGGACGCCTCCCGGGACACTCACGACTCCCGTCCCGCGTTGGACCTGCGCTGGCGGGCCCTCAAGGGCCAACTGCTGGAGCAGGGCGCCGACTCGGCGAGCATCGACGCGGTCGAGCAGGTCGTCCGCCGGCACGACCCGATGGCGGGGGACTACGGCCTGGCCGTCTTCGCCACCCGGGGTCGGGTGGTGCTCACCGAGTACCTCTCCGCGCCCCCACTCAAGGACCTCGCCACCTGGTCCGCCCTGCCACACACCATGCCGCTGGTCGCCCAGCGCGGTGAGCAGGTGGCCTGGGTGCGGGTGCTGGCCGACCGGACCGGCGCGGACGCCATCGCGATCAGCGCCGGCGGGGTACCCCGCCGGGCTCACGTGCAGGGGCGGGAGAGCTACCAGCTGCGCCGGGTGCGACCGGGCGGCTGGTCCCAGTCGCGCTATCAGCGCGCTGCGATGGAGGCGTGGCACCACAACGCCGGCGACGCGGCCGCGGCGACCGCGGAGCTGGCCGAGAAGGTCGACGCCGACGTGGTGGTGGTGGCCGGCGACATCCGGGCCACCGGGGTGATCGCCGCCCAGCTGCCCGACCGCTGGCAGGACCTGGTGATCCGCACCGACGCCGGCTCCCGGGCCCGGGGCGCCGACCCGATGGCGATGGACGACCTCACCGTCCAGTCCATCGCCGAGGTGGCCGACCGGCGGATCACCGCCGCGCTGGACCGGTTCGGCTTGCAGGAGGACGTCGGCGCCGGCCTGGACGCGGTGGTCGCCGCGCTGCAGCGCAACCAGGTCGACACGATGCTCATCGTCGATGACCCTTCCGCGGACGGGCAGCTGTGGATCGGCTCCGAGCCGACCGACATCGCCACCGACCCGGCTCGGCTGGCCGCCACGGCGGACCCGCAGCGGGTACGGGCCGACGCCGCCCTGCTGCGCGCGCTGGTCGGTACCGACGCCGAGCTGACCGTGCTCGCGCCGGAGGAGGCCCCCGAGCTCACCGACGGGGTCGGCGCGGTGCTGCGTTTCGTGGACGCGAGCACCCCCGGGCGGGGCAATGCCTGACCGTACGGTGGCGGACCTGGTGGTGGAGCGGCTACGCGCCTGGCGGGTGCCGCGCGCCTTCGGCTACCCGGGGGAGGCGATCGCCCCGCTGGTGGCCGCGTTGGACCGGGCCGGCGGGGACCCCGAGTTCATCCCGGCCCGGCACGAGGAGACCGCGGCCTTCATGGCCACCGGCCACGCCAAGTTCACCGGCGAGATCGGGGTCTGCCTGGCCACCCAGGGGCCGAGCGCGGTGCACCTGCTCAACGGCCTCTACGACGCCAAGCTGGACAGCAAGCCGGTGGTGGCGATCGTCGGCGAGGACATCTCGGGCCCGCTCGGCGGGGCGCACGAGGAGATCGGGCTGAGCCGGCTCTTCGGCGACGTGTGCAACCAGTTCCTCCGGTACGGGCGGGTGGCCGGGCAGGTGCCCGTCCTGCTCGACCAGGCGTTCCGTACCGCCGCCGCCACCCGCAGCCCGACCTGCGTCGTGCTGCCGTACTCGTTGCAGACGGCGACCGTGCCGGACCTGCAAGCGCACAGCGCCGGGGTGATGTCGGCGACGCCCGGGGAGCCGCTGGCCCGGGTGCTGCCGCACGACGGCGACCTGGACGCGGCGGCGTCGCTGCTGATCACCGGTCAGCGGGTGGCGATTCTGGTCGGCCAGGGCGCGCACGGCGCCGCGGACGAGATCGTGGCGCTCGCCGACCGGCTCGGCGCCGGGGTGGCCACCTCGCTGCTGGGCAAGCCGGTGCTCGACGAACGGCTGCCCTTCCACACGGGGGTGCTCGGCGAGGTCGGCACCACCGCCAGCGCGCAGCTGATGGGCGGCTGCGACACCCTGCTGCTGATCGGCACGAACGACCCGTGGACGGACTACTTCCCGATGCCGGGGCAGGCCCGGACCATCCAGATCGACATCGACGGGCGGCGGATCGGCACCCGCTACCCGGTCGACGTGCCGCTGGTCGGCGACGCCGCCGAGACGCTGCGAGCCCTGCTGGCCCGGGTGCCGGACCGGCCCAACCAGCAGTGGCGGGGCGTCGTGGAGAGCTCGGTGGACCGCTGGCGGCAGGACGCGGCGCAGCGGGCCGCCACGCCGGCCGAACCGATCAACCCGCAGCTCGTGCTCCACGAACTCTCCACCCGGGTGCCCCGCACCGGTGCGGTCGCCGTCGACGTGGGCTCGGTGATCTTCTGGTACGCCCGCCACCTGGAGCTGCCCCCCGGCGTACGGGCGCAACTCTGCGGCACGCTGGGCTCGATGGGCTGCGCGCTGCCGTACGCGGTGGCCGCGAAGCTGGCCCGCCCGGACGAGCCGGTGATCGCCCTGCTCGGCGACGGGGCGATGCAGCTCAACGGGTTGGCCGAGCTGATCACGGTCGCGCACCACTGGCAGCAGTGGCGCGATCCCCGGCTCGTGGTGCTGGTGCTCAACAACCGCGACCAGTCCGGAATGGGCGGCGGGCGGCATCCGGCCGGCCGGCTCGGGGACCGGCGACCGGACGTGCCGTACGCCGGCTGGGCCCGGCTGCTGGGGCTGCACGGCGTCCGGGTGGACCGGCCGGAGCTGGTCGGCCCGGCGTGGGACGAGGTGCTCGCGGCGGACCGGCCGAGCGTGCTGGAGACGGTGGTCGACGCGGAGGTTCCCCTCAACCCGCCGGAGCCCGCGCTGGCCGACCTGCGTGGCCTCTTCGCCAGCGGAGACGCCGCCCGCCGGGTCCGGGAGCAGATGCTCGACGCCCGCGCCGTCGTGGAGGCCGAGGACCTCGTTTAGCGGATCACCCCCCGGGCATCTCGTGGGGACCGTCTCCCGGGAGGTCAGATGTCCGTACCCGCCGACCACCGCTACGGTCCCGCGCCCCTGCCGTCGTCGCGGGGGCCGGTCTCCGCGGCGCTGGTCGCGGCCCTGCGCCGGCCGCCGCACGACCTGCCGGCCGACCTCGGCGCCGACCTCCGTGCCGTGGCCGACCCGTGCACCGACGAGGACCTGCAGCTCACCCTCTTCCTCTGCTACGAGCTGCACTACCGCGGTTGGCGGGACGTGGACGAGGCGTGGGAGTGGCAGCCCTCGCTGCTCGCCCTGCGGGCCCGCGCCG
>NZ_QGGF01000236.1 GCF_003857015.1 Micromonospora globispora | reverse complement strand
CTCCCGGCTGGCGCCCTTCTGCGGGCCGTACACGTTGCTGGCGCCGTGCAGGCCGAGCAGCGGGTTGTCCACGTCGGTGGCGGCGATCAGGGTGGCCGCGCGCAGCCGGGGCGTACCGTCCAGCGCGGCGACCGCGGCCAGCGCCGCGCCGCCGTACGGGAGGGCCCGGCCGGCCTCGTCGAGCGGAGTGACGCCGAGCGCGGTGAGCATGCCGGCGCCGCCGTCGTTCGTGGCGGAGCCGCCCAGCCCGATGACCACCGTCCGGGCCCCGCTCTCCACCGCGGCGGCCACCAGCAGCCCCAGGCCGTACGAGGTGGTGGTCTTCGGGTCGCGCTCGGCCTCGGTGAGCAGGTGCAGCCCGCACGCCTGGGCGCTCTCCAGGTACGCGGTGCCGTCGTCGGTGAGCAGGATCTCACCGGCGGCAGGACGGCCGAGCGGGTCGACGGTGGGCACGGGCAGCCGGCGGCCGCCGAGGGCCTCGGCGAGCACGGCGACGAACCCCGGGCCGCCGTCCGCGAGCGGCCGGATCAGCAGGTCGTCGCCGGCGGCCACCTCCCGCCAGCCCTCGGCCACCGCGATGGCGACGTCCTGGGCCGGCAGCGTGCCGGCGAACTTGTCGGGGCAGAGCAGCACGCGCATGCCCAGCAGTGTGGCAGGCCACAGTCTCGGCGGCTGCGCGCCGGCCGCGCTGTGGGACCATGGGAGGCGTGACTTCGACCTGGGTTGAGCCCTCCAACACCGCGACTGCGCTGCTGCTTCTCGGCCGCGGCAGCGACCCCGCCACCGAGCGTGGCGTGGAGTGTCCGGGTGACCTGCCGGCGCCGAGTGACCCGGACCTGGTGGCCCGGGCGGCGGCGGCCAAGGCGGCGCTCGGCACGAAGGTGTTCGTGCTGGGCCACCACTACCAGCGCGACGAGGTGATCCAGTTCGCCGACGTGACCGGCGACTCGTTCAAGCTGGCCCGCGAGGCGGCGGCCCGCCCCGACGCCGAGTACATCGTCTTCTGCGGCGTGCACTTCATGGCCGAGAGCGCCGACATCCTCACCTCGGACGCGCAGAAGGTCATCCTGCCCGACCTGGCCGCCGGCTGCTCGATGGCCGACATGGCGGTGCTGTCGCAGGTCGAGAAGGCCTGGGACGTGCTCACCGACCTGGGCGTCGCTCAGGACACCGTCCCGGTGACGTACATGAACTCCTCGGCGGACATCAAGGGCTTCGTCGGCCGGCACGGCGGCGTCGTCTGCACCTCGTCGAACGCGAAGCGGGCGCTGGACTGGGCGTTCGAGCAGGGTTCGAAGGTGCTCTTCCTGCCCGACCAGCACCTGGGCCGCAACACGGCCGTGCTGGAGATGGGCTTCTCGCTGGACGACTGCGTGCTCTACGACCCGCACAAGCCGAACGGCGGGCTCACCCCGGAGCAGCTGCGGGACGCGAAGATGATCCTCTGGCGCGGCCACTGCTCGGTGCACGGCCGGTTCACCCTGGACAGCGTCAACGACGTCCGGGAGCGGGTGCCGGGGGTCAACGTGCTGGTCCACCCGGAGTGCCGGCACGAGGTGGTCACCGCCGCCGATTACGTGGGTTCCACCGAGTACATCATCAAGACCATCGGGGCGGCCCCGGCCGGCTCGGCGTGGGCGGTCGGCACCGAGCTGAACCTGGTCCGCCGGCTGGCGCTGGCCCACCCGGACAAGCAGATCATGTTCCTCGACCGGGCGGTCTGCTACTGCTCGACGATGAACCGGATCGACCTGCCGCACCTGGTCTGGGCGCTGGAGGAGCTGGTCGCCGGTCGGGTGGTCAACCAGATCACCGTCGACCCGGACACCGCGCACCACGCCCGGGTGGCGCTGGACCAGATGCTCGCCCTCCCGGGGGCCGACACCCCGCCGCCCACCACCGTCTGATCACGCTCGGTCACACCGCTGGCACGGAAACGCACTGGACACCCCGGTTCGTGCCCTGGCTGGCGATGTGACCGATTCCATTTTCGTCACGGAGGGCTATGCTGCCGGGGCGACGACACACGTGGGCCGGTTTTCCCCAGGCCACATTCCGGGTAGCGATGCAGATCGTGGGCCCCACCATCAACACGGCAGCACCAACGCGCTGGAGGTTTCGTTGACCGACGACGTCCTGGTCGTACACGGAGGCACTCCGCTGGAAGGGCGGATCCGCGTGCGCGGCGCGAAGAACCTCGTTTCCAAGGCGATGGTCGCCGCCCTGCTGGGCGACACGCCCAGCCGGCTGTTCGATGTGCCGCGCATCCGTGACGTCGAGGTCGTCCGTGGCCTGCTCGGCCTGCACGGGGTCAAGGTGAGCGACGGCGAGGAGGACGGCGAGCTCGTCTTCGACCCGTCCAACGTCGAGAGCGCCAGCACCGACCAGATCAACGTGCACGCCGGCTCCAGCCGGATCCCGATCCTGTTCTGCGGGCCGCTGCTGCACCGGCTCGGCCACGCCTTCATCCCCGACCTGGGCGGCTGCCACATCGGGCCGCGCCCGATCGACTTCCACCTCCAGGCGCTGCGGGAGTTCGGCGCGACCGTCGACAAGACCCCGGAGGGGCTGCACCTGTCGGCGCCGAACGGGCTGCACGGCACGAAGTTCGCCCTGCCGTACCCGAGCGTGGGCGCCACCGAGCAGGTGCTGCTGACCGCGGTGATGGCCGAGGGCGTCACGGAGCTGCGCAACGCGGCGGTGGAGCCGGAGATCATCGACCTGATCTGCATCCTGCAGAAGATGGGCGCGATCATCAAGGTGCACACCGACCGGGTGATCGAGATCCAGGGCGTCAAGCGGCTCAGCGGCTACACCCACCGGCCGATCCCGGACCGGATCGAGGCGGCGAGCTGGGCGGCGGCCGCGCTGGCGACCCGCGGGCACGTCGAGGTGCTCGGCGCCCAGCAGGTCGACATGATGACCTTCCTCAACATCTTCCGCTCGGTCGGCGGCGCGTACGAGGTGACCGACGCCCGGCCGCCGAAGCTGGGCGACCCGGGCCAGGAGGGCGGCATCCGGTTCTGGCACCCGGGCGGCGAGCTGAACGCGGTGGCCCTGGAGACCGACGTCCACCCGGGCTTCATGACCGACTGGCAGCAGCCGCTCGTGGTGGCGCTGACCCAGGCCCGCGGCCTGTCGATCGTCCACGAGACGGTCTACGAGCAGCGGCTGGGCTACACCGAGGCGCTGAACTCGATGGGCGCCAACATCCAGGTCTACCGGGACTGCCTGGGCGGCACGCCGTGCCGGTTCGGCCGGCGCAACTTCAAGCACTCCGCGGTGATCGCCGGCCCGAGCAAGCTGCACGCGGCCGACCTGGTCATCCCGGACCTGCGCGCCGGATTCAGCCACCTGATCGCGGCGCTCGCCGCCGAGGGCACCTCCCGGGTGTACGGCGTCGACCTGATCAACCGCGGCTACGAGGACTTCGAGGCGAAGCTGGCCGACCTGGGCGCCCACGTCGAGCGTCCGTAACGTCACAGCGTCTTTTCCGCGCCCGGTGCACCCGCGATGTGCACCGGGCGCGGTTCTTTGGCTACCCTTGCCCGCGTGTCGCTGTTTCGCCGCAAGTCCACCGACCTCGTTGAAGAGTCCGTCACCTCGGTGACGACCGACGAGGCGTCCAACGCTGCCCGCTCGCGGGGTTACACGCCCAGCAAGAAGGAGCTGGGCGTGGTGACGCCGAAGCGGCCCACCGCCGGTCGGCGGCCGGGCGCGCCGACCAAGGCGCTGACCAAGGAGGAGGCCCGGGAGCAGCGCCGCATCGCCCGGGCCGAGGCCTCGGCGGAGTTCCGGCGCGCGGGCGGCCCGCGGGACCGGGGCCCGGAGCGGCTGCTGGCCCGTAACGTGGTCGACTCCCGGCGTACGGTCGGCACCTGGTTCTTCGGCGGCGCGCTGATCGTGCTGGTCGGCTCGAACGCCGCGATGCCGCCCATCGTCCGGCTGATCTCCAACATCCTCTGGGGTGCGCTGGCGATCGGTGTCGTGATCGACTCGATCCTGATCTCGAACAAGATCAAGAAGTTGGTCCGCGAGCGCTTCCCGAAGAGCATCGAGCGGATGGGCTCGCTCTACCTGTACGCGATCATGCGGTCGATCACCTTCCGCCGGATGCGTGCCCCCGAGCCGCAGGTCAACATCGGCGACAAGATCTGATCCATCCCGACCTGGCCCCTTCCCGCAGCCGCGGGGAGGGGCCTCGTCATGGCACCCCGAGCAGGCGCAGCAGCGCGGTGCTGCCCGCCGCCGCGACGACCACCAGGACGAAGGGCGCCCGTCGCCAGGCGAGCAGCGCGCCGACCAGCACCCCCGTCGGGCGGGCGTAGCCGGCGAAGGCGCCGCCCTCGGTCAGCGCGGCGGTGGCGGCCAGCGCCGCCAGCAGCGCGGCAGCGCCGATCGGCAGCAACTGCCGGGACCACTCGGGCAGGTCCAGCCGGTCCCGCAGCAGGACTCCGGCGGCCCGGAAGCCGTACGTGCCGGCGGCCAGGGCGAGGATCACCGCGATCAGCACGACGCCTCCCCCGCCCGGACGACCTGTCCCGACGTGGCGTCCCGGGTGGCGTCGGGGTCGGCTGCAGCGTCGGTGCCGGACGACCGGCGGCGGCGTACCAGCGGCACGATCAGGGCGGCGAGCGCGAGCAGGACCGGCAGCCCGGCCGGTAGCACCGGCGTGGCCAGCACGGCGAGCGCCGCCCCGGCGAGCGCCACCCGGCGGGTCTCCGGCTCACGCAGGCTGGGCAGCAGGAGGGCGATCAGCCCGGCCGGGAAGGCGGCGTCCAGTCCCAGGGCGGCCGGGTCACCGACCGCGCCGCCGGCGAGGACACCGAGCACGGTGCCGGCGTTCCAGGCCAGGAAGAGCAGTACCCCGGCGAGCCAGAACGCTTGTCGGCGCGCGGCGCCGACCGGTCGGGCCAGCGCGAACGCGGTCGCCTCGTCGGTCATCAGGTGGCTGCCGAGCAGCCGCCGCCAGCGTTGGCCGCCGAGGCTGTCGCCGAGGGTCAGCCCGAACGGCAGGTGGCGGGCGTTCAGCAACAGGCCGGCCAGGACGGCGGCCAGCGGGCTGCCGGCGGCCACCAGCCCGACCGCCATGAACTGCGCGCCGCCGGCGTAGACGACCGTGGACATCGCCACGGTCGCCCACACGGGCAGGCCGGCGGCCACCGCCATCGCGCCGAAGGAGGCGCCGACCGCGACCATCGCCGCGCCGATGGCGGCGACGTCGCGGAGCATGGCCCCGTCGGGCGTTCGGTGTGGCGTACGCATGGTCCATTATGATGAACGCGAACCGTTGTGTTCGTCAAACCGAACGAACCGACCGATGGAGCGAACAAATGGCTGTCGACCCCGCTCCACCGTTGGCGACGATCGCGGCCGCCCTGCGCCGCGAGCGCGAGCGGGCCGGCATCTCGCTGACCGAGCTGGCCCGGCGGGCGGGCATCGCCAAGTCGACCCTCTCCCAGTTGGAATCCGGCGTCGGCAACCCCAGCGTCGAGACGCTCTGGGCGCTGGGGGTGGCGCTCGGCGTCCCGTTCAGCCGGCTGGTCGAGCCACCCGCGGACGCCGTCCGGGTGATCCGGTCCGGCGAGGGCCCGCGGGTGCGCTCCGAGCACGCCGACTTCAGCGCCACCCTGCTCACCGCCGGCTCGGCGCACGCCCGGCGCGACGTCTACGTGATGGAACTGGAACCGGGCACCGTCCGGGTCGCCGAGCCACACACCCCGCGCAGCGTCGAACACATCGTGGTCGGCGCCGGCCGGATGCGGGTCGGCCCGGAGTCGGAGCCGGTCGAACTCGGCCCCGGCGACTACGTCACCTTTCCCGGCGACGTACCGCACCGGTACGAGGCGCTGGCCGCCGGCACCTTCGCCGTGCTGGTGATGGAGCACCCCTGACAACGGTCCGCCAACCGGAGGACTACGGAGCGACGGCGGTCACCTGACTGTCGTCGGGAGCGCGGTACAGACGGGCGACGACCTCCTCGATGTCCGGCTCGACAATCGAGATGTCGCGCAGGGCCGCCAGGCCGGCCAGCCCGGCGACCACCTCGGCGACGCTCGCCGACTCCAGCGCGAAGACCAACCGGCGGCCGTCCGCCTCCACCCGCTGCACCGGGGCGCCCGGCAGCACCGGCGCCTCGGCCAGGGCGCTGTCCAGCTCGGCGACGACAAGGCGGCGGGAGCCGTACCGGCTGTGCAGCGCGGCGATCGAGCCGTCGTGCACCACCCGGCCGTGGTCGATCACCACGAGCCGCCGGCAGAGCCGCTCGATGTCGGCCAGGTCGTGGGTGGTCAACACCAGGGTGGTGTCGCCGGCCCGGCCCAGCTCGGCCAGGAACCCCCGCACGGCCTGCTTGCTCACCACGTCCAGCCCGATGGTGGGCTCGTCGAGGAAGAGCACCTCCGGGCCGTGCAGCAGCGCGGCGGTCAACTCGCCGCGCATCCGCTGACCGAGGGAGAGCTGCCGGACCGGGGTGTCCAGGAACTCGTCGAGGTCGAGCAGGCTGCGGCAGCGGCGCAGCCGGGCCGCGTGCTCGGCGGCCGGCACCCGGTAGACGTGCCGGAGCAGGTCGAACGAGTCCCGCAGCGGCAGGTCCCACCACAGCTGCGAGCGCTGCCCGAAGACCACCCCGATCCGCAGCGCCAGCCGGGTCCGCTCCGCCACCGGCCGCAGGCCACAGACCCGGGCCTCCCCCGCCGACGGCATCAGCACCCCGGTGAGCATCTTCAGCGTGGTCGACTTGCCGGCGCCGTTCGGGCCGATGTAGCCGAGCATCTCGCCGCGCTCCACCCGCAGGTCGACCCCGTCCACGGCGGTGATCGTCCGCTTCTCCCGCCGGAGCCGCCCGACCTTCACCCGGACCGTGAACTCCTTGCGCAGCCCGCGCATCTCGATCACGCTCATGACCCCGTACTCCTGTAGTGCCGGACCCCGACCCGCCAGGCCGCGGCCGCGACCGCGGCGGCGACCAGCGCGACGCCGGGCGACGCCCAACCCACCCAGGCCGGCAGGCCCAGCGGGTCGGCCCGGCCGAGCAGCGCCAGCGCCGGGTGGTAGCTGACGAAGGCGAAGCCGATCCCGTACGCGAAGACCGCGCGGAACCAGCCGCCGTAGACCGTGATCGGGTACGACGTGAAGTCGCGCCCGCCGTAGGTGACCGAATTCGCCAGCTCGCCGGAGTCGATCCAGTAGAACGACACCGTCGCCGTGGTCACGAAGACCGAGCCGAAGAAGACGATCGCGGCGAGCGGCGCGACCACCACCAGCGCCAGCCGGGCGGCCGTCCAGTCGAGCCCGGCCGAGGTGACCGCCACGACCAGCACGCCCAGCCCGAACACCGCGCGGGACACCTTGCGCAGCGGCAGGTCCATCAACAGCAGCTGGGGCAGCGCGCCCAGCGGCCTGACCAGCACGGCGTCGAGCAGGCCGGTGCGGACGTACCGAGGCAGCCGCTCGATGTTGCCGACCAGCAGGTCGGCGGTGGCGAAGCCGAAGGCGGAGATGCCGACGATCACCAGCGCCTCGCGCAGCGTGAAGCCGCCCAGCTCCCGGGTGACCCCGAAGAGCACCAGGACGGTGACCACGTCGAAGACCGTCGCGCCGACGTTGCCGACCAGGTCCACCACGAACGAGGTCCGGTAGGCGGCCTGCGACCGCGCCTGCGCGCCCAGCAGCGCCCGGTACGCCGCCAGCGCGCCCGGCCGCCGTTCCGCCACCAGCCCCGGCTCAGCCACCCTGCACCACCAACCGGCGTTCGGCCCGGCCCTGCACCAGCCGGCAGGCGGTCAGGATCAGCACCGCCCAGGTGAGCTGCAGGCCGACCAGCCCGAGCTGCACCGGGGCCGGGTCACGCTCGACGAGCACGTCCAGCGGGGTCTGGAACAGGCTCGGGAACGGGGTGGCCGCCCACAGGGCGACCTGGAGCCCCTCGGGCAGGAAGCGCAGCGGGAAGTAGAGCCCGGCGAGCGTCCCGGAGGAGAGCGTCCAGAGGATCATCGCGCCGCGGACGTCCTGCAGCCAGTACGCGGTGGCGTTGACCAGGTACCGGCAGCCGAAGCAGAGCACCACGGCGATCACCACGGAGAGCACGAAGAGCGGCAGGGTGGCCCAGCGTCGGGGCAGGTACACGTCGAAGAAGAGCGGGCCGATCAGCACCGGGGGCAGCAGGCGGGAGATCGACGCGTACCCGGCCCGGCCCAGGTCGGTGGCGAGGTAGCTGGTCACCGGGTGGACCGGTCGGAGCAGGTCGCTGGCGATCTCGCCGGTACGGATCCGGTCGGCCAGGTCGGTCCAGCCCCAGAGCAGGATCACCGCCAGCAGGCCCTGCCCGGCCCAGACGATGGTGGCGAGCTGGCCGCGGTCGTACCCGCCCGCCGTGCCGGCCGCATCGGTCACCGCGAGGAAGACGTAGCAGCGCAGGAAGCCGAAGACGGTGTTGGTGACGACTCCCGCCACGGCGGCCTGGCGGTATGTGGCGTATCGTCGGAAGCCGGATGCCGCTATCGCCCTGAATGTCCGAAACGATCGGATAACGTTTGAGTCCGTGGGCGGCACCACAGTGGCGGTGACAGAGCCCACGCCGCTACCCTCCATCCGCAGCCAGACGTGCTGGACCGGGCGACTCTACGGCACGTCGGGCCGCCTAGCGCGACAATTTTCAACGAGGTGACATCGCCGTGAGCGAGCGACGCGAGCCGGCCCCGGGGCCGCGCCGCGCGGGCGGCGACCGGGTGCCCCGATGAGTGGCGGCTACGACCGCTGGCGGGAGCCCGCCGAGCCGCCCTGGGCCGCCGAACCCACCCGGGAGTGGCAGCCGCAGTTCCCGGGCCAGCGCTACCCCGGCGACATCGGCATCGAGTACCTCGCCCCACCCCCTCCGCGCGGCCGCGCGGAGGGGGTGGGGCGAGGTACTCGATGCCGATGTCGCCGGGGTAGCGCTGGCCCGGGAACTGCGGCTGCCACTCCCGGGTGGGTTCGGCGGCCCAGGGCGGCTCGGCGGGCTCCCGCCAGCGGTCGTAGCCGCCACTCATCGGGGCACCCGGTCGCCGCCCGCGCGGCGCGGCCCCGGGGCCGGCTCGCGTCGCTCGCTCACGGCGATGTCACCTCGTTGAAAATTGTCGCGCTAGGCGGCCCGACGTGCCGTAGAGTCGCCCGGTCCAGCACGTCTGGCTGCGGATGGAGGGTAGCGGCGTGGGCTCTGTCACCGCCACTGTGGTGCCGCCCACGGACTCAAACGTTATCCGATCGTTTCGGACATTCAGGGCGATAGCGGCATCCGGCTTCCGACGATACGCCACATACCGCCAGGCCGCCGTGGCGGGAGTCGTCACCAACACCGTCTTCGGCTTCCTGCGCTGCTACGTCTTCCTCGCGGTGACCGATGCGGCCGGCACGGCGGGCGGGTACGACCGCGGCCAGCTCGCCACCATCGTCTGGGCCGGGCAGGGCCTGCTGGCGGTGATCCTGCTCTGGGGCTGGACCGACCTGGCCGACCGGATCCGTACCGGCGAGATCGCCAGCGACCTGCTCCGACCGGTCCACCCGGTGACCAGCTACCTCGCCACCGACCTGGGCCGGGCCGGGTACGCGTCGATCTCCCGCCTGCTGCCCCCGGTGCTGATCGGCCCGCTCTTCTTCGACGTGTACCTGCCCCGACGCTGGGCCACCCTGCCGCTCTTCGTGCTCTCCGTGGTGATCGCCGTGGTGCTCTGCTTCGGCTGCCGGTACCTGGTCAACGCCACCGCGTACTGGCTGCAGGACGTCCGCGGCGCGATGATCCTCTGGACGCTCTCCTCCGGGACGCTCGCCGGGCTCTACTTCCCGCTGCGCTTCCTGCCCGAGGGGCTCCAGGTCGCCCTGTGGGCGGCCACCCCGTTCCCGAGCCTGTTCCAGACCCCGCTGGACGTGCTCGTCGAGCGTGACCCGGCCCCGGTGCAGCTCGGGCTGGTCGGCCTGCAGCTCACCTGGGCGGTGCTGATCCTGACCGCCTGCCGGCTGGTGCAGGGCCGGGCCGAACGCCGGTTGGTGGTGCAGGGTGGCTGAGCCGGGGCTGGTGGCGGAACGGCGGCCGGGCGCGCTGGCGGCGTACCGGGCGCTGCTGGGCGCGCAGGCGCGGTCGCAGGCCGCCTACCGGACCTCGTTCGTGGTGGACCTGGTCGGCAACGTCGGCGCGACGGTCTTCGACGTGGTCACCGTCCTGGTGCTCTTCGGGGTCACCCGGGAGCTGGGCGGCTTCACGCTGCGCGAGGCGCTGGTGATCGTCGGCATCTCCGCCTTCGGCTTCGCCACCGCCGACCTGCTGGTCGGCAACATCGAGCGGCTGCCTCGGTACGTCCGCACCGGCCTGCTCGACGCCGTGCTGGTCAGGCCGCTGGGCGCGCTGCCCCAGCTGCTGTTGATGGACCTGCCGCTGCGCAAGGTGTCCCGCGCGGTGTTCGGGCTGGGCGTGCTGGTCGTGGCGGTCACCTCGGCCGGGCTCGACTGGACGGCCGCCCGGCTGGCGCTGGTGGTGGTCGCGCCGCTCGCCGCGATCGTCTTCTTCGGCTCGGTCTTCGTGACCACGGCGACGGTGTCGTTCTACTGGATCGACTCCGGCGAGCTGGCGAATTCGGTCACCTACGGCGGGCGCGACTTCACGTCGTACCCGATCACGGTCTACGGCGGCTGGTTCCGCGCGGTCTTCGCGTACGGGATCGGCTTCGCCTTCGTCAGCTACCACCCGGCGCTGGCGCTGCTCGGCCGGGCCGACCCGCTGGGCCTGCCGGCCTGGGTGGGTTGGGCGTCGCCCGGCGTCGCGCTGGTCGCCGCCGCGGTCGCGGCCGCGGCCTGGCGGGTCGGGGTCCGGCACTACAGGAGTACGGGGTCATGAGCGTGATCGAGATGCGCGGGCTGCGCAAGGAGTTCACGGTCCGGGTGAAGGTCGGGCGGCTCCGGCGGGAGAAGCGGACGATCACCGCCGTGGACGGGGTCGACCTGCGGGTGGAGCGCGGCGAGATGCTCGGCTACATCGGCCCGAACGGCGCCGGCAAGTCGACCACGCTGAAGATGCTCACCGGGGTGCTGATGCCGTCGGCGGGGGAGGCCCGGGTCTGTGGCCTGCGGCCGGTGGCGGAGCGGACCCGGCTGGCGCTGCGGATCGGGGTGGTCTTCGGGCAGCGCTCGCAGCTGTGGTGGGACCTGCCGCTGCGGGACTCGTTCGACCTGCTCCGGCACGTCTACCGGGTGCCGGCCGCCGAGCACGCGGCCCGGCTGCGCCGCTGCCGCAGCCTGCTCGACCTCGACGAGTTCCTGGACACCCCGGTCCGGCAGCTCTCCCTCGGTCAGCGGATGCGCGGCGAGTTGACCGCCGCGCTGCTGCACGGCCCGGAGGTGCTCTTCCTCGACGAGCCCACCATCGGGCTGGACGTGGTGAGCAAGCAGGCCGTGCGGGGGTTCCTGGCCGAGCTGGGCCGGGCCGGCGACACCACCCTGGTGTTGACCACCCACGACCTGGCCGACATCGAGCGGCTCTGCCGGCGGCTCGTGGTGATCGACCACGGCCGGGTGGTGCACGACGGCTCGATCGCCGCGCTGCACAGCCGGTACGGCTCCCGCCGCCTTGTCGTCGCCGAGCTGGACAGCGCCCTGGCCGAGGCGCCGGTGCTGCCGGGCGCCCCGGTGCAGCGGGTGGAGGCGGACGGCCGCCGGTTGGTCTTCGCGCTGGAGTCGGCGAGCGTCGCCGAGGTGGTCGCCGGGCTGGCCGGCCTGGCGGCCCTGCGCGACATCTCGATTGTCGAGCCGGACATCGAGGAGGTCGTCGCCCGTCTGTACCGCGCTCCCGACGACAGTCAGGTGACCGCCGTCGCTCCGTAGTCCTCCGGTTGGCGGACCGTTGTCAGGGGTGCTCCATCACCAGCACGGCGAAGGTGCCGGCGGCCAGCGCCTCGTACCGGTGCGGTACGTCGCCGGGAAAGGTGACGTAGTCGCCGGGGCCGAGTTCGACCGGCTCCGACTCCGGGCCGACCCGCATCCGGCCGGCGCCGACCACGATGTGTTCGACGCTGCGCGGGGTGTGTGGCTCGGCGACCCGGACGGTGCCCGGTTCCAGTTCCATCACGTAGACGTCGCGCCGGGCGTGCGCCGAGCCGGCGGTGAGCAGGGTGGCGCTGAAGTCGGCGTGCTCGGAGCGCACCCGCGGGCCCTCGCCGGACCGGATCACCCGGACGGCGTCCGCGGGTGGCTCGACCAGCCGGCTGAACGGGACGCCGAGCGCCACCCCCAGCGCCCAGAGCGTCTCGACGCTGGGGTTGCCGACGCCGGATTCCAACTGGGAGAGGGTCGACTTGGCGATGCCCGCCCGCCGGGCCAGCTCGGTCAGCGAGATGCCGGCCCGCTCGCGCTCGCGGCGCAGGGCGGCCGCGATCGTCGCCAACGGTGGAGCGGGGTCGACAGCCATTTGTTCGCTCCATCGGTCGGTTCGTTCGGTTTGACGAACACAACGGTTCGCGTTCATCATAATGGACCATGCGTACGCCACACCGAACGCCCGACGGGGCCATGCTCCGCGACGTCGCCGCCATCGGCGCGGCGATGGTCGCGGTCGGCGCCTCCTTCGGCGCGATGGCGGTGGCCGCCGGCCTGCCCGTGTGGGCGACCGTGGCGATGTCCACGGTCGTCTACGCCGGCGGCGCGCAGTTCATGGCGGTCGGGCTGGTGGCCGCCGGCAGCCCGCTGGCCGCCGTCCTGGCCGGCCTGTTGCTGAACGCCCGCCACCTGCCGTTCGGGCTGACCCTCGGCGACAGCCTCGGCGGCCAACGCTGGCGGCGGCTGCTCGGCAGCCACCTGATGACCGACGAGGCGACCGCGTTCGCGCTGGCCCGACCGGTCGGCGCCGCGCGCCGACAAGCGTTCTGGCTCGCCGGGGTACTGCTCTTCCTGGCCTGGAACGCCGGCACCGTGCTCGGTGTCCTCGCCGGCGGCGCGGTCGGTGACCCGGCCGCCCTGGGACTGGACGCCGCCTTCCCGGCCGGGCTGATCGCCCTCCTGCTGCCCAGCCTGCGTGAGCCGGAGACCCGCCGGGTGGCGCTCGCCGGGGCGGCGCTCGCCGTGCTGGCCACGCCGGTGCTACCGGCCGGGCTGCCGGTCCTGCTCGCGCTCGCCGCCCTGATCGTGCCGCTGGTACGCCGCCGCCGGTCGTCCGGCACCGACGCTGCAGCCGACCCCGACGCCACCCGGGACGCCACGTCGGGACAGGTCGTCCGGGCGGGGGAGGCGTCGTGCTGATCGCGGTGATCCTCGCCCTGGCCGCCGGCACGTACGGCTTCCGGGCCGCCGGAGTCCTGCTGCGGGACCGGCTGGACCTGCCCGAGTGGTCCCGGCAGTTGCTGCCGATCGGCGCTGCCGCGCTGCTGGCGGCGCTGGCCGCCACCGCCGCGCTGACCGAGGGCGGCGCCTTCGCCGGCTACGCCCGCCCGACGGGGGTGCTGGTCGGCGCGCTGCTCGCCTGGCGACGGGCGCCCTTCGTCCTGGTGGTCGTCGCGGCGGCGGGCAGCACCGCGCTGCTGCGCCTGCTCGGGGTGCCATGACGAGGCCCCTCCCCGCGGCTGCGGGAAGGGGCCAGGTCGGGATGGATCAGATCTTGTCGCCGATGTTGACCTGCGGCTCGGGGGCACGCATCCGGCGGAAGGTGATCGACCGCATGATCGCGTACAGGTAGAGCGAGCCCATCCGCTCGATGCTCTTCGGGAAGCGCTCGCGGACCAACTTCTTGATCTTGTTCGAGATCAGGATCGAGTCGATCACGACACCGATCGCCAGCGCACCCCAGAGGATGTTGGAGATCAGCCGGACGATGGGCGGCATCGCGGCGTTCGAGCCGACCAGCACGATCAGCGCGCCGCCGAAGAACCAGGTGCCGACCGTACGCCGGGAGTCGACCACGTTACGGGCCAGCAGCCGCTCCGGGCCCCGGTCCCGCGGGCCGCCCGCGCGCCGGAACTCCGCCGAGGCCTCGGCCCGGGCGATGCGGCGCTGCTCCCGGGCCTCCTCCTTGGTCAGCGCCTTGGTCGGCGCGCCCGGCCGCCGACCGGCGGTGGGCCGCTTCGGCGTCACCACGCCCAGCTCCTTCTTGCTGGGCGTGTAACCCCGCGAGCGGGCAGCGTTGGACGCCTCGTCGGTCGTCACCGAGGTGACGGACTCTTCAACGAGGTCGGTGGACTTGCGGCGAAACAGCGACACGCGGGCAAGGGTAGCCAAAGAACCGCGCCCGGTGCACATCGCGGGTGCACCGGGCGCGGAAAAGACGCTGTGACGTTACGGACGCTCGACGTGGGCGCCCAGGTCGGCCAGCTTCGCCTCGAAGTCCTCGTAGCCGCGGTTGATCAGGTCGACGCCGTACACCCGGGAGGTGCCCTCGGCGGCGAGCGCCGCGATCAGGTGGCTGAATCCGGCGCGCAGGTCCGGGATGACCAGGTCGGCCGCGTGCAGCTTGCTCGGGCCGGCGATCACCGCGGAGTGCTTGAAGTTGCGCCGGCCGAACCGGCACGGCGTGCCGCCCAGGCAGTCCCGGTAGACCTGGATGTTGGCGCCCATCGAGTTCAGCGCCTCGGTGTAGCCCAGCCGCTGCTCGTAGACCGTCTCGTGGACGATCGACAGGCCGCGGGCCTGGGTCAGCGCCACCACGAGCGGCTGCTGCCAGTCGGTCATGAAGCCCGGGTGGACGTCGGTCTCCAGGGCCACCGCGTTCAGCTCGCCGCCCGGGTGCCAGAACCGGATGCCGCCCTCCTGGCCCGGGTCGCCCAGCTTCGGCGGCCGGGCGTCGGTCACCTCGTACGCGCCGCCGACCGAGCGGAAGATGTTGAGGAAGGTCATCATGTCGACCTGCTGGGCGCCGAGCACCTCGACGTGCCCGCGGGTCGCCAGCGCGGCCGCCGCCCAGCTCGCCGCCTCGATCCGGTCCGGGATCGGCCGGTGGGTGTAGCCGCTGAGCCGCTTGACGCCCTGGATCTCGATCACCCGGTCGGTGTGCACCTTGATGATCGCGCCCATCTTCTGCAGGATGCAGATCAGGTCGATGATCTCCGGCTCCACCGCCGCGTTGCGCAGCTCCGTGACGCCCTCGGCCATCACCGCGGTCAGCAGCACCTGCTCGGTGGCGCCCACGCTCGGGTACGGCAGGGCGAACTTCGTGCCGTGCAGCCCGTTCGGCGCCGACAGGTGCAGCCCCTCCGGGGTCTTGTCGACGGTCGCGCCGAACTCCCGCAGCGCCTGGAGGTGGAAGTCGATCGGGCGCGGCCCGATGTGGCAGCCGCCCAGGTCGGGGATGAAGGCGTGGCCGAGCCGGTGCAGCAGCGGCCCGCAGAACAGGATCGGGATCCGGCTGGAGCCGGCGTGCACGTTGATCTGGTCGGTGCTGGCGCTCTCGACGTTGGACGGGTCGAAGACGAGCTCGCCGTCCTCCTCGCCGTCGCTCACCTTGACCCCGTGCAGGCCGAGCAGGCCACGGACGACCTCGACGTCACGGATGCGCGGCACATCGAACAGCCGGCTGGGCGTGTCGCCCAGCAGGGCGGCGACCATCGCCTTGGAAACGAGGTTCTTCGCGCCGCGCACGCGGATCCGCCCTTCCAGCGGAGTGCCTCCGTGTACGACCAGGACGTCGTCGGTCAACGAAACCTCCAGCGCGTTGGTGCTGCCGTGTTGATGGTGGGGCCCACGATCTGCATCGCTACCCGGAATGTGGCCTGGGGAAAACCGGCCCACGTGTGTCGTCGCCCCGGCAGCATAGCCCTCCGTGACGAAAATGGAATCGGTCACATCGCCAGCCAGGGCACGAACCGGGGTGTCCAGTGCGTTTCCGTGCCAGCGGTGTGACCGAGCGTGATCAGACGGTGGTGGGCGGCGGGGTGTCGGCCCCCGGGAGGGCGAGCATCTGGTCCAGCGCCACCCGGGCGTGGTGCGCGGTGTCCGGGTCGACGGTGATCTGGTTGACCACCCGACCGGCGACCAGCTCCTCCAGCGCCCAGACCAGGTGCGGCAGGTCGATCCGGTTCATCGTCGAGCAGTAGCAGACCGCCCGGTCGAGGAACATGATCTGCTTGTCCGGGTGGGCCAGCGCCAGCCGGCGGACCAGGTTCAGCTCGGTGCCGACCGCCCACGCCGAGCCGGCCGGGGCCGCCCCGATGGTCTTGATGATGTACTCGGTGGAACCCACGTAATCGGCGGCGGTGACCACCTCGTGCCGGCACTCCGGGTGGACCAGCACGTTGACCCCCGGCACCCGCTCCCGGACGTCGTTGACGCTGTCCAGGGTGAACCGGCCGTGCACCGAGCAGTGGCCGCGCCAGAGGATCATCTTCGCGTCCCGCAGCTGCTCCGGGGTGAGCCCGCCGTTCGGCTTGTGCGGGTCGTAGAGCACGCAGTCGTCCAGCGAGAAGCCCATCTCCAGCACGGCCGTGTTGCGGCCCAGGTGCTGGTCGGGCAGGAAGAGCACCTTCGAACCCTGCTCGAACGCCCAGTCCAGCGCCCGCTTCGCGTTCGACGAGGTGCAGACGACGCCGCCGTGCCGGCCGACGAAGCCCTTGATGTCCGCCGAGGAGTTCATGTACGTCACCGGGACGGTGTCCTGAGCGACGCCCAGGTCGGTGAGCACGTCCCAGGCCTTCTCGACCTGCGACAGCACCGCCATGTCGGCCATCGAGCAGCCGGCGGCCAGGTCGGGCAGGATGACCTTCTGCGCGTCCGAGGTGAGGATGTCGGCGCTCTCGGCCATGAAGTGCACGCCGCAGAAGACGATGTACTCGGCGTCGGGGCGGGCCGCCGCCTCGCGGGCCAGCTTGAACGAGTCGCCGGTCACGTCGGCGAACTGGATCACCTCGTCGCGCTGGTAGTGGTGGCCCAGCACGAACACCTTCGTGCCGAGCGCCGCCTTGGCCGCCGCCGCCCGGGCCACCAGGTCCGGGTCACTCGGCGCCGGCAGGTCACCCGGACACTCCACGCCACGCTCGGTGGCGGGGTCGCTGCCGCGGCCGAGAAGC
Source organism: Micromonospora globispora (assembly GCF_003857015.1). GTDB lineage: Bacteria > Actinomycetota > Actinomycetes > Mycobacteriales > Micromonosporaceae > Micromonospora > Micromonospora globispora. The sequence continues at coordinate 754 of NZ_QGGF01000236.1, read as the reverse complement.
AGCAGCGCAGTCGCGGTGTTGGAGGGCTCAACCCAGGTCGAAGTCACGCCTCCCATGGTCCCACAGCGCGGCCGGCGCGCAGCCGCCGAGACTGTGGCCTGCCACACTGCTGGGCATGCGCGTGCTGCTCTGCCCCGACAAGTTCGCCGGCACGCTGCCGGCCCAGGACGTCGCCATCGCGGTGGCCGAGGGCTGGCGGGAGGTGGCCGCCGGCGACGACCTGCTGATCCGGCCGCTCGCGGACGGCGGCCCGGGGTTCGTCGCCGTGCTCGCCGAGGCCCTCGGCGGCCGCCGGCTGCCCGTGCCCACCGTCGACCCGCTCGGCCGTCCTGCCGCCGGTGAGATCCTGCTCACCGACGACGGCACCGCGTACCTGGAGAGCGCCCAGGCGTGCGGGCTGCACCTGCTCACCGAGGCCGAGCGCGACCCGAAGACCACCACCTCGTACGGCCTGGGGCTGCTGGTGGCCGCCGCGGTGGAGAGCGGGGCCCGGACGGTGGTCATCGGGCTGGGCGGCTCCGCCACGAACGACGGCGGCGCCGGCATGCTCACCGCGCTCGGCGTCACTCCGCTCGACGAGGCCGGCCGGGCCCTCCCGTACGGCGGCGCGGCGCTGGCCGCGGTCGCCGCGCTGGACGGTACGCCCCGGCTGCGCGCGGCCACCCTGATCGCCGCCACCGACGTGGACAACCCGCTGCTCGGCCTGCACGGCGCCAGCAACGTGTACGGCCCGCAGAAGGGCGCCAGCCGGGAG
>NZ_QGGF01000162.1 GCF_003857015.1 Micromonospora globispora | reverse complement strand
GAAGGGTGCCGAGGGCGGGGTGGGGTTCGGCGGCTGGGCGCCGGGGTCCCCCGCTCCGGGAGGGCGAGGTGGTTCAGTCATGAACGTCACGGTAGGGGTCTTCGGCAAGGGCGGACAGAGCGAGACTGGTCGGGTTGACCGGACGATCGGGCCCATCGGGCAGCCGGCCGGGTCTGTCTTGATCATCGCGTCGGTGGCCGCACCGACGTAGACTGGCACTCGCTACAGTCGAGTGCCAGACGCCCGGCCGGCGCCGCGCGCCGGCGGGTCCAGGTGCGTCAGGAGGTGGGAGATGGGTCTCGACGACCGCAAGCTCGCGGTGCTGCGCGCGATCGTCGAGGACTACGTCGCCACGCAGGAACCGGTGGGGAGCAAGGCCCTGGTCGAGCGGCACCAGTTGGGTGTCTCGCCGGCGACCGTGCGCAACGACATGGCGGTGCTGGAGGAGGAGGGCTACATCCGGCAGCCGCACACGAGCGCCGGGCGGGTGCCTACCGACCGCGGCTACCGGCTCTTCGTCGACCGGCTCTCCCGGGTCAAGCCGCTCAGTCCGGCCGAGCGCCGGGCGATCGAGCGCTTCCTGGTGGGCGCCGTCGACCTCGACGATGTGGTGCACCGCACGGTCCGGCTGCTGGCCCAGCTCACCCGGCAGGTCGCCGTCGTGCAGTACCCGAGCCTGCAGCGATCCCAGGTCCGCCACCTGGAGCTGGTCCCGATCTCCACGACCCGGCTGATGCTGGTCATGATCGCCGACACCGGGCGGGTGGAGCAGCGGCTGGTCGAGCTGCCCGGGCCGATCCCCGTCGACGACGTCACCGACCTGCGCCGGCTGGTCAACGAGAAGCTGGTCGGTACCCGGCTGTCGGAGACCCCGCCGCTGGTCCAGGCCCTGGTCGAGGAGTCGTCACCGCAGCTGCGGCCGGCGATGACCACGCTCTCCAGCGTGCTGCTGGAGACGCTGGTGGAGCGGCACGAGGAGCGCATCGCGCTGGCCGGCACCGCCAACCTGACCCGGGGCGGTTTGCTCGACTTCCAGGGTTCGCTGCGGCCCATTCTCGAGGCGCTCGAGGAGCAGGTGGTGCTGCTGAAGCTCATCGGCGAGGCCGAGCCGAGCACGACCCGGGTGCTGATCGGCGACGAGAACGAATTCGACAACCTCCGCGCCGCCTCCGTGGTCAGCACCGGGTACGGCCCGGGCTCGACCATGGTCGGCGGTCTCGGCGTCCTCGGGCCCACCCGGATGGACTACCCCGGCACCATCGCCACGGTGAGGGCCGTGGCACGCTACGTGGGCGAGCTGCTGGCCCAGAACTGACCAGTCAGGGCCGACGGCCGGCTGCGGCCGCCGACCGGCGCAACGCGAGACGAACATGAGGACACGGAACGCAGTGGCCAGGGACTACTACGGCATTCTCGGTGTGAGCCGGGAGGCCTCCGATGACGAGATCAAGCGCGCCTACCGGAAGCTGGCGCGACAGTTCCACCCGGATGTGAATCCGGACCCGGAGGCACAGGAGAAGTTCAAGGACATCAACGCCGCGTACGAGGTCCTCTCGGACGACCGGAAACGGCAGATCGTCGACCTGGGCGGCGATCCGCTCGCGCCCGGTGGCGGCGGCGCCGGCCCGGGTGGCCCGGGCGGGGCCGGCCCGTTCGTCGGTTTCCAGGACATCATGGACGCGTTCTTCGGCGGCGCCGCCGGCGCCGGCCGGGGTCCCCGGCCGCGTACCCGGCCCGGCGCGGACGCGATCCTGCGGCTGGAGCTGGACCTGCACGAGACCGCGTTCGGCGTCGAGGCACCGATCACCGTCGACACCGCGGTGCTCTGCACCACCTGTTCCGGTGCCGGCACCGCGCCCGGCACCCACCTGGCCACCTGCGAAGCGTGCGGCGGCCGGGGCGAGGTGCAGTCGGTGCAGCGGACCTTCCTCGGCCAGGTGGTCTCCGCCCGGCCGTGCACGGTCTGCCAGGGCTACGGCACCACCATCCCGCACCCCTGCCCGACCTGTGCCGGCGACGGCCGGGTGCGGACCCGCCGCTCGCTGACCGTGAAGATCCCGGCCGGCGTCGAGGACGGCATGCGGATCCGGCTGGCCCAGCAGGGCGAGGTCGGCCCCGGCGGCGGCACCGCGGGCGACCTCTATGTGGAGATCCACGAGCGGCCGCACGACGTCTACTCCCGCAAGGGCGACGACCTGCACTGCCGGGTCACCGTGCCGATGACCGCCGCCGCGCTGGGCACCCGGCTGACCATCAAGACCCTCGACAGCGAGGAGACGGTGGACGTCAAGGCAGGCACCCAGCCGGGCAGCACGCTGCGGCTGCGCGCCCGGGGCGTACCGCACCTGCGTGGCACCGGCCGGGGCGACCTCTACGTCCACCTGGATGTGCGGACCCCGACCAAGCTCGACGCCGACCAGGAGCGGATGCTGCGCGACTTCGCCAAGACCCGGGGCGAGGAGGTTGCCGAACTGACCAAGCAGGGCGGCTTCTTCTCCCGGATGCGCGACGCCTTCAACGGGCACGCCTGAGGTGTCGGCGCCGCTGTTCCTGGTCGAGGCGCTGCCGACCGGTGACACGCTGACGCTGGACGGCCCGGAGGGGCACCACGCCGCGACCGTGCAGCGGCTGCGCGTCGGGGAGGAAATGCTCCTCGCCGACGGCCATGGCGGCACGGCCACCGCCGTGGTCACGGCCGTCGGCAAGGGCACGCTCGACGTGGAGGTCACCTCCCGGGGGTACGTCGACGCGTCCGTTCCCCGGCTCGTGGTGGTGCAGGGCATCGCCAAGGGTGACCGGGGTGAGCTGGCCGTGCAGGCGATGACCGAGGTCGGGGTGGACGAGATCGTCCCCTGGGCGGCGGCCCGTTCGGTGGTGCAGTGGCGCGGTGACCGGGGCGTACGGGCTCGGGAGAAGTGGGCGGCGACCGCCCGGGAGGCGGCCAAGCAGGCCCGCCGGGCCTGGCTGCCGGTGGTGGCCGGGTCGCCGGACGAGTCGACGCAGACCGTGGTCCGGCGGATCGCCGGCGCGGCTGCGGCGTTCGTGCTGCACGAGGAGGCGGAGGAGCGGCTCACCACCGCCGAACTGCCGGTCACGGGCGAGATCGTGCTGGTGGTCGGCCCGGAGGGCGGCATCGCCCAGCCCGAGCTCTCCGCCTTCCGTGAGGCCGGCGCCCGCACCGTCCGCCTCGGCCCCTCGGTCCTGCGCACCTCCACCGCCGGCGTAGCCGCCCTGAGCGTCCTCTCCACGCGCCTCGCTCGCTGGTAACCCCGCCCCCTGCGCGCGATCTTGCGGTTGTGGTGGCCGCGTAAGCCGCAAAGCGGGTGGAAAGGGTCACCGAAACTGCAAGATCGCGGAGGTTGGCCGGGTCAGGTGCGGAGGTAGGAGGCGCCGTTCAGGTCGACGATGGTGCCGGAGGCCCACTCCGCTTCGGGGCTGGCGAGCCAGTGCACCGCGGCGGCGATCTCCTCAGGGCGGGCCACCCGGTTGAACGGGCTCTGGGCGCGGATCGCGTCGCCCCGCTCGCCGGTGAGGTGCGTGGTGGTCATGTCCGTCTCGACGAAGCCGGGCGCGACGGTCGCCACCGCGATGCCGTACGGGGCGAGGGCCAGCGCCAACGACTGCCCGAGGGCGTTCAACCCGGCCTTGCTGGCGCCGTACGCGGGCTGCTCCGGCTCGCCCCGGAAGGCGCCCCGCGAGGAGACGTTGACGATCCGGCCGCCCCGCTCGCGCATGTGCTGGGCGGCGCACCAGGTGACGTTCGCCGCCCCGGTCAGGTTGGTCTCCAGCACCAGCCGCCACTGCTCGCGCCACTGCTCGTACGTGTTGCCGAAGACCGGGTGCGGCAGGTCCCGCGGGCCGTAGACGCCCGCGTTGTTGACCAGTACGTCCAGCCCGCCGAGCCGCTCCGCCGCCTCGTCGACCATCGCGCGGACCGCGTCCGGGTCGGCCAGGTCGGCGCGGACCACCACGTGCCCGTCGCCAGGCAGCTCGTCGCGGAGCCGTTCGGCCAGCTCGGCCGAGTTCCGGTGGTGGATCGCCACCCGGTCCCCGCCCGCCGCGAACGCCCTCGCCACCGCGCGGCCGATGCCGCGGGAGGCCCCTGTCACCAGTACCGCCCGAGAAGTCACGCCGGACATCATGCCCGGTACGGCCCGACCAGGCACGGCGCGGTCCGGTCGAGCGCTTAGCATGCCCGGATGGACACCGACTGCCTGTTCTGCCGGATCGTCGCCGGGGAGATCCCGGCCACCATCGTGCGGGAGACCGCCACCACCCTCGCCTTCCGGGACATCGACCCCAAGGCGCCCACCCACGTGCTGGTCATCCCGAAGGAGCACTACGCGGACGTGGCCACCCTCGCCCAGGGCGACCCGGGCCTGGCCGGCGAGGTGCTGGCCGCCGCCGCCGTGGTGGCCGAGGACGAGGGACTGCTCGCCGACGGCTTCCGGCTGATGTTCAACACCGGCCCGAACGCCGGCCAGGAGGTCTTCCACGTGCATGCGCACGTCTTCGGCGGTGCCCCGCTCGGGCCGATGCTCTGCCGCTGACGGTCGGCCCGCCGCTCCCTACACTGCTCCCATGATCACGGTGAACGACCGGCTGGGCCGGATGGTGCGGCAGGTGCAGGCGCAGGGTCGGGTGCCGGCGGTCTCGGCGGCCCTGCACCGGGCGGACCGGCCGCTCTGGACGTGCACGGTGGGCGACACCGGCAACGACAGCCCGCTCGGCCCGGAGACCGTGTTCCGGATCGGCTCGGTCACCAAGACCTTCACCTCGGTGCTGATCATGCAGTGCCGCGACGACGGCCTGCTCGACCTGGACGACCCGATCGGGCGGCATCTCGACCTGCCGGCACACGGCGAGCTGACCGTACGCCGGCTGCTGTCGCACACCGCCGGCCTGCAGCGCGAGCCGTACGGCGACGTGTGGGACAGCCTGCGCGCGCCCGGCGTCGACGAGCTGATCGCCGACCTGGCCCGGGCCGAGCGGGTGCTGCCGACCGGCCGGCGCTACCACTACTCCAACCTCGGCATGGCGCTCCTCGGTGAGCTGGTCGGCCGGCTGCGCGGCGGGACCTGGGCGGAGGTGCTGGCCGAGCGGGTGCTCGCCCCACTGGGGCTCACCGCCACCGGCCCGACGCCGGGGGAGCGAGCGGCCACCGGCTTCCTGGTCGACGCGTACTCCGACGAGGCGCACCCGGAGCCGCCGACCGACTTCGGGGCGGTGGCCCCGGCCGCGCAGCTCTGGAGCACCGCCACCGACATGGCCCGCTGGGCCGCCTTCCTGGCCGACCCGGCGGCGCTCGACCCGGCCGGCGCGGTGCTCGCCCCGGCCACCCTCGACGAGATGCGGTGGCCGCTCACCACCACCGACGAGACGCTCTGGGCCGGTGGCTTCGGGCTCGGCGTGATCCTGGTGCCGCAGCCGCAGCGGGTGATGCACGTGGGGCACGACGGGGCCATGCCCGGTTTCCTGGCCGCCGTGTACGGCCGGCGTGGCGGTGACGGCACCGCGGGCGCGATGGGCTGCGCGGTGCTCGGCTCCTCGGGCACCGGGGTGGAGGTCTTCGACCTGCCGCACCGGCTGCTCGCGGCGTCCGCGGAACAGGACCCGGCCGACATCGAGCCGTGGCGGCCCGGCGCGCCGGCCCCCGATCAGCTGCGCGGGGTGCTCGGACGGTGGTGGGGCGAGGGTTTCGAGTACGTCTTCTCCTGGCACGGCGGGACGCTGCGGGCCCGGGGCGCGGACGATCCGGCCGGCAAGCCGCCGGCGGTCTTCGCCCCGCTGCCGGACCGCCCGGACGTGTTCCGGACGGTGGCCGGCCGCGAGGTCGGTGAGCTGCTCCGGCTGACCCGAGACGAGCGCGGTGTGGTGGTCCGGATGCACTGGGCGACCTACCGGTTCACCCGGGCCCAGGAGACCTTTGACGGGTACGACTTCCGCACCGGCAGTTGATCCCGTGCGCCGGAAATGGGCGAGGTGCGTGTGGTGTTGACCCGATACGATGGGTAGAACGTCCGTACGCCGCGCCAGCAGGGCCGGCGCCGAGATCGGAAGCAGGTGGCGCAGGGCCCGACGGCCCGACCTATGACCGGCACCCCACCTCCCGGCCCGCCCCGGGTGCAGACCAGGATCACGGTCCCCGACTCGAAGATCATGGTCAACCTGCTCGGCGCGGGCGACGAGATCCTGCGACTCGTCGAACGCTCGGTCAACAGTGACGTCCACGTGCGTGGCAACGAGATCACCATCACCGGCGCCCCCGCGGACAACGCCCTCGCCGAGCGCCTCTTCAGTGAGCTGCTCGAACTCATCGAGAAAGGCGAGACCCTGACCACTGACGCCGTCCGGCGTACCGTCGGCATGCTCGAGCAGGGCAGCGCCGAGCGGCCCGCCGAGGTCCTGACGCTCAACATCCTCTCCCGGCGCGGCCGCACCATCCGTCCCAAGACGCTCGGGCAGAAGCGCTACGTCGACGCGATCGACGCGCACACCATCGTCTTCGGCATCGGTCCCGCCGGTACCGGTAAGACCTACCTGGCCATGGCGAAGGCCGTCCAGGCCCTCCAGGCCAAGCAGGTCAACCGGATCATCCTCACCCGGCCCGCGGTCGAGGCGGGGGAGCGGCTGGGCTTCCTGCCCGGCACGCTGAACGAGAAGATCGACCCGTACCTGCGCCCGCTGTACGACGCGCTGCACGACATGCTCGACCCGGAGTCCATCCCGAAGCTGATGGCCGCCGGCACGATCGAGGTGGCGCCGCTGGCGTACATGCGGGGCCGCACCCTCAACGACGCGTTCATCATCCTCGACGAGGCGCAGAACACGACGCCCGAGCAGATGAAGATGTTCCTCACCCGGCTCGGCTTCAGTTCCAAGATCGTGGTCACCGGTGACGTCACCCAGGTGGACCTCCCCGGCGGCACGACCAGCGGCCTGCGGGTGGTCCGGGACATCCTCAGCAACGTCGAGGACGTCCACTTCGCCCAGCTCTCCAGCTCCGACGTGGTCCGCCACAAGCTGGTGGGCGACATCGTCGACGCGTACGCCCGCTGGGACGCCGAGCGGGAGAACCAGCAGGCGCAGAGCGTGCACGCCGTGCCGGGGCGGACCGCCCAGGGCGGCCGGGCCGGCCGGCGCCGCTAATCCATCAAGGGAAGACAGTTGTCCATCGAGATCGCCAACGAGTCCGGTGTCGAGGTCGACACCGACGCCGTGCTCGCCGTCGCCCGGCACGCCCTCGACGAGATGGGGGTCAACCCCCTCGCCGAGCTCTCCGTGCTGCTGGTCGACATCGACTACATGTCCGAGCTGAACCACCGCTGGATGGGCGGCGACGGGCCGACCGACGTGCTCGCCTTCCCCATGGACGAGGGCAGCGTCGACCACGGTCCGGGTGAGAGCCCGGCCGGCGGCGAGCCGGCCCTGCTCGGCGACATCGTGCTCTGCCCGGAGGTGGCGGCCAAGCAGGCGGCCACCGCCGGCCACTCCACCGCGGACGAGCTGCACCTGCTCACCGTGCACGGGGTGCTGCACCTGCTCGGGTACGACCACGCCGAGCCGGAGGAGGAGCGGGAGATGTTCGCGCTCCAGGCACGACTGCTGGCCAGCTGGCGGTCGACGCGGACCCGGTGATGACCACCCTGGCGGCGGGCGCCGCCACCGCCGGACTGCCCGACCTCCAGCTCATAGCCTTCGCGGCCGGGCTGGTGGTGCTCGCCGGCCTGATCGCGATGACCGAGGCGGCGCTCGCCGCGGTCTCCCCGGCCCGGGCCGCCGAGCTGGCCCGGGACGGCGCACGCGGCGCGCGGGCCCTGCAGGCCGTCGCCGGTGACGTCGTCCGCCATCTCAATCTGCTGCTTCTGCTCCGGCTGCTGGCCGAGTTGACCGCCACCACCCTGGTCGCCCTGGTCGCGGTGGACACCTTCGGCGCCGGCTGGCGGGCCGCACTGGTCACCGCCGGTGCGATGACCGTGGTGAGCTTCGTCGTGGTCGGCGTCGCGCCCCGCACCATCGGCCGGCAGCACGCGTACGCGGTCGGCCGGGCGGTCGCCCCGCTGGTGCGCTGGCTGGGCCGGGCGCTCAATCCGCTCGCCTCGCTGCTGATCCTGATCGGCAACGCGGTCACCCCGGGGCGCGGCTTCCGGGAGGGACCGTTCGCCAGCCAGGTGGAGCTGCGGGAGCTGGTCGACCTGGCCGAGCAGCGCGGCGTGGTGGAGCACGGCGAGCGGCAGATGATCCACTCGGTCTTCGCCCTCGGCGAGACCATCGCCCGCGAGGTGATGGTGCCGCGTACCGAGATGGTGTGGATAGAGGAGAGCAAGACCCTCTCCCAGGCGCTGGCGCTCTTCCTCCGCTCCGGCTTCTCCCGCATCCCGGTGATCGGGGAGAACGTCGACGACGTGCTCGGCGTGCTCTACCTCAAGGACCTGATCCGGCGTACGCAGGGCGGCGACCCGCGGGCCGATCAGCTGCCGGTGGCCGAGCTGATGCGGTCGGCGACCTTCGTGCCCGAGTCCAAGCCGGTCGACGACCTGCTCTCGGAGATGCAGGCCGCCCGCAACCACCTGGTCATCGTCGTCGACGAGTACGGCGGCACCGGCGGCCTGGTCACCATCGAGGACATCCTGGAGGAGATCGTCGGCGAGATCACCGACGAGTACGATGTCGAACGCCCGCCGGTCGAGCGCTTGGCGGACGGGGCCGTACGGGTCACCGCCCGCCTCCCGGTGGAGAATCTGGGCGAGCTGTTCGACACCGAACTCCCCACCGACGAGGTGGAGACGGTCGGCGGCCTGCTCGCCCAGTCGCTCGGTCGGGTCCCGATCCCCGGGGCCGCGGCCGAGGTGGCGGGGCTGCGGCTGATCGCCGAGGGCACCACCGGTCGGCGCAACCGGATCGACACCGTGCTGGTGAGCCGGATGGAGCCGACCGACGTGCACGACAGCGCGGGGCGCGGCGAGCACGTCGAGTCCCGTGGCAACCACAACCGTTCCGAGGAGAGGCAACCCGCCGATGCCTGAGTCACCCGCCGTACCCGCGGCCCGGCCCACCCCGTCCGATCCGGCCGAGCTGAGCGCCGAGGACGGCAAGCTGGTCATCCTGGCCCGGGGCGCGCGCGGCCGGGTCGGCGCCGTGGAGGGCGCGGCGGTTCGCGACCAGGACGGCCGGACGTACGCGGCGGCCAGCGTCTCGCTGCCGTCGCTGACGCTGACCGCGCTGCAGCTCGCGGTCGCCTCGGCGGTGGCCGCCGGCGCGACGCGGCTGGAGGCCGCGTTGGTGGTGACCGAGGCGTCGACGCTGGACGGCGCGGGGCACGCCGCGGTGCGCGACCTCTCCGCCGACGCGCCGATCCACGTGGCCGCGCCGGACGGCAGCGTCCTCGGCACGGTGGTCGAATGACCGGCGTACCGGACCCCGAGGCGCCCCGTCCCTACCGGGCCGGGTTCGCCTGTTTCGTGGGGCGGCCGAACGCGGGCAAGTCGACCCTGACCAACGCGATCGTCGGCACCAAGATCGCGATCACTTCGAACAAGCCGCAGACCACCCGGCACGTCATCCGCGCGGTGCTGCACCGCCCGGACTCGCAGCTCGTCCTGGTCGACACGCCGGGCCTGCACCGTCCCCGCACGCTGCTCGGCGAGCGTCTGAACGACCTGGTCCGGGAGACGTGGAGCGAGGTCGACGTGATCGGCCTCTGCATCCCGGCGAACGAGCCGGTCGGCCGGGGCGACCGGTTCATCACCGGAGAGCTGGCCAACCTCAAGGCGACCGTGCTGGCCGTGGTGACGAAGACCGACCTGGTGGACAAGAGGCGGCTGGCCGAGCAGCTCCTGGCGGTCAGCGAGCTGGGGGAGTTCGCCGACGTGGTGCCGGTGAGCGCGGTCTCCGGGCACCAGGTGGACACCCTGGTCGACGTGATGACCGGCTACCTGCCGGAGTCGCCCCAGCTCTACCCGGACGACATGCTCACCGACGACCCGGAGCAGGTGCTGGTCGCCGAGCTGATCCGGGAGGCGGCGCTGGAGGGGGTCCGGGACGAGCTGCCGCACTCCATCGCGGTGGTCGTCGAGGAGATGATCCCCGAGGGTCAGCTCATGAAGATCTACGCCGACCTCTACGTCGAGCGGCCGAGCCAGAAGGCGATCGTCCTCGGTCACCGGGCCAGCCGGCTCAAGGAGGTCGGCATCACCGCCCGTCGGCAGATCGAGGAGCTGCTCGGCACCCGGGTCTACCTCGACCTGCACGTCCGCGTCGCCAAGGACTGGCAGCGCGACCCGAAGCAGCTGCGCAAGCTGGGTTTCTGACGTACGACCGCACCGCCGGCTCCCGGGTGGGGCCGGCGGTGCGGCGTTGGATCGGCATGTTCAGGATCGGTCGGGCATATGGGGAGTTTCACTTTTCCCCGTGCCCGTTGATCGTTTCACTCCGTCGAATCGCAGGGTAGGGAGGCTTCTGCTCGCTGCTCCCGACATAGATGCAGGCTGATGCGAAACCGATACCTCGACCTGCTCCGCTTCCTGGCCATCGTTCGAGTCGTCGTCTACCACGTTACCGGTTGGGCGGCGCTGACCCTGATCTTCCCCGCGATGTCGGTGATGTTCGCGCTCGCCGGCTCGCTGATGGCGGCCTCGCTGGACCGCACCGGAGCGCCGGCGGTGCTGCGCCGGCTGCGGCGCCTGCTGCCGTCGCTCTGGGTCATGGCCGCGGTGTTCGTCCCGGCCATGCTGCTCACCGGGCTGCCGCTGACCCCGAAGGTGCTGCTCTGGCTCTTCCCGGTCAGCGACCCGCCGGCCAACGCCTGGGGTGCGGTGGCGTTGAGCGTCATCTGGTACCTGCGGGACTACCTCTGGTTCGTGCTCGCCTCGCCGGTGGCCCTCTGGCTCTTCCGCCGGGCCCCGCTGCCCACCCTCCTCGCCCCGTACGCCCTGCTCGCGGCGATCGAGTTCGGCATCCTGCCGGACGCGCCCACCGTCCTGCGCGAGTTCGGCCTCTACTTCGGCGCCTGGCTGCTCGGCTTCGCCCACCACGACGGCCTGCTGCGCCGGCTCACCAACCGGGTGCTGGTGCCGTCGGCGTTGGTCCTCGGCGCCGCCGGGATGTCCTGGATCGTCACCCACCCCGGCCAGCGCGGGTACGACCTCAACGACATCCACCTCGGCAACGCCCTCTGGTCGGCGGCGTTCGTCCTGCTCGTCATCGGCCGGGCGCCGACGGCTGCCGGCTGGGTGGACCGCAACGCCGTGCTCGGCCGCGCGGTCACCGTGGTCAACCGGCGGGCGCTCACCGTCTACCTCTGGCACATGCCGTTCGTGGCGGCGCTCACCCCGCTGGTCGACGTGGTCGGCTGGTCGCACCAGGACCCGGTCGGGCTGGCGATCCGGGTGGTGCTGGTCTTCGCCCTGGTGGGGCTGGTCACCCTGCTGATCGGCTGGGTCGAGGACCTGGCGGCCCGCCGCACCCCGGAGCTGCTGCCGGGCGGAGCGCCCCGGACTCCGGCCAGCGCCCCGGCGAGTCCGGCCCCGGCCGGCGTCGAGGTGGAACTGGTCGCCGCCGGGGTCGGATCGAGGGGTGGCGTCGACGCCCGGTACCCGTCGAGAGCGGCCGGTGAGATCCGAGTGCCCGCGCCGCGCAGGCCGCGCGAGGAGAGCGGCGAGCGGATCAGCGCGAGGTGAGGGTGACGTTCCCGCTCCCGGTGCCCACGTCGAGCACCAGCGACGCGGTGGGGTCGTTGGCCACCTCCACGTGGTCGTCGCCGGAGCCGGTGCGGGACCGCACCTGGTACGGGCCGGCCGGTACGATCAGCGTCACGTCGCCGCTGGAGGCGTGGGCGCGGGCGGAGGCCGGCCGGGTCAGCTCCACGGTGACGTTGCCCGAGCTGGCCTCGGCGTCCACCTGACCGCCGATGCCGGCGGCGCTGATGTTGCCCGAGGAGGCCCGCAGGTTGACCGGGCCGGCGACGTCGGCCACCTCGATGTTGCCGGAGCCGGTCACCGCGCGTACCGAGCCGGTCCCGCCGGTCACCGTGACGTTGCCCGAGCCCAGCCGGATCTCCACCGGGCCGACCCGGGTCAGCTCGACGTTGCCCGAGCCCGTCTCGCCGCGTACCGCGACCCCCTCCGGGGCGGTCACCTCGTAGGAGATGCTGCACCGGGGGCCGCAGTCGGTGTCCAGGATCAGCTCGTCGCCCTTGATCTCGTAGCGCGCGTCGGGCTGGTCGCCCTGGTAGCGCAGCACCCGCTTGACCCGTACCTCCGGGCTCTGTCCGGCGGCCCGGACCACCACGTCGCCGGCGCCGGGCAGCACGGTGATCCGGCTGATCTTCACCTTCTCGGTGTTGTCGAAGTCGAGCCGCCGGAACGACAGGGTGTCACACCCGGCGAGGAGGATCAGGGCGGCGGCCGCGCCGGCGGCGACCCCCGTCCGGGCGGCGACAGCAGTGCGGTGCAGAGCCATGGCGAGCACGCTACGGCCGACATGCGGTGCCGCACATCGGGGTTCGACCGCCCGTCCACCCCGAACCGACCCTGAGATCGCACCCCGAGAGAGAATGACCGGATGGCCGGGTACCGCCGACAGCTCTACCGCGACGACGCGGTGGTCCTGCGCGTGCAGAAGCTCGGCGAGTCCGACCGGATCATCACCCTGCTCACCCGACGGCACGGGCGGCTGCGCGCGGTGGCCCGGGGGATCCGGCGCACCACCAGCAAGTTCGGCGCCCGGCTGGAGCCGTTCGGCCACGTCGACCTCCAGTTGGCCGGCGACCCCAAGGGCAACCAGGGCAGCTCGCTGCACACCATCAGCCAGGTCGAGGGAATCGACCTGTACGGCAAGCGGTTCCTCGGCGACTACCCCCGCTACACGGCGGCCAGCGCGATCGCCGAGACCGCCGAACGGCTCACCCCGGTCGAGCGCGAGCCGTCGCTGCGGCTGTTCCAACTCACCCTGGGTGCGATGAAGTCCCTCGCCCGGGGCGAGCACGCCACCACGCTGGTGCTCGACGCGTACCTCCTGCGCGGGATGGCGCTGGCCGGCTGGGCGCCGGCGCTCACCGCCTGCGCGGTCTGCGGCACCCCGGGGCGGCACCGGGCGTTCTCCGTACCCGCCGGGGGAGCGGTCTGCCCCGACTGCCGGCCCCCGGGTGCGGCCCATCCCGCCCCGGCCACCATCGACCTGATGTCCGCCCTGACCACCGGCGACTGGGTACTGGCCGACGCCACCGAGGCGGGCGTACGCCGGGAGTGCAGCGGCCTGGTCGCGGCGCACCTGCAGTGGCACCTGGAGCGCGCGCTACGCTCGCTGCCGCTGGTCGACCGGGGTGCCCCGGCGCCCGGCGCGGTCCCGCCGCCGCCTGTCGGAGACGGGACCGGGCACGCCGCTGTGAACAGGGAGAAGACCGAGTGATCCGATCGATGAGGTCCGGCCGGCGTGAGCCGGTGCCACCGACCCCGCACCCGTCGGGTGCCCGGCCCCCGGCGCTGCCCGCCGAGGCGCTGCCGAAGCACATCGCCGTGGTGATGGACGGCAACGGCCGGTGGGCCAAGGAGCGCGGCCTGCCCCGGACCAAGGGTCACGAGCAGGGGGAGTACAGCCTCTTCGACACCATCGAGGGCGCGATCGAGCTGGGCATCCCCTACCTGTCGGCGTACGCGTTCTCCACCGAGAACTGGCGGCGCTCGCCGGACGAGGTGCGCTTCCTGATGGGCTTCAACCGGGACGTCATCCGCCGCCGCCGGGACCAGCTCGTCGGCCTGGGCGTCCGGGTGGTCTGGTCGGGGCGGGCCGGGCGGCTCTGGAAGAGCGTCATCTCCGAGCTGCAGACCGCCGAGGAGATGTCCCGGGGCAACTCGACGCTGACCCTGCAGTTCTGCGTCAACTACGGCGGGCAGGCGGAGATCGCCGACGCCACCGCCGCGATCGCCCGCGACGTGGCCGCCGGGCGGCTCGACCCGGGCAAGGTCAACGAGAAGACCATCGCGAAGTACCTCTACCACCCGGAGGTCCCCGAGGTGGACCTCTTCCTGCGCCCCTCCGGCGAGCAGCGCACCTCCAACTTCCTGCTCTGGCAGAGCGCGTACGCCGAGCTGGTCTTCCTGGACACGCTCTGGCCGGACTTCGACCGCCGCCACCTCTGGTACGCCTGCGAGCTCTACGCCCAGCGGGACCGCCGCTTCGGCGGGGCGCTGCCCAACCCGGTCGCTCCGCAGATCTGAGGTCACGCTTACCGACGCGTCGCGCTGGGTACCAATCCGGACAGCAGCCAATCGCGGAGGTGAACCCACATGATTCAGAAGCGGATTGCCCAGTGGGCGGTCATGGCGGTCGCCGTGCCGCTGGCGGCGGCCGGCGCCCGCCGGCTCAGCCACACCCTGGAGGCCCGTCGTGGCCCGTCCGGGGTGAGCCGACTGCTCACCAAGGGCGCCGACATGCTGCGGCCGCAGAAGGCCAAGCGCCGTCGGTTCTGGTGACGTCGATGGTCCGTGCCGCAGCGTCGCGGCACTGACCGTTCCCGCGAGCGCCCCGCATCCGGCTTTCCGGCCGGAGGGCGGGGCGCCCGCGCGTACGATCGGCGCAGGGCGCGCCGCCCGGACGCGCCCGCCACGGGGGTGGGCATGCGGGATCTCCGGTACAAGATGATCATGGCGCTGAACGCCGCCGACCTCGGCAGCCCGATCTGCGAGCAGGTCGCCGAGATCTGCGCGGAGATCGCCGAGCAGCACTGCGCCGAGTTCGGGCACACGCCGAGCATCCGCTCCGGCGAGATCGCCGAGCTGGGCGCCACCGGCGAACCGGCGCTCACCTGGGCTCCCACCGAGACCGGGCAGCGTGCCTGGTGACGACGATCGCGCCGACGCCTGCGGTGGACATCCGCCGGGCGGAGGACCGGTTCGCGACCCGGCTGTCCTGGCTCGACTCGAAGCACTCGTTCTCGTTCTCCCGGCATTACGACCCGGCCAACACCCACCATGGCCTGCTGTTGGTCAACAACGACGACGTGGTGCACCCGGGCACCGGCTTCGAGACCCACCCGCACGAGGACATGGAGATCGTGACCTGGGTGCTGCGCGGCTCGCTGGTGCACCAGGACTCCACCGGCCACTCAGGTGTCATCTATCCCGGCCTGGCCCAGCGGATGAGTGCCGGCACCGGCATCCTGCACTCGGAGAAGAACGACTCCTGGCGGCTGAACGACACCGCCCCGCACCACGATCCGGTCCACTTCGTCCAGATGTGGGTCGTGCCCGACACCGAGGGCGTCGATCCCGGCTACGAGCAGCTGGAGATCGGCGACGAGCTGCTCCGCGGCGGCCTGGTCCCGGTCGCCTCCGGCATGGAGCGGTACGACGGCGCGTCGGCGATCCGGATCCGCAACCGGTACGCCACCCTGCACGCCGCCCGGCTCGACCGAGGCGACGAGGTGAACCTCCCCGACGCGCCCTTCCTGCACCTCTACGTGCCGAGCGGCGCGGTGACGCTGGAGGGTGCCGGACCGCTCGGTGAGGGTGACGCGGCCCGGATCACCATGACCGGCGGCCAGCGGGTGGCCGCCACCGAGCCGGCGGAAATCCTGGTCTGGGAGATGCACGCCACCCTCGCCTGAGGCTCACGCCTCCACTTCGGAAAGGTCACCCGCCCAGAGCGTGTGGAACGAGCCGTCCCGGTCCACCCGGCGGTAGGTGTGCGCGCCGAAGTCGTCCCGCAGGCCCTGGATCAGCGCGGCGGGCAGCCGCTCGGCGCGCAGCGCGTCGAAGTACGCCAGCGAGGACGAGAACGCCGGGGTTGGCACCCCCGCCCGGGCCGCGTCGGCCACCACCCGCCGCCAGCTCGGCACCCCGGCGCTGACCGCGTCGGCGAACCACGGCGCCACCAGCAGCGTCGGCAGCTCCGGCTCGGCGTCGTACGCCTCCCGGATCCGGTCGAGGAAGCGGGCCCGGATGATGCAGCCGCCCCGCCAGATGGTGGCGGTGCCGCCGAGGTCGATGTTCCAGTCGTACTCCCGGCTGCCGGCGCGGATGTGGTCGAAGCCCTGCGCGTACGCGACGATCTTGCTCGACAGCAGCGCGCGCCGGACGTCCTCGACGAAGGTCTCCCGGTCGTCGACCTGCCACTTCTCGCCGGCGTCGGGGAAGGCCCGGCGGGCGGCCTCGCGCTGGTCGGCGTGGCCGGAGAGCGACCGGGCGAAGGTGGCCTCGGCGATGCCGGTGATCGGGATGCCCAGGTCGAGGGCGCTCTGCACGGTCCAGCGGCCGGTGCCCTTCTGCTCGGCCTGGTCGAGCACCACGTCCACGAAGGGCCGGCCGGTGGCGGCGTCGGTGTGCGCGAGCACGTCCGCGGTGATCCCGATGAGGAACGACTCCAGTTCGCCGCCGTTCCAGTCCCGGAAGATCTCCGCGATCTCCGCCGGGCTCGCCGACAGCCCGGCCCGCAGCAGGTCGTACGCCTCGGCGATGAGCTGCATGTCGGCGTACTCGATGCCGTTGTGGACCATCTTGACGAAGTGCCCGGCACCGTCCGGCCCGATGTGCCGGCAGCACGGGGTGCCGTCCACCTGGGCGGCGATCTTTTCGAAGATCGGGCCGAGCTTGGCGTACGACTCGTCCGAACCGCCGGGCATGATGCTGGGGCCGTGCAGCGCGCCCTCCTCGCCGCCCGAGACGCCGGTGCCGACGAAGTGCAGCCCGTGCCCGCGCAGCGCCTCCTCCCGGCGGCGGGTGTCGGCGAAGTGCGCGTTGCCGCAGTCGACGACGATGTCGCCCTCCTCCAGCAGCGGGACCAGTTCGTCGATCACCGCGTCGGTGGGGCCGCCGGCCTTGACCATGATGATCACCGCGCGGGGTCGTTCCAGGGAGGCGACGAAGTCGGTGAGCGACTCGGAGGGCACGAACGCGCCCTCGTCGCCGTGCTCGGCGATCAGGCTGCGGGTGCGCTGCGGCGAGCGGTTGTGCACGGCCACGGTGAAGCCGTTGCGGGCCAGGTTCCGCGCCAGGTTGCGGCCCATCACCGCCAGCCCGGTCACGCCGATCTGCGCCGTCGCCCGCTGTGCCATGCGTACCGCCACCTCTCGTCCGCCTGCCCGTTCTGCGACCGTATCGCGGTCGGCGGCGGTGCGGGCCCGGACATCGACGCCGGGTGACCGGGGAGCGGCGCGGCGTGCCGGGGCCCGGCGTCAGCCCTCGGCGAGGCGGGCCTCGATGTGCGCGACCTTGGCGGTCATCGCGTCGGTTACCCCGGGGCGGATGTCGGCCTTGAGCACCAAACTCACCCGGGGCGCCTGGGCGGCGACGGTGTCCACGGCCCGCTTCACCACCGCCATCACCTCGTCCCACTCACCCTCCACCGTGGTGAACATGGCGTCGGTCCGGTTGGGCAGCCCCGACTCGCGGACCACCCGGACGGCGTCGGCGACCTGGTCACCGACGGACTCACCCACGCCGAGCGGGGTGATCGAGAACGCGATCAGCATGCCGCCGATCGTGCCAGTAATTCGGGTGCGGGGCGGCCCGGCCGTCGGTTAGCGTGCCGACATGCGTATCTGACGCCCTTTCTGGAAACCGACCCGCCGCCGTCGCCGTGGGTCCGTGCTCCGGGCGTCCGCATCCCCTCCGCCGCCGCCGTCGCGGTGCCTTCCGTGGTCGGGCTCGCCGGGGCATCCCGTTCCCCGTTCGTCGCGCCACCGGCGCCCGACAGTCAGGAGGCAGCGTATGCCCGCCAAGCGCAATCCGAAGAAGTCCCGCAAGCCGTCATCGAAGCCCTCCCTGGCGGAGTTGACCCCGCCGGATCTGGATGCCCTGACGGTGGCACCGGCCGCGCCGGTCGACCTGCCGGCGGCCCCGCAGGCGGAGGCCCCGTCCCCGCCGAAGGCCGGTCCGCCACCCGCCCGCGA
>NZ_QGGF01000442.1 GCF_003857015.1 Micromonospora globispora | reverse complement strand
GCTCCGGGCGCCGGAGCTGCGCGGCGCGGTGGTCGCGCCCGGCCGGCCGGTGGTGCCCGGCCTGGCACCGTCGGCGGTGGGTGTCTCGTACGGCTTCGAGGTGGGCCGGCTGCCCGTGCCGGTCGCGTACAGCCCGGACGGGGCGGTCCTCGCGGTGGGCAGTGAAGACGGTGGCGTGCTGATCTGCGACACCGCCACCGGCCTGCCGGTGCGCACCCTCCAGGGGCACCGGGGTCGGGTCTACGCCGTCCGCTTCGACGCCGCGTCGCACCAGTTGGTCACCGGCGCGTCGGACCTGACCGTACGGCTGTGGGACGCCGACCACGGCGACGTGCGGCACGTCATCGAGGGCGTCTTCGACGGCTGGGTGTGGCCGATACTGACCGACGGCTCCCGGGGCCGGCTGGTGGTGGGCGACGCCGCGGGTGTGGTCCGGCTCTACGACACCCGTACCGCCCGGCTGCGGCACGAGTGGACCGGCCACGCCCCGCCGATCTGGGGCACCTCGTTCAGCCCGGACGGCCGGCGGCTCGTCGTGGTGGACAGCGCCGGGGTGGTGCGCGGCTGGGACGTCGCCTCCGGGGCGCTGGTCTTCGAGGTCCGCGAGCCGGAGGTGGTCTATCGGGTGGTGCACACCCCGGACGGGCAGTCGCTGGTGGCCGTGGGGCAGCACGGCCGGGTGTGGATCCGCCGAGCCGCCGACGGTGCGCTGCTGCGCCAGCCGCGCGGCCACGAGGCCGACGTGTACGCCCTGGACGTGCACCCGGACGGCCACCTGATGGCCACCGGGGACACGCACGGGGCGCTGCGGCTCTGGGAGGTCGCCACCGGCCGGCCGGTACGCGTCCTGGGCCGGCAGCGCGGCGCGATCTACAGTGTCCGGTTCAACGGCGACGGCTCCCTGCTGGCCTCGGCGGCCAGCGACGGCGCGATCCACCTCTGGGACACCGCCGACGGCCAGCCCCGACACGAGTTGACCCGGCACCGCGGTTCGGTGTGGCCGCTGGTCTGGCGGCCCGATCAGGCCCAGGTGGCCAGCAGCAGCAACGACGGCACCACCCGGATGTGGGACGCCCGCACCGGGCAGTTGCAGCACACCCTGCGCGGACACGGCCGGCGGGTCACCACGCTCTCCTTCCGCGACGACGGCGCGGTCCTGGCGACCTGCGGCAACGACGGCGTGGTGCGGCTCTGGGAGCCGCGTACCGGCCGCCTGGTGCGGCAGCTCGTCAGCCCGGCGGACCGGCTGGTCTCGGCGGTGTTCTGCCCAGGTGAGCCGCTGCTCGCCGCACCGAGCGGGGACGGTGGGGTGCACCTGTGGAACACCGACACCGGCATCGACGAGCGGGAACTGAACGTGGACACCGACCACGTCTGGGCGGCCGCCTTCAGCCCGGACGGCGACGCGCTGGCCACCGCGAACGACGACGACACCGTCCGGCTCTGGTACCGCCGGACGGGCCGGCACTTCGCCACCCTCACGCCGCACCGCGGCCGGGTGCGGGCGGTGGCGTTCAGCCCGGACGGGGAGACCATCGCGACCGGCTGCGACGACCGGCTGGTCCGGCTCTGGGACGCCGCCACGGCGTCCTGCCGGCTCACCCTTGAGCAGCACACCGACCGGGTCTACGCGGTGGCCTTCAACGCTGAGGGGACGCTGCTGGCCAGCGCCAGCAACGACGGCACCGCGGTGGTGTGGGACGCGGGGACCGGCGAGCGCCGCACGGTGCTCACCGAGCACACCGGCCGGCTCTGGTCCTGCGCGTTCAGCCCGAACGGCAACCTGCTGGCCACCGCCGGCGACGACCTCACCATCCGGCTGTGGGACCCGGGCACCGGCCGGCTGCACGGCACCCTGGCCGCGCACACCCGGCGGGTCTGGTCGGTGGCGTTCAGCCCGGACAGCAGCCTGCTGGCCAGCGCCGGGGACGACGGTACGGTCCGGCTGTGGGATGTCGCCGACCCGGAGCACGGGCAACTGCGGACCACCCTGATCGGGCTGCCGGAGGGCTGGGCGGCGGTCAGCCCCGACGGGCGGTACAAGCTCGACGGCGACCCGGGCGGCCAGTTCTGGCACGTCATCGGCACCTGCCGGTTCGAGGTGGGGGAGCTGGACCCGTACCTGACCCAGGTGCGCCGGCTGGCGGTGGACGCGCCGTTCTGACCGACCGTGGCTCAGCCTCGACCGGCTGCGTCGGCGTAGGACCGGAACGGCGCGGTCAGGTCCTCGGCGGACAGGCCGGCGTCGCCGCGCCGGGCGATGCCGGGCAGCTGCGCGGTCACCGCGTCGATGAGCCGGACCGTGAGGTCGGGCGTGGGGTCGATCGCCGCCGGAACGGCCTCCTTGCCGACGGCGAAGACGATCTCCCGTACGCCGGCCGCGGCGGCCACCGTCCGGCAGATCGCGCACGGCTCACAGCTGGAGTAGACCACCGCCCCGGCGAGGTCGGGCGAGCCGGTACGCCGGGTGGCGTCGCGGATCGCGGCGACCTCGCCGTGCGCGGTCGGGTCGTGGTCCACCAGCGTCGTGTTGGCGCCGGCTCCGATCACCGTCCCGTCCCGCACCACGACGGCCACGAACGGAAGCTGCCCGGCGGCGCCGTGCCGCCGGGCCAGTTCGACGGTACGCGCCAGCAGCCCCCGCTCTCCGCCCAGCTCGGTCAGTGTCGCACCGACCAGTCCGGCGGGCCCGTCCGACGCGGCGAGCTCCTGGAAGAGGGTCACCTGCACGCCGGCCGGCCCGTCCAGGCGGGCGTTGCGGGAGTTCCACGGCGTACGGACCGGGGGTGCGATCACCCCGGCCCCGGCCCCGGCGCCGGCCAGGGCAGCGGTGGCGGCGTCCACATCGGCCACCTCGAACGCGAGCCGGACGGGTGTGCTCGGCGTACCGCCGGTCTCGACCTCGGCGATGAACCGCGCCTGCGCGGCGTTGGCCAGTTCCAGCGTGGCGCGGCCCGCCTCGAGGATGACCACCCGGGCTCCGTCGGGGCCCGCGATGGCGGCCGACTCGGACAGCCCCAGGGTGTCCCGGTAGTACACCACGGCGGCATCGAAGTCCTCGGTCACCAGGACGACCCGGAGCTGGTTGACGGCAGTGTCGCTCATGCCGGAACCATAGAGCCGACACCGATGTCAGGGGCAGGGTCGCCTCCGTCACAGCGGGAACCGGGTGCCTCGCCCGGGCGACCGGTGACGGGCGAGGCCCGGTTCCCCTGTGGAGCCGGGCCTCGACGTGACCGGGTCAGATGAAGAGCAGTTGCGCTCCGTCCGTCTTCTCGATGAAGTCGGTGGCGCTGATGATCCCCTCGACCTCCTCGTACAGGTCGTCCTCGGTGAGGTGCATCAGGTCCGCCGACATCCGGCAGGCCCAGAGGTGGCCGCCGGAGGCGACGATCTGGGCGAGGAACTCCGGCACCTCGGGAACGCCGATGTCGGCGATCTGCCTGCGCAGCTGGTGGGTGGCGAGTGCGGTCATTCCGGGCAGGCCGCCGAGCCCCTGCGGCAGGTGGGTGGCGGTGTTGCCGAGCGGGGTGAACTTCAGGGCGCCCATCCGCGACCTGGTGATGATGTCGAAGCCCCAGAACGTGAAGAACAGGTGCGTCTCCACACCCTCACCGAGTGCGGCGTTCGCCAGCACCAGGCCGGGGTACGCCATGTCGAGGGTGCCCTTGGAGCAGATGATGGCGAGCTTGCGGCCGGTGTCGGCGTCGAAGTCCGGCACCACGGTCGGGGCGGTCGCCGCGGTGGTGGTGGTGGTCATGACGGTGCCTCCTTCTAGACGCAGCCGCGCGGCTTGGGCAGGCCGGCGACGTACGCCATCTTCTTGGCCGGCTTCTTCGGGAAGAGCGCGAAGAGTTCCCTGGTGGGTACGCCGGTCAGGGTGGTGACCCGGCGCAGGGTGGCGGTCTCGCCGTGCTGCCGGTAGTCCTCGCGCAGCGCGGCGATGATCCGCCGGTGCGCGTCGGTCAGGTCGATGCCGATCTGCCCGGCGAGCCGGGTGGCGAGCTCGTCGTCCCACTCGTCGTACTCGGTGAGGAAGCCCTCCGCGTCGACGTGGACGTCGCGCCCGGCGATGGTGGTGACGGTCATCGCGATCACTCCTCGGGGTGTTTGCCGGCCATCGACATGCGCGCCGGCAGTGGGATGGGACGCCCGGGCAGCAGCAGGTTCCAGTACATCCAGCGGAAGGCGAGCTTTCCCCAGTGGTTGACCGGGCTCTCCCGGAGCAGCCGGAACGGGCCGAGGCCGGGCACGGGGTACCTGCCGGGCAGCGGTTCGGTGTCGTAGTTGAAGTCGATCAGCAGGCCCCGGCCGTCGCCGGACTCGACGAAGCAGTTGGCGTGCCCGTCGAAGCGCCCGGTCATCGGCTCGCCTCGGACGTGCTGGAGGAAGTTGTCGGCGAACACCTCGACGGAGAAGTGCGCGACCGAGCCGGCCTTCGACGTCGGCAGGTCGTTGGCGTCGCCGATGGCGAAGATGTTCGGCCAGGTGCGCGACAGCAGGGTGTGCCGGTCCACCGGGACGAGGTTGAGTTCGTCGCCGAGGCCGGAGCGGGCGACGTACTCGGCGCCCATGTTCAGCGGCACGGTGACCAGCAGGTCGAACGGGATCTCCCGGTCGTCGTACGAGATCAGCCGGTGGTCGTCGACCCGTTCCACCAGGAAGTCCGGCTCCAGCGCGATCTTCCGCTCGTCGAGCATCGCGCCGAGGTGGCGGGCGGCGACCGGCTTGGTGAACGCGCCCGCCAGCGGCGTGGCGTAGACCAGTTCCACCCGGTCTCGCATGCCGCGCTGCCGGAAGTGGGCGTCGGCGAGGAAGGCGAACTCCAGCGGCGCCACCGGGCACTTGATCGGCAGGTCCGTCACGTGCACGACGAGCCGCCCGCCGGCGAAGGCGCGCAGCGCGCCGGCCAGGGCGACCGCGCCCTCGTAGGTGTAGAAGTCGAAGACGTTCTTCCGCCACCGGCGCGGGTCCCGCATGCCCGGGGTCTGGTCGGGTCGTGGCTCCACCCCGGTGGCGATGACCAGCTGGTCGTAACGGAGCCGCTCGCCGTTGGTGAGCAGCACCTGGTTGTCGGCGGGCAGCACCCGGTCGATCTGGCCCCGGCGCAGGGTGATCCCGGGGCGCAGTGTCGACCGGGTGGGTCGGACCGCCTTCCCCGGCGCGGCGCCGAACGGGATGAAGAGGAAGCCGGGCTGGTAGAAGTGCCGGTCCCGCTGCTCGACCACGGTGATGTCCCAGTCCGTGGGGGCCAGCCGGCGGCGGAGCTTGTTGGTCACCATGGTCCCGGCCGTGCCCGCTCCCAGCACCAGGAGTCGTCTCATCAGGACCACCTCCCTATACCCCACAGGGTATTCGGACGGTGGGCGGTGGGTCAGGGCCGGAAGTCCCGACCCCGCTGGATACGCCTCAACGCGACTGCCGCAGCCGGTCCACCAGCTCCCGCGTCGCCGCCGCGAACGACTCGTCCGACTCGCACGGCCAGTGGCCCTTGATCGGGGGCGGGACGCTGTCGCTCGCCGGCGGTACCACGCCGGCCGGGTCCCGCAGACGACGGTCGACCGTCCCGGCCGGGCCGGTCACGGATCGCTCGCCCGGCCGCCCGGCGTCGAAGATCCAACCGCCGATCGGGTCGGTGTCCCGCCACAGGTTCAGCCACCGCCAGCCGATTCGGTCACCTACCTCGCACAGCACGTCCTCGCCCAGGTACCACGGGAAGAGGCGGGCGTAGAGCCGGTTCAGCGGCGAGCCGTACGTCAGCAGCGCGACCCGGTGTCGCACCCGGGCCGGCAGTTGCAGCACGGTCGCGGCCAGCAGCACCGAGCCGTGACTGTGGCCGGTGAGCAGCACCCCACGATGCTGTCCCGCCAGGTAGCAGATCCGCTTCGCCAACTCCGGCACCGCCCGTTCCGCGTAGCAGGGCGGTGCGAACGGGTGGGCCGCCCGTGGCCAGAACGTGCCCAGGTCCCACAGCACCCCGACGTACCGGCGAAACTCCGCCGTCCGGTACGCGAACAGCCCGCCGACCAGGAGGGCGACGACGACGCCCACGATGAGGTAGCTGCTCATCGTGAGCCCGAAGGTGACCAACCCGCTCGGCACACCGAAGAGACGCTCCGCGAGTGGGCTCGGCTGCAGACCGAGCAGTCCCAGGGCGCTCGCGGCCAGGCCCAGCCCGGCCAGATAGGCGTACGCGATGGCCAGCGGTCCGAGCCGCTCGGTGAACCTCGCCCGGGCGATCGCCTTCTCCACCTGCCGCATCCGGTCCGCCGCCTCCGGCGGGGCCGCCGGGAAGTCGTGGGCGACGATCCGCACCGCGGCCCGCCGCCGGGTGCGGCGGGAGAGCAAGGTCATCGCACCGCCCACCATCGCCGCCGTGCTCACCGCCAGGAAGAAGCCGAAGATCGCCCACTTGTAGGCCAGGGGCGGGGGCGTCAGATCGCCGGGGCGCTCGGTGATCGCGCGCCGGTTGAGGAAAGCGGCCGTCCGGTAGACGAGATTCGCCGAGAAGGCCACCGCCAGCCCCGCCGCGGCCGCGGCGAGGACCGGCGCTCCCATCCCGCGCAGGAGTCCCCGTTGGCGCTCTCGGCGGCTGCGCCGCGACAGCGTCAGCAGACCGAGCGCGGCGAGCAGGGCCGTCTGCGACAGGAACACCGAGGCCACCGTCTCGTCGTACCCCGGCAGTCCCGCGGCGCGGGGCCAGGGAGTCCCGTCTAGCAGTACGGCGGCGACCGTCACCACCGTGAGGCCGCACGCGGTGGCCTGCAGTGCTGAGGTCACCCGGTCGGTCACCCGGGCCTCGGTGGTGTCGAGCAGGGCGGGCGCGCAGAGCAGCGCCAGGCAGCCGACCAGCACCGCGACCGCAACGGTGAGCAGGCCGACCGTCGTCCCGGAGGGACCGCGGGCACCGGTGGCGATGAGCAGGGTGAGGTCCAGCATGGCGAATGCGGCCGCGACGTGGATCGCCCGCAACCGCCGGACCATCGGCATGGCGTCCCAATGGCCCACCGCGCTGAGCCTCTTCCCCTCCAGTTCACCCGTCGGCGTCCGGAACGCGTCGTACGAGCGACCGGGGCGGGCGCCCAGCGACCAGACCAGCCCGATGGCGGCGACCGGCACCAGGGCCAGCACCGCGAGGCGGAGCTCGACGGGACGACCCCCCAACCAGGACAGCCAGCTACGTCCGGCGAGGCAGCGGGCCGAGGCCATGCACTGCCAGGCGACCACGTCGAGGGCGACACCGACGACCGACAGCACGTACAGCAGGGTGAGGGTGAGCGCCAGCAGCCGGCACAGCACCTTGGCTGCGGTGCCCGGTCCCCGCCTGGCCGGGCACATCCAGACCGCCACGTTGCTCAGCATGAACGGCAACAGGAACACCAGGGAGAGCGCCCGCGCAGCGGTACCGGACGGCAGGTCGCTCCACCGGTACGCCTCCAACACCACCCCACCGGGACCGGTGGTGTCCGGGTAACCCGGCCGGGGGCGGTAGAAGCCGCCACTGCGGTCACCGGCCACCTGCTGGACGTGCGGGCGGTCCAGCACCTGACCGGCGCTCGCCCCGGACACCCCGTGCACCCGTAGCTCCACGACGTCGTCCGAGCTGCCCCGATCCGTGGACGGCGGTGACGAATCGGTCATTGGTCCGCGACCCCCGAAGCGCGGCCAGCAGTTCGGGACGGGTGCAGACCGACGGTGAACCGGCCCACCCGGCTGGCGCGGGTGACTACCCGCACACGTCGCGGCCAACCATCGGCGGATGATTCCGCCCCGGTGGGTCGCCGCTCACCGCGCGGGTCGGGCCCCCTTGAGGCGGCGGCCCAGCTCCCGGGCGATCTCCCGGTTGGCGTCCCGCTCGGCGAGGGCCTGCCGCTTGTCGTAAGACTTCCGGCCGCGGGCCAGGCCCAGCTCGACCTTCGCCCACCCGCCGGCGAAGTACATCGACAGCGGCACCAGGGTCAGTCCGCCCTCGCGCAGCTTCTCCAGGATCCGGGCGATCTCGATGCGGTGCAGCAGCAGCTTGCGGGTGCGCCGGGGCTGGTGGTTGGTCCACGTGCCGAAGCCGTACTCGGCGATGTGCAGACCGTAGAGCATGATCTCGCCGTCGCGCTCCTGGGCGAACGCGTCGACCAGTGACACCCGGCCCTCGCGCAGCGACTTGACCTCGGTGCCGGCCAGCACGATCCCGGCCTCGTAGGTCTTGAGGATGGTGTAGTCGTGCCGCGCCTTCTTGTTGGAGGCGATGAGCTTGCGTTCCGTGTCCCTGGACACGCCCACCTCCCCGCTCGTCGACCCGCAGCAGGATACCCGCCGGTACCGGTCCAGGGCCGGCACCGGCCGGGTGGTCAACCGGTCAACGCCGGTGGACGGTCTCCGATCCGGGGGGACGAGCCGCGCCCGCTCGCTGCCCACGCGGTGGTGATGAGCAAGAGTGCCGCGATGTAGGTGCTCATCACCAGTATCCGCTGGCCAGGCAGGTGCACGCCGGCCGCGCCGAGCCCGATCAGCAGGTCCGAGGCGAGGAAGATCAGCCCGCCGACGGCGGCCCGCCGCGACACCCCGGTCGCGGCGGCGGCCATCAGGCACAGCGCCAGGCTGTAGCCGAGCACCGGCAGCCGCAGCGGCCCGAGCCCGCCCCAGAGCAGCGCGTTCGCCACGCCCCACACCGCCAGGTACGCCACCACCGCCGCGACCGGCGGCCGCCGGTGCCGGACGAACGTGGTCAGGAAGGCGAGTTGGGTGACCAGGAAGCACGCCATGCCGACCAGGAACGCCGTCCGGCCGGGTAGCAGCAGCGCCACGTCCCCGGCGGTGGCGAACACCAGTCCGACCGCCACCCCGTCGAGTCGTCGGCGGGCGGCCCAGAGGTACACCAGCAGCAGCGGCGCCAGCAACGGCTTGGCCAGCCACTGCACCACGGTCGAGTCCAGCGCGACCCCGGCCAGCTCGACCCCGGCGACGACCCCGAACAGCCCGAGCCAGCGCCGCCTCACCGGGCGGGCTGCCAGCCGGGGCGGCCCAGCACGTAGCCGAGGCGGTGCCGCCAGGAGGTGGCCCTGCGGGCGTCGGTCCAGATCGAGGCGTACTCGTGCGTGGCCACCCGCAGCGGGTTGTAGGTGGTGATGTTCTTGGTCAGCCCGTACCGGACGGCCGCGCGTTCCGGCTCGAAGGTGCGGAAGAGCCGGTCCCAGATGATCAGGATGCCGCCGTAGTTGCGGTCCAGGTACTCGGCGTTGGAGCCGTGGTGCACCCGGTGGTGGGACGGGGTGTTGAAGATCCACTCGATGGGCCGGGGCAGCACGTCGATCCGCTCGGTGTGCAGGAAGAACTGGTAGAGCAGGCTGATCGACTGCTGGAGGAAGATCATCCACGGCGGGATGCCGAGCAGCGCCAGGGGCAGCCAGAACGGCAGCGACGTCATCGGGGTCCAGCTCTGCCGCAGCGCGGTGGAGAAGTTGTAGAAGACGCTGGAGTGGTGCACCACGTGCGAGGCCCAGAGCAGCCGTACCTCGTGGTGCAGCCGGTGGAACCAGTAGTACGCCAGGTCGTCGACGAAGAAGAGCAGCACCCAGGTCGACCAGTGCGCGGGGGAGAGGTGCACCGGGGCGAGCGTCCACAGTCCGGCGTAGATGCCGATGGTCGCGAACTTCCACGGCACGCCGATGATCTGGCTGCCGACGCCCATGGAGAGGCTGGTGGTGGTGTCGCGTACCTCGTAACCGCGTTCGTCGTCGTCCGGCGCGAACCGGTAGGAGACGGCCTCGATGATGATGAGCAGCAGGAACGCCGGGACGGCGTAGAGCACGGCGGGGATCATGCTCGGGCTCCCTTGTCAGACGGGGTGGTGGGGGTGGAGACCGGGGCGGTGAGCAGGGCCCGGGCGTGCCGGGCGGCGGCGGCGCCCTGGCCGGCCGCGATCGCCGCGGCGAGTCGGCGGTGGCTGGTGATGTCGAGCAGTTCGGCGGCCCGCCCGTCGGGCGGGACGTCGCCCACGGCGAGCGTGCCGGCCACCAGGCTGTTGAAGGCCAGCAGGTAGGCGGTGTTGCCGGAGCCGCGGACGATGAGCCGCCACATGGCGATGTTGGCCTCCGCCATCCGCGGCAGGTCGGGGGCGAGCGCGGCGTACTCCTCGGCGGCCCGGACCACGGCGGACGTGACCGCCGGGTCGCCGCGCTCGGCGCAGAGCCGGGCCGCGTCGATCCCGACGCAGGCCCGCATCTCCAGCATGTCGCGGACCAGCGTCGCCACCGGCAGGACGTCTCCGGACTGGGTCAGCGACAGCGCCAGGTCGAGCCCGGCGTGCACGCGCCAGTCCAGCACCCGGGTGGCGCCGCCCTGGCTGACCCGGACCAGGCCGAGCTGTTGCAGCCGGCGCAGGGCCTCCCGGACGGCGTGCCGGTTCACCGCGAACGCGCCGGCCAGCTCCCGCTCGCCGGGCAGCGTCTCCTCCGGTTGGTAGCGGCCGCTGACGATGGCGTCGCGGAGCTGGCCGAAGACGTGGTCGGAAACCGAGGCGCGGGGGACGGGGGCGAAGGCCATGGGCAGAAGTGTGGCCCGGGACACATCAACCCGTCAACTGGTTGGACCAGAACGTGCCTCCGCGACCCTCTGCTGCCGGGGCGCGCACGGCTCGTATCCTTTCCGCCATAGGGCCCGCGAGGTGGAAGGGAGCCGGTGTGAGCGACCGGGTTGAGACGTTGGAGTTCCAGGCCGAGGCCCGTCAGCTGCTCCAGCTGATGGTCCACTCGATCTACTCCAACAAGGACGTCTTTCTGCGCGAACTCATCTCGAACGCGTCGGACGCGCTGGACAAGCTGCGGCTGGAGTCGCTGATCGACAAGGACCTGGCCGTCGACACCGCCGACCTGCACATCGAGATCGAGGTCGACCGCGACACCCGGACGCTGACCGTCCGGGACAACGGCATCGGCATGTCCCGCGACGAGGTGGTCGGCCTGATCGGCACGATCGCCAAGTCCGGCACCGCCGAGCTGCTGGGCAAGCTGCGCCAGTCGAAGGATGCCGCCGCCTCCCAGGAGCTGATCGGCCAGTTCGGTGTCGGCTTCTACGCCACGTTCATGGTCGCCGACAAGGTCACCCTGCTGACCCGTCGGGCCGGGCAGAGCGGCGGCACCCGGTGGGAGTCCGCCGGCGAGGGCACCTACACGGTCGAGGCGGTCGACGACGCCCCGCAGGGCACCGCGGTCACCCTGCACCTCAAGCCGGCCGACACCGAGGACAACCTGCACGACTACACCGCCGAGTGGACGATCCGGGAGATCGTCAAGCGGTACTCCGACTTTATCGCCTGGCCGATCCGGATGACCGTGGAGCGGCCGGGTGAGGGTGGCGAGACCACCCGCGAGGTGCAGACCCTCAACTCGATGAAGGCGCTCTGGGCCCGGTCCCGGGACGAGGTCGACGAGGCCGAATACAAGGAGTTCTACAAGCACGTCAGCCACGACTGGGCCGACCCGCTCGAGACCATCCACATGCGCGGCGAGGGCACCTTCGAGTACGAGGCGCTGCTCTTCCTGCCCTCGCACGCCCCGCTGGACCTGTTCTCCCCGCAGGGCCGCCGCGGCGTGCAGCTCTACGTCAAGCGCGTCTTCATCATGGACGACTGCGACGCCCTCATGCCCAACTACCTGCGGTTCGTCAAGGGCGTGGTGGACGCCCACGACCTGTCGCTGAACATCTCCCGGGAGATCCTTCAGCAGGACCGGCAGATCCGGGCCGTCCGCCGCCGGCTGGTCAAGAAGGTGCTGGCGACCCTCAAGGAGATGAAGGCCGACCGGGCCGACGCGTACCGGACGTTCTGGACCGAGTTCGGCGCGGTGGTCAAGGAGGGGCTGCTCGAGGACCCGGACAACACCGAGGCGCTGCTCGACCTGGTGCAGGTGGCCTCCACCCACGACCCGGCCGAACTCACCACCCTGCGCGAGTACGTCGAGCGGATGAAGGACGGCCAGACCGACGTCTACTACGCCACCGGCGAGTCGCGGACCACCATCGAGAACTCCCCGCACCTGGAGGCGTTCCGCGCCAAGGGCTACGAGGTGCTGATCCTCACCGACCCGGTGGACGAGGTGTGGGTCGAGCGGGTCGGGCAGTTCGACGGCAAGCCGCTGCGGTCCGTCGCCAAGGGCCACGTCGACCTGGAGACCGACGAGGAGAGGGAGAAGGCCGAGGCGGACCGGAAGGACTACGCCGAGCTGCTCTCCTGGATGAGCGGCAAGCTGGCCGACAGCGTCAAGGAGGTCCGGCTCTCCTCCCGGCTGACCACCTCGCCGGCCTGCGTCGTCGGTGACGCCCACGACATGACCCCGACGCTGGAGAAGATGTACCGGGCGATGGGGCAGGAGGTCCCGCGGGTCAAGCGGATCCTCGAACTCAACCCGACCCACCCGCTGGTGACCGGGCTGCGCAAGGCCCACGAGCAGGACGGCGACAGCGAGGCCCTCGCCGAGACCGCCGAGCTGCTGTACGGGATGGCGCTGCTCGCCGAGGGCGGGGAGCTGACCGACCCGGCACGGTTCGCCCGGATCCTCGCCGACCGGCTCGCCCGCAGCCTGTAGCCGTACGCCGCCCGGCGTCCCGCTGGGACGCCGGGCGGCCTCTGGTCAGGGCAGTTGCGGGTAGAGCGCAGCCACGCCGCCGGAAAGCCCCGCCAGTACCTGTCGGGAGGTGTCGTCGGCGACGATCTCGTACCGGTCGGCCTCGATCCCGTCGACCGCGATCCGCGCGATGTCCGCCGGGTCGGACTTCGGCCCCGACACCCCGGCGGTCATGTCGGTGTCCATGTACCCGACGTGCAGGCCGGCGACCCGGATGCCCCGGTCGGCGAGCTGCGTACGCAGGGCGTTCGTCATCGACCACTCGGCGGACTTCGCCGCGCTGTACGCCCCGACCTGCGGGAAGCTGATCCAGGAGAGCGCGGACAGGATGTTCAGGATGGTCCCGCCGCCGTTGGCCGCGATCCGCGGCGCGAAGGCGCGCACCACCGACAGCGTGCCGAAGTAGTGGGTCTCCATCTCCTGCCGGGTCTGCGCCAGGTCGCCGTCGAGCAGGTTCGCCCCGGTGCTGACGCCGGCGTTGTTGACCAGCAGGGTGACGTCACCGGCCAGCTCCGCCGCCGCGGTCACCGAGGCCGGGTCGGTGATGTCGAGCCGGACCGGCGTGACGCCCGGCAGGTCGACGTTGTCCGGGTTGCGGGCGCCGGCGTAGACGGTGGCGCCTCGTGCCACCAGCTCGGCGGCCAGGTGTCGGCCGAATCCTCGGTTGGCCCCGGTGACCAGCGCGGCGCGTCCAGCGATCTTCATGTCCTGCTCCTGAGTTCTCGTTCAAGGTGTGTCGACGGCCAAGCGGTCACGCCCGAAGCAGCCCCGGGCCCGGCAGCACGTCGATCTCGCCGGGCGGTGCGTCGTGCCCGGCCTCGCAGCGCAGCCGCGCGTGAACGGCGGCGCCGCAGTCGTGGTGCTGGACGCGAACGGACGGGCCGGCTTCGTCGGCGGCCCAGGCGTCCCCCCACTGCCGCAGCGCGGTCAGCACGGGCAGCAGCTCCTGTCCCTTGCGGGTCAGCACGTACTCGTCCCGGGTCCGCTGCCCGGGCTGCTGGTAGGGCCGTCGTTCGAGCAGTCCGTCCGCGACGAGCTGCTTCAGCCGGGCGGCGGCGACCGGCTCGCTGATGCCCACCCGCCGCGCGAAGTCGTCGAAGCGGCGGGTGCCGAAGGATGCCTCGCGCAGCAGGAGCAGCGTGGAGCGGTTTCCGACCGCCTCGATCGCCCGGGCGATCGAGCAGTTGGTGGTCAGCCACGCGTCGCGCTGCTCGAGGAAGTCCGTCATGCCGAGGACGCTACGCCGCTGGCTTAGGAAAACCAAAGTCAGCTATCTCACGCCGAGGCGGGGCGCTGACCGGAATACGGTCAGACCTGCCCGGCGTAGAAGCCGTACCGAGCGAGGGGCTCCACGATCTCCCGTTCCTCGTACGACAGGTGCGACAGCAGGGTGTCGGTGAGCACGTCCACGCCCTTCTGGACCTCGGTGAAGTCGCCCGGGTTGCGGATCAGGTCGACCAGAGCTTGGTCCACGCCCTCCACCACGTCGTGGATGACCACGTGCTCGGCCTCCAGGCGGTCGAGCACCGGCCCCAGCCCGGCATCGGCGCGCCGCAGGTGCGGAAAGATCGAGTTGTCCTCCAGCCCGTGGTGCTGGGTCACCACGGTGCAGTACGCGGCGCAGTACGCCCCCAGCGTCCAGTTGCTCTGCCGCATGGTCATCTGGTTGAGCACCGCCCGCGCGGCACCGGCGGAGACCACCCCCCGCTTGACCTGCTCGAGGAGATCCCGCACCTGCGCCAACTCCTGCCGTAGGTGGTCGTGCACGTCGACCAGGTGCGCCCCGACGGCCTGGGCGTGCGGGGTGTAGACGTGGCCGGCCGGCGGCGGCGGGGCGACCGGGCGGGTGGACTCGTCCCAGAGCTGGTGGTCGGTCAGCCGTACGCCCGGATCCGGGGTGGGGGTGACGGCGAGCGTGGGGGCACCACCGGCCTCGACCACCTCGCGCTGCTCCTCGACCGCCTTGGCGCGGCTGCCCGGCTCGGCGCGTTCGGAGGCCACCAGTTCCCGCACCGCCGGGGCGACCTCCTGCGCGAAGAGCTGGATCGCGGTCGGGTCGTCGGCGCCGAGGATGAAGCCGGAGATGCCGTGGTCCAGGGCGAGGCCGGCGACCTCCTCCACCCACTGCTCCGGGGGGCCGGCCAGGAAGCCGGAGCGGGACCGGATGAACTGCCCGGAGAGGTTGAGCAGTCGCCGCACCGACCGGGGATCCCGCCCGGCCGCCGCGGCGCCCTCGTCGACCAGCGCATTGAGGTCCACCAGCTCGGCCGGCCCCTTCGGCAGGTACGCCAGCGACGGCAGCCAGCCGTCGGCCGCCCGGCCGACCAGGCGCAGCATCCGCGGCTTGTACGCGCCCACCCAGATCCCCACGTCGTGCGCCGGGGCGGGCCCCCGCTTCGCGCCGACCACCCGGTAGTGGTCGCCCTCGACCCGGACTCCGCCGCGCCGGTCGGTGGCCCACACCTCCCGGATGATCCGGATCGCCTCGTCCAGCGCGTCCACGGCCTGGCCGGGGCTGAGCCGCCGACCCCCGTTCGCCTCGATCGCCTCCCAGAACGCGCCCGCGCCCAGGCCCAGCTCCACCCGGCCGCCGGTGAGCAGGTCCAGGCTGGCGATGCTGCGGGCCAGCACTACCGGCTGGCGCAGCGGCAGGTTCAGCACGTTGCCGGAGAGCCGGATCCGACTGGTTGCCGCCGCCACGAAGGACATCAGCGTCCAGGTGTCCACGAAGTTCGGTTGGTACGGGTGGTCCTGGAAGGTGACGAGGTCCAGGCCGACCTGTTCGCAGAGCTTGGCGCGGGCGACGACCTGCTCGACCTGGCCGGCGGCGGGCGTGAGAAAGCTGCCGAACATCAGGTCGTGTCCGTAGTCGGTCATGTCTGGTGCGCCACCTCGCCCGGGTCCTCGCCGCGTCGCTGCCGCCGGCTGCCGCCGACCCCCGTCACCGTAGCCCGGGCTGCGGCGGCGCGCGCGACGGTCCGTGAATGGCCAGGGTTGTTCACAGTTTGCGTTATCCAACGGTGTCCATCGATGCATCGGCCGCATAGGCTGCCGGTGAACGGCAGCACCATTCCTCCGAGAGGAGTGACCCGTGACCCACGTCCTCCGCCGCCGCCTCGTCGGCCCACCGGCCCTCGCCCTGCTCCTCGTCGCGCTCGTCGGACTGGTCGCGCCGCCGGCCGCGACCGCCGCGACCTGGCCGTACCAGGACCCGACCCTGCCCGTCGCCACCCGCGTCGCCGACCTGCTCTCCCGGATGAGCCTGGACGAGAAGATCGGCCAGATGACCCAGGCCGAGCGCGGCTCGGTCACCGCCACCGACCTGACCACCTACCGGCTCGGCTCGATCCTCTCCGGCGGCGGCTCCGCGCCCTCGCCCAACACCGCCGCCAGCTGGGCCGACATGTACGACTCCTTCCAGCGGGCCGCCCTCGCCACGCCGCTCGGCATCCCGATGATCTACGGCGTGGACGCCGTGCACGGGCACAACAATGTGGTCGGCGCGACGATCTTTCCGCACAACATCGGGCTCGGCGCCACCCGCGACCCGGCGCTGGTGCAGCAGATCGGTCAGGCGGTTGCCGAGGAGGTCTCCGGCACCGGCGTCGACTGGGACTTCGCCCCCTGCCTCTGCGTGGCCCGCAACGACCGGTGGGGCCGCACCTACGAGTCCTTTGGCGAGACGCCGGACATCCCATCGGACATGACCACGCTGATCACCGGGCTTCAGGGAGCCACCCTGGGCGGGCCGACCTCGGTGCTCGCCACCGCCAAGCACTACGTGGGCGACGGCGGCACCACCGGCGGCGACGACCAGGGCAACACGGAACTGACCGAGGCCGAGCTGCGGGCGATCCACCTGCCGCCGTTCCAGGCCGCGGTGCAGCGCGGCGTCGGCTCGGTGATGATCTCCTACAGCAGCTGGAACGGCGGCAAGATGCACGGCAATCAGTACCTGATCACGACCGTCCTCAAGGGCGAGCTCGGCTTCTCCGGCTTCGTCGTGTCGGACTGGAACGGCATCGACCAGATCGACGGCAGCTCCGGCTTCACCGCAGCCGAGGTGACCACGGCGATCAACGCCGGCATCGACATGGTGATGGTGCCGACGGCCTGGAAGACCTTCATCAGTACGCTGCGCGCCGAGGTGCAGAACGGGCACGTGCCGCTGAGCCGGATCGACGACGCGAACCGGCGGATCCTCACCAAGAAGTTCGAGCTGGGCCTCTTCGAGCGCCCGTACACCGACCGGAGCTGGACGCCGACCGTCGGCAGCGCGGCCCACCGGGCCCTCGCCCGGCAGGCCGTCCGCGAGTCGCAGGTGCTGCTGAAGAACGCGAACGGCGTCCTGCCGCTGGCCCGCGACAACAACAAGATCTTCGTCGCCGGCAAGAACGCCGACAACATCGGCAACCAGAGTGGCGGCTGGACCATCTCCTGGCAGGGCTCCTCGGGCGCCATCACCCCGGGCACCACGATCCTGCAGGGCATCCGGGCCGCGGTCGGTCCGACCACGACCGTCACCTACAACCAGCGCGGCACCGGCATCGACCGCAGCTACCGGGCCGCGATCGCGCTGGTGGGGGAGACCCCGTACGCCGAGGGCCAGGGCGACCGGACCGGCAGCATGAGCCTGGACCGGGAGGACCTGCGCACCATCGCCACGCTGCGCAACGCCGGCGTACCGGTGATCGTGGTGCTGGTCTCCGGCCGGCCGATGGACATCGCCACCGAACTGCCGAAGTGGGACGCGCTGCTGGCGTCCTGGCTGCCCGGCACCGAGGGCGACGGAGTGGCGGACGTCCTGTTCGGAGCCGCGGCGCCGACCGGCGCCCTGCCGATGACCTGGATGAACTCGGTCAGCCAGCAACCGATCAACGCCGGCGACGGCCAGGTCCCGCTCTTCCCGCAGGGGTACGGCCTGACGTACTGACCAACCGTGCGGAGGCCGCCGGGCAATCGCTCGGCGGCCTCCGTACGGCACGTCCGCGCACCTCGCAACTCGGAGCCGCGGGCCCTCACGTGGCCCGGTGAGGAACTTCACGAGAAGTGGGCGATCGTCCGAAACCGGTCCTAACGTCGTCTGCGTTCGCGATCGCGGACACCACGGGCCGGCAACGCCTAATCCTGCCGCCGGCCGTCGGTACCTGGACCACAGGCAGGAGCGGGGGACCCAGACGTTCCTCGGTGCTCGACACCTCGGGGTGAAGCCGCCAGCGGCGGCCGGGCGTCCTCGGCCCGAACCCGACAGCTCACCTCGTCGGCGTGGAGGAAAACCCACATGGCACCTCAATAC
>NZ_QGGF01000160.1 GCF_003857015.1 Micromonospora globispora | reverse complement strand
GGCGCAGCCCGTACCGGCCGGCGGCGCCGACCAGCCGACCGACCGTCAACGGGTACACCGCCGCGATCCCGAGCGCGGCCACCCCGACGGCACCGGAGATCCGGGCCGCCCGCTTGAGATGCCGCGCCTCGGGACGCGGACCGTCGCCCAGGAACGGCCGCACCTCGGACCGGCCGAAGTAGACGTTCCGCCCGCCGAGCCGTACGCCGAGCGCGCCGGCCATCGCCGCCTCGCACTGGCCGGCGTTGGGGCTCGGGTGGTCGTTGCGGTCCCGGCGCCAGACCTGCCAGGCGCGGTGCCGGTCCCCGTGCGCGGCCGACGCGACGGCGATGGTGAGCAGCCCGGTCAGCCGCGCGGGCACCAGGTTGAGCAGGTCGTCGAGGCGGGCGGCCGGGGTGCCGAAGCGGGCGTAGCGGGGCGAGCGGTGACCCACCATGGCGTCGAGGGTGTTCGCCGCCCGGTAACCGAGCAGGCCGGGCAGCCCGGCGACCGCACCCCAGACCAGCGGCGCGACCACCGCGTCGGAGGTGTTCTCGGCGACCGACTCGACAGTGGCCCGGGCGAGTTCCGGCTCGTCCAGTGCCGACGGATCGCGGCCGCAGAGGTGTCCCAGCCGCCGTCGGGCGGCGGGCAGGTCACCGTCGCGCAGCGCCCGGCCCATCACCGTGGCCTCGCGCCGCAGCGTGCGCCCGCCCAGCACAGTCCAGGTGCCGGCGGCCACCAGGACCGCCCGCGCTACCGGTCGACGTCGGGTGGCCAGGGTGGCCGCCACGCCCAGCAGCACGGGCGCACCGACCACGACCGAGGTGAAGACGGCCCCGGCCGTCCGATCCGGTCGGTAGACCCGCTGTTCCAGCGCCCCGGCCGCCCGGCCGAAGCCGGCCACCGGGTGCCACCGGCGCGGGTCACCGAGCAGCGTGTCCAGGGCGTAGCCCGCCACCAGTCCTGCCGCGTTCGCCGCCGCGGTCGCCTGCCGCACCCGCATCACCTCCGGCCGGCAGCCTAGCCGTACGGCGGGGTGGCCACCGTCGCGTCGCCACCCCGCTCCCCCGTGCACGACCCGGCCCCGGTCAGGCGGGCACCGGCGCTCGTCCCCGGCCGCGCCGGCCGCGACCGGTGGCCGTGACACCACCGGCGGTCTCGTCGACGACCGGGTCGAGCTCGTCGGCCGGCCCGGGCTCCGGGGTCGGCCCGCCGGCGTCCGACTCCCCGCCGTCGGCACCCGGGACGGCCGGATCGTCGAAGGGGTCGGTCACCTCGTCGAAGCCGCTGCCCGAGGGCGCGTCGAAGCCGTCGCCGGGCGGCTCGTGCCCGGCCCGTGCGGTGAACGACGGCAGCTCGAACTCGTCGTCAAAGGGCCGGTCGTCCGGCGAGGCGGGGGCCTGCGCGGCCGGCACCGGCTCGGTGGCCTCGCCGTGCACCCGGTGCTCCGCCTCGGCGTCCTCGACGGTGCTGGTGGTCATGCTCGGCCGATTGCGCAGGAACCGGCTGCGGCCACGGGACAGGTCGTGGCCGACGGTGACGGCCTCCAGCTCGTAGAGGGTGTGGTGGTTGCCGGCGTCGTCGGTCCAGTCGCGGGTGTAGAGCCGTCCCGCGACCACCACCGGGTCGCCGACCATCACCGAGGCGGCCACCCCCTCGGCCAGCTTTCGCCAGCAGTTCACCCGAACGCGCAGGCTGTTTCCGTCGACCCACCGGCCGCTGTCCCGGTCGAGGCGGCGGGCGGTGGAGGCGACCTTGAAGTTGGCGACCAGGGTGTTGCTCTGGGTGGTGCGACGCCACTCGGGCGGGGTCAGCACGTTGCCGACGATGGTGACGTACGTATCGAACATCGTCCCTCCAGGGGAAGATCCGGGCTTGCGGTGGCGAGTCGACTCGACGCCGAGCCTCGACCACCGCCCGTGCCGCGGCCACCCGCTTCGGCACCGGCTGTGGACGGCGCGCCGCCCTGTGGACAGCGACCTGATCAAGGTCCCGTCTGCTAGGGCCCCCGGGCCCTGGGCCGCCGACCTGGGCAGCAGCATGATCGAAATCGCCAGCGGGGCCATCCGGGCGAACCGGTTCCGGACGGACACCGACTGGGTATGGAGTTGATCAACCGAGAGAAAGGCCAGCGAGATGATCCTCCGCTCACTCCGTACGACCGTCCGCGACGAGAGGGAGGTGCGGCGATGAGCGCCGTGGCGAACCCCGCGACCGTGGCCGAGTGCCTGCGGGTCGGGGCAGGGTTCTCGCAGGGCGACCGGAACTGGATCGCGGAGCAGTTCGCGACCCTGGACGCCCGGCTGGCCGGGTTCCACGCCGACGCCACCGAGCTGGAGGTCTCGGTGAAGGACCGGGAGGCCCGGGGCCAGAAGGTCACCCTGGAGTGCTGGATCGCGGGCCGGCAGAAGATCGTCACCACCTCTTCCGAGGAGGACCTGCACGCCGCGCTCAACGACGTCCGCGACGACCTGCGGCGGCGCCTCAACGACGCCAAGACCCGGCAGGAGCCCCGGCACA
Source organism: Micromonospora globispora (assembly GCF_003857015.1). GTDB lineage: Bacteria > Actinomycetota > Actinomycetes > Mycobacteriales > Micromonosporaceae > Micromonospora > Micromonospora globispora. The sequence continues at coordinate 15,515 of NZ_QGGF01000160.1, read as the reverse complement.
ACAAGCACGTACGGGAGATCGGCCAGCCGGCGGCCGAGGTCGACCCGGCCGAGGACCAGGACGAACTGCCCGCCGCCGACCCCAGCCGGGCCGACGCGCAGACCGTCTGACGCCGCCGCCCCCGTCCGCCGGGTGTGAGCGGGCGGGGGCGGGGGCTACCGCCGGGTAGCTCGGCGGCGTACCGTCGCGGTCGTGGAACCGGACGTGCTGGGACCGCCGTACGAGCGGCAGACGATCGACCTGGGCACCGACGACGAGGGACAGGTCGTCGCGACCCTGGTCCGCCGGCGGGCCGAGCGCCCGACCGGCCGGGCGGTGCTCTACGTGCACGGCTTCGTCGACTACTTCTTCCAGACCCACGTCGCCGACTTCTTCGCCGAGCGGGGTTGGGACTTCTACGCGCTCGACCTGCGCAAGTACGGCCGGAGTCTGCTGCCGCACCAGACCCCGAACTTCTGCCACGACCTCAGCGACTACTTCCCCGAGCTGGACGCCGCCGCCAAGATCATCCGTGAGGACGACGGGCACGACACCCTGCTCGCCATGGGGCACTCCACCGGCGGCCTGATCATCTCGCTCTGGGCGCACGCCCGCCGCGAGGCCGGGCTGGTCGACGGCCTCTTCCTCAACAGCCCGTTCTTCGACATCAACGCCCCCTGGCTGATCCGGCGACCCCTGGCGGCCGCCGTCTCCCGGCTGGCCCGTCGGGCGCCGCAGCGCATCCTCCCCTTCGGGCTCGGCACCGTGTACGGCGAGAGCCTGCACGCCGACCACCGCGGCGAGTGGCGCTACGACCTGGCCTGGAAGCCCCTGGCCGGGTTCCCGGTCCGGGCCGGCTGGATCAACGCGATCCGCGCCGGCCAGCGTCAGCTCCGCGCCGGCCTCGACATCCCGGTGCCCGTGCTGCTGGCCTGCTCGACCCGGAGCTTCCGGGGCACCAAGTGGCACGAGTCGGCGACCCTGGCGGATGCCGTCCTGGACGTGGAGCACATGGTCCGCTGGGCGCCCCGGCTCGGCCGGCACGTCACCCTCGCCCGCTTCGACGGCGGGCTGCACGACCTCACGCTCTCCAGTCCCGCCGTACGGGAGAAGGTCTTCGCCGAGGCCGGCCGCTGGGCCGAGGCTTTCCTCGGCGCCGGACCCACCGCGGCGGAGCCGGACGGCCCGCCGGCAGCCCGGCGGCCGGTCGAGGACCGCGCGGGGGCGACCGCCGAGGGCTGACCGTCAGCGGTACCCGGCGGTGGCCTCCACGAGCGCCGTCCGGATGCGGTCGAAGGTCGCGATCGGGTGACCGCCCGCGCCCGGCAGCACCAGGCCCAGGCAGCGCAGCGCCACTTCGCCCTCGCCGTGCGCCTGCACCCCGAAGACCGGCGCGCCCACGTATCCCGGCGGCAGCTCCGTGGTGATGCGGACCTCGTCGCCGTCGCGGACCAGCCGCTCGATCACCGCCTCCAACGGCCGCGACCCGTCCGCGCCGACCCCGAGGGCCAGTACGAACGCGGACCCGGGGTCGGCCCCGATCCCGGCGATGTCGTCCGCGCGCGCGGCCACCCCGTCGGTGACCTGCTGGGTCCGCCAGCGCCAGCCCCGGTCCTCGGCGTGCCCGTGCAGACCCCCGGTCGGCATCGCGGCGAGGCCCACCTCCGGCAGGTGGATCCACTGTGCGCTGAAGTCGGGCATCAGGATCTCGTCGGACGCCACGCCCGCCGGTTCCGTCACGCTCGGCCGCAGACCGATCTTTCCGTACGGCGCGCGGGTGAGTGCGTCGGCCGTCAGCAGGTACTCGTGGACCACGTCCCCGTCGTCGGTGACCCCGACCAGCTCGTTGAAGAAGAACGCCGTGCCGGCGTCACGGCTGGCGTCCCCCGGCCGATCGAGGTGGCTGACGGGCAGGATGGCGCGCCCGAGGAGCTGGCACAGCTCGTAGGCGACCTCGTTCTCGGTCTCCGGGTCAAGCAGCACCAGGCGAGGGTACGGGGTGTTATCGGGGTGCCAGCGGCGGGCGTTCCGTGCGAACCTGACTCCCGGTGTGGACGTGACCACCCGTTCCCCCGCTCACCCCGGGTGCGGCGGTACCCTCTTGGCGCGACACCCACGACGCGCGCCCGTAGCTCAGCGGATAGAGCAGGGGACTTCTAATCCCAAGGCCGCAGGTTCGAATCCTGCCGGGCGCACCACCGTCACCAAGGTCAGCTGTGGCCGTCACCTCGCCGGTTGAAACAGTTCGATCAGGTTGCCGGCGGGGTCGGCCAGCAGGATCTGACGCCCGCCGGGGCCGGAAACCACGTCGCTGCGGAACGACAGTCCGGCGCGCCGGTGCCGGTCGATCTCGGCGTCCAGATCGTCGACGGTGAGGTGAATGCGGTTGTGGCCGGGTGCCGTGGCGTCCTGCGGCGTGGCTCGGGCGCCCGAGCTGGCGGGCCCGGACAGCAGCAGCCGCAGCGGGCCGCGGACCACATCGGCGAAGGCGTGCCCGGCGTTGGTGCGCAGTTGAAAGCCGAGGTGAGTGGTGTAGAAGTCGACGGCTGCCGGGACGTCGTCAACCAGGTAGCGGACGCTGGCGTGCTGGTCGGTTCCGGTCATGGCTCAAACCTCCTTGACGGGTAGTGAGGACCGGTAGCAGATGGCGGACGCGGGTGTCGATGTCGGCCGCGGTGCGGGCAAAGGCCGGGTAGCTGGCATCGTCGCTGTCGCCGGCCAGGGCCGGGTCGGGGATGCTCCAGTGAACGCGGCGAGGGTGATCGTCGAACTCCGGGCAGACCTCCCGGGCCTTGTCGCACAAAGTAATCACGTAGTTGAAGCGGCCCCCGGCAAGGGTGTCCAGGTGGCGGGGGCGCTGGCTGGCGATGTCGATGCCGTACTGGTCGCGCAGCGCCCGCACACCGTTGGGATGCAGTCGCGGTCTGGGGCGGCTGCCGGCACTGGTGGCCTCCACCTGTCCGGCGGTGTGGTGGCGTAGCAGGGCTTCGGCGATCGGTGAGCGGGCGCTGTTACCCGTGCAGACGAACAGCACGGCGGGCCGGGGCAACCGTCGCTGGTGGACCGGCGGGGCCGGCGGGGCGCTGTCCAGTCGCAGGGCCGGGTGCAGGGCGGCGCCGGTGCTGGCCAGCGCCTGGGCGCAGCGGTCCAGATCCAGGTGGTAGTAGCTGTCGCGGCCGTCGAAGCTGCTCCGTGTGACGGTGATCAGGCCGGCGTTACGCAGCAGCCGCAGGTGGTAGGAGACCAGGTTCTGCGGCTGGCCGATCAGCGCGACCAGCTCGCGGACCCGCAGGTCGCTGTCGGCGAGCTCGCTCAGCAGCCGCCACCGCAACGGGTGGGCGGCCAAGCGCATGAACGCCGGCGCGGCCTGGCTCGCAGCCATGGACCGGATAATACATCAAACTGATTTGATCGACTGTCCGATGGAGGAAGATTAGACCCGTTCGTAGACGGAGACGTGCTGGCGACTGTCGGCCGTGAACGGGCTGCGGTCCCAGCCGTTCCAGCGTTCCCGCAGCCGCATGCCCCCGAGCCGCGCCATCAGGTCCAGCTCGCTGGGCCAGCAGTACCGCCGCCGCAGTCCGTCCCGCCCGGCTTGGCGCGGAACTGCTCCAGCATGAGCGGCGACCCTTCGATCCCCTCCACCGCGGGAAAGACGCTGTCGCCCGGCGCGGCTAGTCTCCGCGCATGGTGACCGAGACGGACCTGTCGCTGGGCAACGGCCGCACGCTGCACGTCTACGACACCGGCGGGGACGACCGTCTCGCCGTCTTCTGGCACCACGGCACCCCGAACATCGGCGCGCCGCCCGCACCCCTCTTCGACGCCGCCGACCGGCTCGGCATTCGCTGGGTGTCGTACGACCGACCCGGCTACGGCGGATCGACCCCGGCGCCGGGCCGGGACATCGCCTCCGCCGCCGGCTACGTGGCCACGGTCGCCGACGCGCTGGGTATCGACCGGTTCGCGGTGATGGGCCACTCCGGCGGCGGTCCGCACGCGCTGGCCTGCGGCGCGTTGCTGCCGGATCGAGTGCTCGCGGTGGTCGCCGGTGCCGGGATGGCGCCGTACGACGGGGAGGGGCTGGACTGGTTCGCCGGCATGATCCCCTCCGGAGTGGCGTCGCTGCGCGCCGCCGCCGCGGGGCGGGAGGCGAAGGAGCGGTTCGAGACCTCCGGCGTCGAGTACGACCCCGAGTTCACCCCGGCGGACCTGGCGGCCCTCAACGGTGAGTGGTCCTGGTTCGGCAGTGTCGTCGGCCCGGCGACCCAGGGTGGTCCGGGTGGGCTGATCGACGACGATCTCGCCTACGTCTCACCGTGGGGACTCGACCCGGCCCAGGTCACGGCGCCGGTTCTCCTGCTGCACGGTGGCCGGGACGGGATCGCGCCGCTCTCGCACGGCGAATGGCTGTCGCGGCGCTGTCCCGCGGCCGAACTGCGGTGCTACCCGGACGACGGGCACATCTCGGTGCTGCGCCACGCCGGGGCGGCGCTGGAGTGGCTGCGCCGGCACGTGGACTGAGCTGAGAAAGGGGTGAGGCGGCGGCCGCGGGACCCGGCCGCCGCCTCGCCGCGCCGGTCCGGCGCGGTTCGCGACTCCGTACGGATGACCGGGGGGGGAGGTCATCCGGGCGACGTCGCGATGGTGACGCCGGGCGGGCGGAGGGGGGTGAGGATGCCCGCCCGGCGTCGACGGGTCAGTTAGTCGGCCGGGCGGTCGGCTTGTGGGCGTCGGGCGCCTCGGTCTCGGCGGTGGTCGGGCGGGTCTCCGGCTTGCCGGTCGGGTGGCTCGGGGTAGCGGTGGCCTGGGCCTCCTTGCTCGGCTTGGCCTTCGCGCTGGCGAGCAGGGTGTCGCAGTACCCGGTGACGCCGTCCTTGCCGCCCGCGGCGGTGATCAGCACGGTGAACGCAGGGTTGTCCAGCGCCTTGCCCTTGCTCTCGGCGACGCCGGCCTCGTAGGCGCGGCAGAGGCCGACCAGGTTCGGCGACGGGGTGCCCTTCGCGTCGGCCGGCGAACCCTTGCCCTTGTCGTCCGCGGACGGCGCACCGGTGGCGTGCGCCGACGGCTTGGCGCTCGGGTCGGTGAGCGGGTTGGGCAGAGTGCCGTTCGCGGCGGCAAGCGCGACCCCACCGGTGGCGGCGACGGCGAGCACGGTGGCGCCGACCTTCAGAGTGGCGAGTTTGGCGAGGGCGGTCTCAAGCATCGAACAGCTCCGTCTTGGGGGTTGGATTGTGGATGTGCCACCCGGCGTGCGTCCGGAGCAGCGGTGTCCCCGGCAGTGCTGCCGGGAACTGGGATGCGCGCACGGAACGACCCAGCGCCGGACGGGGGCGACCGGCTCCCACCGAGGCCCGGCGACGACACCGCTGAGTGATCAATCGGCGACATCGCAGGTGCACCGGTGGCAAGGTCTGTGCGTTCATTCCGTGCCTCTCAGCGCCGACACCCCGCCAGATGTCACATCCCTCACCTGCAGATAAGGAAGATCGACGCGCTGCGACCGTTCCGCCACGCCACAAGCAGCAGCTCGGGTGGGGCGCGTCACATTCGGGACACCGGGCGGTCGCGCAGGTGACGTATGCTGCGCGCGTCTGGACGGGGGCCCCTGGGGGAGGGTGACATGCGACGGTGGCGGAGCGGGGTGGCGGTGGCCGTCCTGGTCACGGTGGCGGTGTCAGGTTGTGGCACGCCGGCCGGCACGGACGGCGACCTGACCGACGACTGGCGTCCGGTCGGCAAGGTGGAGCAGTTCACGCCGAAGGTGGGCGACTGTCACCTGATCGCCGACCCGACCAGCTACCTCACCAGCTACCAGCCGGTGGAGTGCGCCCGGCCGCACCTGGTCGAGACCATCCACCTGGGCACCTTCACCGGCCCGCTCGCCGAACGGCCGACCCCGCCGCCGATCACCTCCGCCGCCATCCGCCCGGCGTTCGCCGAGTGCGACGCGAAGGCCACGGCGTTCGTCGGCGGGGACTGGCGAGGTGCCCGGCTCACCATCCAGGTGGTGCCGCCGTCCCCGGCCGGCTGGGCGGGTGGCAGCCGGTGGTTCCGTTGCGACATGTTCGAACTGGACACCGTGGACGGCGGTACCGCCATCGACCACCCCAACGACCACCCGACCCAGCGCAGCGGCAGCCTGCGCGACGCGCTGAAGGGGTCGTCGCGCCTGGCCTACGGCTGCCTGATCGAGGACGAGTGGGGCAGCTTCCAGCAGACCACCTGCACCAAGGGGCACCAGTTCGAGTTCGTCGGGGTCTGGACGGCACCGGACGGCCCGTACGAGGAGGCCGACCGCGACGAGGACAACATCCACGCCCATTGCCGCACCCTGGTCGCCCGGTACGCGAAGGTGCCGGCCGACGGCAACCTGCGCTACCGCACCGGTACGTCGTACCGGCTGCCGTCGGAGGAGGCGTGGCAGCGGGGCGACCGGGGAGTGCGCTGCTTCTACTGGTCGGGCGGGGAGAAGGTGACCCGCTCGATCAGGGGCGGTGGCACGAAGGCGCTGCCCATCAACTGACCGGCGCGACGACCGGCAGTGGCGTCAGCCCGAATGCGTCGAACACCTGCGGGTCCTGGAAGACGACGTTGCGCCTGATGCAGGCGTCGCCGATGGTGAGGACCTGCAGGGTGTGCGGGACGTACGCCTCCCCGTCGCGCACGTACGCCGCCAGCGCGGGCTGACCGTTGGCGGCGGTGGGTCGCATCCGCCAGTCCGTGCCGCGCATGGCGAAGACCCGGGCGATGAACCGGCCGTAGCGCTCCCGGCCGACGTACCAGTTGAGCACCGGCGGCATCTCCAGCACCGCGTCGTCGGTGAGCAGCCGGGTCAGGGCGGCCACGTCGGCCCGCTCGAACGCCGCCACGTACCGGTCGACCAGCGCCCGGCGGTCGGGGTCCGCCGGCTCGGCGACCTGCTCCTCGCGTACCGCCGTCGCGTCGAGCCGGGCGCGGGCCCGTTGCAGGCCGCTGTTGACGGCGGCCGGGGTGGTGGCCAGAGCGTCGGCGACCTCCGCGGCCGACCAGTCGAGCACGTCGCGCAGGATCAGGATGGCCCGCTGCCGGGGCGGCAGCAGCTGCATGGCGGCGACCAGCGCCAGCCGCAGGCTGCCCCGGGCGGCCACCACGGTTGCCGGGTCGAGCAGCGCGTCCGGGACCGGCTGCAGCCAGGGCAGCTCCCCCACCACCATCGGCGCATCGGGGTCGAGGTTGGGGCCGACGACGTCCGAGGGGAGCGGCCGCCGGGCGCGGGAGCGCAGCGCGGTCAGGCAGACGTTGGTGGCGATCCGGTGCAGCCAGGTCCGCACCGAGGCGCGCTCGGCGTCGTACCGGTCGAACGCACGCCAGGCCCGCAGCAGGGTCTCCTGCACCAGGTCCTCGGCCTCGTTCACCGAGCCGAGCATCCGGTAGCAGTGCGCCAGCAGCTCCCGCCGGTACGGCCCGGTCCGCCGGTCGAAGTCCTCGCTGGTCACCGTCACCGATGCGTCCCTCTCTGTTCCGGCCTCTCCCATACCTACCGGCCCGGCCGCTGGAATTCATCGCTGCGCCGCCGATGAATTCCGGCGGGAGGCCGAGTAGGTACCAGCGAGGTCCACACCACGGAAGGACGATCATGACCGACACCGGAACCATCGGCACCCGCGACGACCAGGCGGTCCGCGACGTGCTGCACGCCCTCGTCGCCGCCTGGGCGGCCAACGACGCGGACGCCTTCGCCGCGCACTACACCGACGACGCCACGGTGGTCCTCCCCGGCGGGGTGTTCCACCAGGGCCGGGAGGGGGTCCGCAGCTACATGGCCGCAGCCTTCGCCGGCCCGCTCAAGGGGTCGACCTCGGTGGACGAGCCGGAGAGCGTCCGCGTCGTCGGGGGCGACGCGGCGGTGGTGGTCAGCCGCAGCGGCTTCCTGCTGCCCGGCGAGGAGGAGCTGCCCGCCGACCGCCGCCGCCGGGCCACCTGGGTGCTGTCCCGGCTGGACGGTGTGTGGCGGGTCGAGGCGTACCACAACTGCCCGGCCTGACCGTCGCCCCGGCCGCCCGCTCCGGCGGGCGGCCGGAAACCCGGGTGACGGTATCCACTGGGTCGTCCACCATCGACGGATGCCACATCACCGACTCGCCGAGCCGGACATCCGGCGGTACTACACCGAGGTCTTCGCCGAGGCGGACCGGCTGCACCGCAACCCGCAGGGGCGGCTGGAGGCGACCCGTACCCGGGACCTGCTGTCCCGGCTGCTGCCCGCGCCGCCGGCGACGGTGCTCGACGTCGGCGGCGGCACCGGCGCGTACGCCGGCTGGCTCGCCGCGGCCGGGCACCGGGTGCACCTGGTCGACCTGGTGCCGGCGCATGTGGCCGCCGCTCGGGCCGCATACCCGGAGGTCACCGCCACCGTCGGCGACGCCCGCGACCTGCCGCTGCCCGACAAGTCGGTCGACGCCACCCTGCTGCTCGGTCCGCTCTACCACCTCACCGAGCGGGTCGACCGGGTGAGCGCGCTGCGCGAGGCGGCCCGGCTCACCCGTCCGGGCGGGCCGGTGATCGCGGCGGTGATCAGCCGCAACGCCGCCCTGATGGACCTGACCCGACAGGGCCGGGTGGACGAGCGCACCCGCCCGATCCTGCTCGCCACGTACACGACCGGGGTGAACGACCCGGAGACGGGCTTCACGACCGCCTACTTCCACCGCCCGGAGCAGGTGGTGGACGAGTTCCCTGCCGCCGGGCTGCCGGCGCCCCGGCTGTACGGGGTGGAGGGTCCGCTCTGGCCGCTGCTGGACGCGCTGGACGTGGGCCCCGCGGACCGGCTCTTCCGGGACGCGGTCGCCTGCGCGGAGGCGTTCGAGCAGGACCCGGCGGTGATTGGCGCCAGTTCGCACCTGCTCGCGGTCGCCACCGCCTGACCGGCCCGGATGGCCGCTCGGCGGGCCCTTCCCCGACCAGGGCCCGGTCACCCTGCCGGGTTCGCTGCGTCAGCCGGCCAGGGTGAGGGTCGGCCGGGTGCGGGCGCGCAGCCGGCGCAGCATTCGGGCGTCGGTGAAGCCGACCGCGCGGGCGGCGGCCTCGACGGTCGCCCCGTGCCCGATGAGGTGCTCGGCCCGTTCCACCCGCAGCAGTTGCTGGTAGCCGAGCGGGGTGAGCCCGGTGGCCTGCCGGAACAGCCGGGTCAGGGTCCGCTCGGCGACCCCGCAGGCGGCGGCCAGGTCGGCCAGCGGCAGCGAGTCGGCGTAGCGGGCGTCGATCAGGTCCTGCGCCCGGTGCACCGCGTCGGAGAGGTGCGACCGATGCCGCATCATCGCGCTGGCCTGCTGTTCGTGGCCGTTGCGCCGGGCGTACACGACCAGCGTGCGGGCGATCCGGGCGGCCGCCGCCGGGCCGTGCCGGGTGGCCACCAGGTGCAGCGCCACGTCGATGCCGCTGGCGATGCCCGCCGAGGTGACCACCCGGTCGTCCACCACGTAGAGCACGTCCCGGACCACCCGGGCGGCCGGGTGCCGCCGGGCCAGGTCGTCCTGCACGTCGTGGTGGGTGGTGCAGCGCCGACCGTCCAGCAGGCCGGCCCGGGCGAGCGCGAAGGCGCCCGCGCAGATGCTCGCCACGGTGCCGCCGGCCGCGTGGTGGTCGGCCAGCCGCCGCAGGTCCTCCGGTCGGACCGGCCCCGCCGGCCCGTGCGCGCTGGGCCGCCATCCGGGTACGACCAGCAGGTCGTCCCGGTGCAGCTCGGGCCATTCGGTGTCGGCTCGCAGCGACACCCCCTGCACGGTCGGCACCTCGTCGGTCTCGGCGACGTAGTGCAGCCGGTAGCCGTACCCGATGTCGGCAGCGGTGGAGAAGACCTGGGCCGGCCCGGCGAGGTCCAGCAGGTGCAGCTGCGGGACCAGCAGGAAGACGACGGCTCCAGGTCGTGGCGCGGCGCCAGACGCGCCGAGCTGGAGTCGTCGGACGACCCGGGGCATCGGCTCAGACCCCGGCGGGGACCGCGCCGGTCAGCTCGGCGACGGTGCGGATGGTGGCGAACCGGCCGGCGAGGGCGTACTCGGTCCGGGCGGTCATCTCCTCGGCCGACAGGGTGCGCGGGTCGGCGAGGATCTGCTCCAGCGAGGCGTCCGCCGGCAGGTCCCGGTGCGGGGTGGGGAAGGTGACGGTCGCGTCGGTCACGAACGTCATCTCGTAGCCGAGGTCGCAGCCCACCCGGGTGGTGGTCTCCACGCACTGCTCGGTGCGGATCCCGCAGACCGCGATGTCGCGGATGCCGGCCAGGGTGAGCACCTGTTGGAGGTTGGTCGTGGTGAACGCGTTGTGGGAGGTCTTGACCAGCGTCGGCTCCCCCGCGACGGGTTCGAGGCCGTCGATCAGCCGGACGTGCCCGCTGGCCGGGTCGAAGACGCTGCCGGTTCCGGGCTCGGCGTGCAGGACCCAGACCACCAGGTCGCCGCGCCGGCGGGCGGCGTCGACCAGCCGGTTGACGTGGCCGACGATGTCCGGCTGGGAGGCGTACGCCCAGATCGGGCGCTGACGGAAGGACTGCTGGACGTCGATGACGACGAGTGCTGCTCTGTTCATGGCTTCGATCCTGGCCGGGCGGGCACCGGGGCGGCAGACACGATCATGCCCGGAAGCGGAACGATCCGGTCACCGCCCCGGCCGGACCCCGGTCAGGAGGCGGCGGTGCGGCGGCCGCGGCGGTCCAGCTCGGCGGCTTTTTCAAGGGTGGGGGCGGTGCCGCCGAGGTGGGCCGGCAGCCACCAGCTGTCGTCCGGGCCGGCCGGCGACTCCGGGTACTCCCGCTGCGCCCGGTCCACCAGGGCGCTGAGCCGGGTCTTCAGCGCCGCCGTCAGCGCGGTGGCGTCCGGGTAGGCGGCCGGATCCATCGGCTCGCCGACCAGGATGGTGATCGGGGTGTGCCGGCGGGTCAGGGTGCGCGGCCGGCCCTTGGTCCAGAGCCGCTGGGTGCCCCAGAGCGCCACCGGGAGCAGCGGCACGCCGGCCTCCTGGGCCATCCGGGCGGCACCGTTCTTGAGCTCCTTGACCCGGAAGGAGCGGCTGATCGTCGCCTCCGGGAAGACGCCCACCACCTCGCCGCGCCGGAGCGCGTCCACCGCCGCGTTGTACGAGCCGGCGCCGGCCGCCCGGTTCACCGGGATGTGCTTCATGCCGCGCATCAGCGGGCCGGAGACCTTGTGCGCGAAGACCTCGTGCTTCGCCATGAAACGGACCAGCCGCCGGGACTCGTGGGCGCCGTAACCGCAGAAGATGAAGTCGAGGTAGCTGACGTGGTTGCTCGCCAGCACCGCTCCCCCGGTACGCGGCACGTGGTGGCTGCCCTCGATCCTCAGGCGCAGGTCGAGGACCCGGAACATCGTCTTGGCGGCGGCGATCACGGGCGGGTACACGAGTTCCGGCATCCGGCAACTTTACCCCGCGTAGGTTACGCAACCGTAGGGGCCGAGCGCGGCCGGGCGACCGATACTTCTGCCGCTGGCAGAGCGGCCTCGCGGACGCCCGCCGCAAGCAGGGACGATGGCGGCATGACCGAACGCGGAGTGCTGCTCTGGATCCACGGTGGCGGATGGCGCGGCCGCTACCACGAGGACGGGACGGCGCTCGGCCCGCTCGGACTGCGGGTGGTCCCGGCGACCTACCGCTTCGTCGACGAGGCGCACTGGCCGGCCCAGCTCGACGACGTACGCGCGGCGGCGCGGGCGGCCCGGGACGCCGCAGCGGGGCTGCCGCTGCTGGTCGGCGGCGACTCGGCCGGTGCCACGCTCGCCCTGCACCTCGCCCTGCGCGGCGTCAACCGGGCCGGTGACGTGGCGGGCGGGCTGGCGTACTGGCCGCCCGTCGACCCCCTCGACCCGGACTGGCGGCGGTTGCGCGCGAGCGACGATCCCTGGGCCGGGCTGCTCGGGCATCCGCCAGCCGCCGGAGACCCGGCCACGGTCGATGCGACCGTCGCCTCGCACGTCGGCGGCGGAACGCCGGTGCTGCTGGTGCACGGCCGCGCCGACGCCTCGGTGCCGGCCAGTCAGTCCGTCGACCTCACCGGGAAGCTGCTCGCCGCCGGGCACCCGGTGCACACCTGGATCACCCACGGCGGGCACGCCCTCGATCTGGACCGACCGGACATCCTGGCGGTCACCGCCGCGTTCCTGGACACCGTCCTGCCGACCGGCTGACGCCGCTACCGTCAGGGCATGCCCGACCTCGCCGCAATCGTCATCCACTGCCGCGACCCGTACCTGCTCGCGCCCTTCTGGAGCGCGGTCACCGGGCTCCCGGTGGTGGAGGAGGACCAGGTGAAGCTGGTCGACCGGACGCTCGCGCCGACCGAGGCGGTGCTGCTGCGCGACCCGTCCGGCCACCGACCGGACGTCTGGATCAGCCCGGCCGACGACCTGCCCACCTCGGGGCGGATCCACCTCGACCTGGTCGGCGACGCCGAGGAGCGGGCCGCCGTGCTGGCGGCGGGGGCGACGGTGGTCCGGGAGCTGCCGCGGTGGACCGTGCTGGCCGACCCGGAGGGCAACGAGTTCTGCCTGCTTCCCCGTACCGAGGCGCACGCCGACGCGATGCTGCCCGGGCACTGACGCGGCGGGTGGTGCCGCCGACCTCGTCGTCGGGGCACCACCCGCCGCTGCGACCGCGTCAGGCGGACAACTTGTGCATGTCCATCCGGCCCCGGGCGAACGCGTCCACCTTCCCCCAGCGGCCGGGGATGTCCAGCACCTCGATCCGGCCCATGCCGATCGGCAGCCGCGGGTCGACCGACAGGTGTCCCTCGTGCGGTTCCAGGCCGAGCATGGTCCGAAGCAGGAGCAGCGGGGTACCCGTCGACCAGGCCTGCGGGCTGCACGCCGTCGGGTACTCCACCGGGAACTTGGTGAGCTCCCGCGGGTAGCCGCCGAACGCCTCCGGCAGCCGCCCGTCGAAGTAGGTGGCGGCGTCCAGGATGCCGTTGGCGATGGTGGCCGCCTCCTCGGCGAAGCCGTACCGGCGCAGCCCCCAGGCGATGAACGAGTTGTCGAACGGCCAGATCGTGCCGTTGTGGTAGCCGATCGGGTTGTAACGGACCTCGCCCTCGGCCAGCGTCCGCACCCCCCAGCCGGAGAAGAGCCGCGGGCCGACGAGGTGCTCGGCGACCTTCGCCGCCCGGTCCTCGTCCACGATGCCGCTCCAGAGCAGGTGGCCGATGTTCGAGCTGAGCACGGCCAACTGCCGGCCGTCCGGGTCCAGGGCGAGGGCGAAGTACTCCCCGTCCGCCACCCACCAGTCCCGGTTGAACCGTTCCTTGAGCTGGGCCGCCTCCCGTTCCAGTTGGTCGGCGTAGGCCGGGTCGTCCCAGACCTCCCGGGCCAGGCGCGCCGCCCGCATCTTCGCGTCGTACGCGTAGCCCTGCAGTTCACAGGTGGAGCGTGGGTAGCCGGGCAGCCGCCCGTCCCGGTACGAGAGGGAGTCCCAGGAGTCCTTCCAGCACTGGTTCTCCAGGCCGGTGTCGGTGTTGCGCCGCTCGTACCAGATGTAGCCGTTACCGACCAGGTCGGCGTAGTCGTCGACCCACTTCAGCGCCGCCCGGCACTCCCGTTCCAGCTCCTTGACCAGCGCGATGTCGCCGCTCCACTTCTCGTACTCGTCGAGCAGGATCACGAACAGCGGCGTGGCATCGGCAGTGCCGTAGTACGGCGAGTGCGGCTGCTCCTCGAAGGCGGACGTCTCGCCGTAGCGCATCTCGTGCAGGATCCGGCCCGGGTCCTCGTCCCGGAAGTCGTCGAACCGGGTGCCCTGCAACCCGGCCAGGATCCGCAGCGTCGTCTTCGACAGGCTCGGGGCGAAGGGCAGCGCCTGGAGGGAGGTCAGGATGCTGTCCCGGCCGAACATGGTCATGAACCAGGGCAGGCCGGCCGCCGGCAGGGTCTGGCCGCCCAGCGAGACCGGCGAGAAGCGCAGCGCGGCCAGGTCTATCAGGCTGCGCCGGTACGTGGCGGACACCTGGCCGTGCTCGCTGTTCACCTTCGGTGCGTTCCTGATCCACTCCTGCAGGTCCTGCTCGAGCGCGAGCCGCTCGGTGCCGTGCGCGCGCAGCCCCATCCGCAGGTCCCGGCCACCGGGGCCGAGTGCGAACGTCTGCACGTCGATGGCCGTGTTCCACTGCTCGTTCGGTTCGAGGTGGACGCTGAACGCGAAGCCGTTCTGGTCGTACCGGGCCGGCTGGGACGAGCTGATGACCGTCTCCCGCTTGAAGTTGCCCCGCCGATAGCCCAGCCGGAGCCGGTCCCCGTCGACCTCGGAGTAGATCTCGCCCTTCTTGTTGAGGATCTCGTCCTTCACCTGGAACAGGTCGGCGAAGTCGGAACCGGCGTCCATCCGGATCTGCAGGTCGACCGGCTTCTCGTCGTGGTTGAGGATGGTCAGCGTCTCGCGGAAGCTGCCGCCTACCGCCCGCTCCCGGATGATGGACAGTTTCGCGTCTATGTAGTGTGTCGCCACCCCCGGCACGAGGAAGAACCGGGCCTCGTAGTACTGCAGGTCGTCGTAGGAGAGCGTGTTGAGCCGCTCACCGTTGACGGTCAGCACCCACTTCGACAGGAACCGGGTGTCGAGGGAGAACAGGCCGGTCGGCTCGCTCGGTGTCGCCTCGATGTCCCCGGTGTCCTCGGAGACCACGAACGTGTTGCCGTCCAGGATCCGGACCGTATTGGTCCCCGCCATCAGCGAACCTCCCTCTCGAACACGCGCCGCGGACCCCGGGAGTCCGACGGACCGGGAAAGATCCGTTCGACCTGCAACACCAGCCGCAGGTCGCCCGAGACGGTCATGTCACCGCGCAGCAGGGCCGCGATAGCGTTCTCCTGGCCCGTGACCAGCTCGTCGAAGAGCCGCGGCGCGGTCCCCACGACCGAGTCAGCCTCCCGGTCCTCCCGGCTCACCTCGACGTTCCCCCGGTCGATCTGGAGCAGCCAGTGTGTGCTCTGCGGCCCTTCATGCAGGTCGAAGCGCAGCGTTCCGGAGGTCTTCACCAACACGGGTTCGAACCCCCGCCGGTCCAGGTCCTCGAAGAACCTTGTGGTCGCGTCCACCATCGGGTCCACTCCTCCCGCGATCCGCGGCGTTCGACGTCCGAGGAGGGGTGCCCAACGGGTACGACGTCAATCTCGCCCGGATCGGGTGAGTCGGCGCCCCGCCGCTGTCGGCGGGGCGCAGTAACGTCCGACGGGACGGAGGAGGCGGCGGCGTGGCGGGCGAAACGGACGTTGACCGGCAGCGGGTGCTGGCGTACCGGGTGGCGGCCCACCAGCTCGGCCGTCCCGGGCTGCGCCCGGCCGACCTGGACGTGCTCGACCTGGGCGTGCAGGACACTCCGTACGGTTCGGCCCGGCTGGCGCTGTCCGCCCGGGTGCCGGCCGCCACCGAACTCGACGACGACCGGCTGGAGCTGGTCTGGTCGATCCGGGGCGCGCCGCACCTGCACCGCCGGGCCGGGCTGACCGCGCTGGCCGCCGCGCTCTGGCCGCTCAGCGACGCCGACGCGGCCCGCC
>NZ_QGGF01000486.1 GCF_003857015.1 Micromonospora globispora | reverse complement strand
CCACGGTGCCGGCGGAGCGCGCCGCGCCCGGCCGGCTCGCCGCCGTCGCCTGACCCGCCGGGGCATCCTCCGGCGCCGCACCACCGGGCGGTCAGCCCTGGCGGTCGGTGCCGGCGTGGAAGTTGATCGCCTTGTGGGTGCCGTCGCAGAAGGGCTTCAAAGCCGACTTGCCGCATCGGCAGAGCGCCACCGTGCCCCGCCGCGTCTCGATGGACCGTCCCTCGGGGGTGACCAGGGCGAAGTCGCCGCGGACCAGCAGCGGGCCGTCCGGGTAGGGGGTGATGGTGGCGGCCGGGGGCCTGCTGTCCTCTGCACGCATGGGCGGTGAAGTGCCCGCGCCGGTGCTGCCGAAACCAGTCCGGGAAGGGGGTTCGCGCCCGGGACGGCGGCACACGGCG
>NZ_QGGF01000222.1 GCF_003857015.1 Micromonospora globispora | reverse complement strand
CCTCCTGCCACCCGCCTGACGCGTCCGGGTGACCGCACCCGGACGCGTCAGGCGGGTGGCAGGAGGAGGCCGACCAGCTCGACGTGCTGGGTCATCGGGAACAGGTCGAAGCCGCGCAGCGCGGCCAGCCGCCAGCCGAGCCCGGTGAAGGTGCGCACGTCCCGGGCGAAGGCGGCCGGATCGCAGGCGACGTAGGCGACGGCCCGCGGCCGGGCGGCGACGATGTCCCGCACCACCTGGCCGCCGGCGCCGGAGCGCGGCGGGTCGAGCACCACCACGTCGACCGGGCCGGTGACCCGGCGACGGGCCAGCGCCGCCTCCACCCGGGCGGCCACGACCTCCACCCGGGGCAGATCGGCCAGATTCTCCCGGGCTGCGGTCACGCCCTGCTCCGACGACTCGACCAGGGTCACCCGGGCGTCGCCGACCCGGCCGGCCAGCGCGGCGGCGAAGAGACCCGCCCCGCCGTACAGGTCCCAGGCCGACTCGCCGGGCCGCGGGTCGAGCAGCTCCAGCACCGCCCCGACCAGGGTGTCCGCCGCCGCCGGATGCACCTGCCAGAAGCCGGACGCAGGCAGCGACCAGTCCCGCCCGGCGGCCACCTCGCGCACCACGGGGGGTCCGCTGACCGGGGTGGGCACCCCGTCGGCGATCGCCGTGACGCTGACGCCACCGCCGGTCGAGGCGACCGTCTCCACCGCGTCCGCGTCCGGCCAGCGGGCGCCGCTGGGGGCCAGCACCGGCAGCTCCTGGATCGCCGGGTGGGCGATCAGGCAGCGGTCGATCGGCACCACCTCGTGCGAGCGGTGCTTGAGCAGCCCGGCCCGGCCGGCGCCGTCGACGGCGTACCGGACCCGGGAACGCCAGCCCAGCGACCCGCCGGGCAGCGGCTCCACCCGGACGCCGAGCCGGTCGATCTCGGCGTCGGTCAGGCCGCCGAGGCGGGTGAGCTGCTCACGCACCACAGCGTTCTTCCAGTCGAGCTGTGCCTCGGGCGCCACGTGCTGCAGGTCGCAGCCGCCGCAGCGGCCCGGCTTCGCGTACGGGCAGGGCGGCTCCACCCGGTCCGCGGAGGCGGTCAGCACCTCGACCGCGTCGGCGCGGGCGAAGCCCCGGTGCAGCTCGGTGACCTCGGCCAGCACCCGCTCGCCGGGCAGCGCGTGGCGGACGAAGACCACCTGGCCGTCGACCCGGGCCACGCAGTGCCCGCCCGGGGCGACCGCGCCGACGGTGAGCTCGACCCGTTCGGCCTCCTCCAGCCCGGGTCGTACGCCGGCCGCCGCCGCGGCGCTGCGCGCGCCCGTCGGGTCGGCGACGGTCATGACCGGTCCCCGCCGGCCGAACCGCTCTCGCCGGGCTGAGCGGAGACCACCGGCGGAGCGGCGGGCGGCAGGGTGCTGCGCGGGACGACCCGCGGGCCCCGCGCCGGGCCGCGGCTCAGCGTGGCGTCCAGCCGGTCGAGGTTCTTGTTCGCGGTGGAGGCGAGCTGCCACGGCACGCTGGTCACCATCACGCCCGGCTCGAAGAGCAGCCGGCCCTTGAGCCGCAGCGCGCTCTGGTTGTGCAGCAGGTTCTCCCACCAGCGGCCGACCACGTACTCGGGGATGAAGACGGTGACCACGTCCCGGGGCGACTCCCGCCGGACGGAGCTGACGAAGTTGAGGATCGGCCGGGTGATCTCCCGGTACGGGGAGTCGATCACGGTCAGCGGTACGGGCAGTTCCCGCTCCTCCCACTCGACCTGCAACTGCCGGGTGTCCTTCTCGTCGACGTTCACCGTCACCGCGGTCAGCGTGTCCGGCCGGGTCGCCCGGGCGTACGCGATGGCCCGCAGGGTCGGCTGGTGCAGCTTGCTGACCAGCACGATGGCGTGGTTGCGGGCGGGCAGCACGGCCCGGGTCTCGGTCGGTTCCAGCTCCTCGGCGACCCGGTCGTAGTGCCGCCGGATGGCGAGCATCAGCAGGTAGATCACCGCCATCGCGGCGATCGCGATCCAGGCGCCGAGCAAGAACTTGGTGATCAGCACGATGATCAGCACCACACCGGTCATGGCCATGCCGAAGGTGTTGATCGCCCGGGACCGCAGCATCCGGTGCCGCGCCTCCGGGTCCCGCTCGGTCCGCAGGTGCCGGTTCCAGTGCCGGATCATGCCCGCCTGGGAGAGCGTGAACGAGACGAACACCCCGACGATGTAGAGCTGGATGAGCCGGGTCACCTCGGCCTGGAAGCCGACGATCAGCACGACCGCGAAGACGGCGAGGAAGACGATGCCGTTGGAGAACGCCAGCCGGTCACCCCGGGTGTGGAACTGCCGGGGCAGGTAGCGGTCCTGGGCGAGGATCGAGCCGAGCACCGGGAAGCCGTTGAACGCGGTGTTCGCGGCCAGGAAGAGGATCAGCGCCGTCATCCCGGCGACGACGAAGAGCAGCGCCGACCCGGAGCCGAAGACCGTCTCGCCGAGTTGGGTGGTGACGGTCTTCTGCACGTACCCGTCGGGCCCGGAGATGATCTGCGACGGGTCCTCGACGAACTGGAGGCCGGTCAGCCGGGACAGCCAGATGATGCCGACCAGCATGCTCACCGCGATGGTGCCGAGCAGCAGCAGGGTGGTGGCCGCGTTGCGGCTCTTCGGCGCCTTGAACGCGGGCACCCCGTTGGAGATGGCCTCCACACCGGTGAGCGCGGCGCAGCCGGAGGAGAAGGTCCGCAGCAGCAGGAAGACCAGCGCGAAGCCGGCCACGCTGTGCTCCGGGCGGATCACCAGATCGGCGCTGGGGGCGCGCAGGTCGTCGCCGAGCACGAAGACCCGGACCAGCCCGGTGAGGATCATTCCGACCATCACGATGATGAAGCCATAGGTCGGGATCGCGAACGCGGTCCCCGACTCGCGCAGCCCGCGCAGGTTGATCGCGGTCAGCACCGCCACCGCGAGGACCGCGATCAGCACCTTGTGGGTGCCCACGAAGGGCACCACCGAGCCGAGGTTGGCCACGCCCGAGGAGACCGACACGGCCACGGTGAGCACGTAGTCGACCAGCAGTGCGCTGGCCACCGCCAGGCCGGCCCGCGGCCCGAGGTTGACCGTCGCCACCTCGTAGTCGCCGCCACCCGAGGGGTAGGCGTGCACGTTCTGCCGGTAACTCGCCACCACGGTGAGCATCACCACGACGACCGCGAGCGCGATCCACGGGGAGAAGAGGTACGCCGACGCGCCCGCGATGGAGAGCGTCAGCAGGATCTCGTCCGGCGCGTACGCGACGCTGGAGAGGGCGTCGGAGGCGAAGACCGGCAGCGCGATGCGCTTCGGCAGAAGGGTGTGCTGGAGCCGGTCGGACCGGAACGGTCGACCGAGGAGGAGTCGCTTCAACAGCGAGGTGGGACTGGCCACAAGCGCTAAGGGTACGACCACCCCGCGCCAACCGTCGGGGGTGCCTGATCAACCTCACGTACGCCCGCGCGGTACGGTCGGTCCCCCGCCCGCAGCGGGGACGTGGCAGGCTCGCAGTACGACGGGCCCACCGGGCGGAAACCGTGGGAGGAGCGGACACCGTGCATGTCGTGATCATGGGCTGCGGCCGGGTCGGGTCGACCCTCGCCCACAGCCTGGAGTCCCGGGGACACTCGGTGGCGGTGATCGACCAGGACGCCGACGCGTTCCGCCGCCTCGGCCCGGACTTCGCCGGCATCACCGTCACCGGCACCGGCTTCGACGGTGACGTGCTGCGTCAGGCCGGCATCGAGCGGGCGGACGCCTTCGCGGCGGTCTCCAGCGGCGACAACTCCAACATCATCTCGGCCCGGCTGGCCCGGGAGACCTTCGGCGTCTCCCGGGTCGCCGCCCGCATCTACGACCAGCGCCGCGCCGAGGTCTACGAGCGGCTCGGCATCCCCACCGTGGCCACCGTCCGGTGGACCGCCGACCGGATGCTGCGGCACCTGGTGCCCGAGGGCAACGTCGAGATCTTCCGGGACCCGACGAGCACCGTGTCGATCATCGAGGTGCCGGTGCACAAGGACTGGGTCGGCCGGCCGCTGCGCCAGCTCGAGGAGGACGCCGGGGCCCGGGTGGCGTACCTGACCCGGTTCGGGATCGGCATGCTGCCCACCGCCTCGACGGTGGTGCAGGAGGGCGACCAGGTGTTCATGCTGGTGACCGACGACATCATGGCGTCGGCCACGTCGGTGGCGGCGGCGCCGCCGGAAGGGGGGCAGTGAGCATGCGCATCGCCATCGCCGGGGCCGGCAACGTGGGCCGCTCGATCGCCCAGGAGCTGATCGACAACGGCCACCAGGTGATGTTGATCGAGCGCCAGCCCAAGATGCTCCGCCCCGACCGGGTGCCGGCCGCGGACTGGGTGCTCGCGGACGCCTGCGAGCTGGCCAGCCTGGAGGAGGCGAACGTCGCCGGCTGCGACGTGGTCGTCGCCGCCACCGGTGACGACAAGGTCAACCTGGTGGTCTCGCTGCTGGCCAAGACCGAGTTCGCGGTGCCCCGGGTGGTGGCCCGGGTCAACCGGGCCGAGAACGAGTGGCTCTTCACCGAACAGTGGGGCGTCGACGTCGCGGTCAGCAAGCCGCGGGTGATGGCGGCCCTGGTCGAGGAGGCGGTCACCGTCGGCGACCTGGTCCGGCTGATGACCTTCCGGCAGGGCGAGGCGAACCTGGTGGAGATCACCCTGCCGCCCACCGCGCCGTACGTCGGCCAGCCGATCCACGCGGTGCCGCTCCCCCGGGACGCCGCCCTGGTAGCCATCCTGCGCGGCAAGCGGGTGCTGGTGCCGAGCCCCGACGACCCGATCGAGGCCGGCGACGAACTGATCTTCGTGTGCACCGCCGACGTGGAGGACGAGGTCCGCGCCGTGATCCTCGGCCCGGACAGCGTCGAGCGCACCCGCGGCGCGGGCTGAGCCTGGTTCGCCCACCGTCGGCCGCCGAGGAGCGGCCGGCGGGTCAGGCGCCGGGCAGCGGCGTCGGTGCGGGCTCCCGGGTGACCCGGCGCACCGTCCAGACCGTGATGAGCAGCAGCAGCGCGTACGGCGGGTAGCCCAGCGCGAGCCGGGCCACGCCCAGCGCGGTGTCCTGGTGGGCGAGGTACAGCGCGGCCTGCACGCCCACCTTGGCCAGCCACACCACTCCCCACAGCACGGTGAGCTGGGTGAAGGTGCGCACCAGGCGGGGATCGCCCCGCCACTCGGAGCGGCCCCGGGCGACCAGCACCGACCAGATCCAGCCCACCAGGGGCTGCCGGACGGCCGCCGAGATCAGCAGGGCCAGGCCGTAGCCGATGCCGTAGAGGATGCCGGGCAGGTAGAAGTCCCGCTCGTCGCCGGTACGCCAGGCGATGGCGGCGCCGATGGCGATGCCGAAGAGCCCGTTGACGGCGTGCCGAATCGGCCGGCGCTGGGCCAGCCGGAGGCCCGCGATCAGCAGCGCCACGGTCACCGAGGCGATCACCGCGGGGCGCAGCTCCCCCACGATGTTGGCGATCACGAAGACCACCACGGGGATGCTGGACTCCACCAGCCCGCGCCAGCCGCCGAGCTGGTCGGCCATCTGCTCGGCGAGGCTGGGCAGCCGCTCGTCGTCCTGCGGGCCGGTCTCCGGCTCCGCTGCCGGGCGCTGTCCGGTCGTCACTTCGGCGACTCCAGCTCGTAGTACGGGTTGTAGATCACCTTGCGGTCGTCCCGGATGGCCACCCGGCCCCGGGCGGTCAGGTGCCGGCCGGGCTCGATCCCGGCGATGTGCCGCCGGCCCAGCCAGACCAGCGTGACCACGTCGCTGCCGTCGTAAAGGTCCGCCTCCAGGGTCGGCAGGTTCGTCCGGGGGGTGTAGACCACCGTGCGGAGCCGCCCGTTGACGGAGACCACCTGGCCCCGCATGCACTGCCGGGCCGGCATGCCGCCGGACTCGGCGCTCTCCCGGCGCAGCTCCTGCGCCTCGATCTCGGCCTCGCTCGCGGTGAGCCGCTGCAGGAGCCGCCGAAACGACACCCGGCTCTCGTGGGTCGTCATGACCTCCGCGTCACCCTCTCCACGCTGGCCGGTCCACGCCGGCACTGGCTCGGCTCCGGAATGCCGGAACCGTCCCGCCAGAGTACGCCGATCCGGCCGCTCGCCGGAGCCGGCGTCCGACGGGTACCTGACCGGCGTACCGCAGGGTGCCACCGGCACACGACGGGCCCGGCGCCGTCGACGGGAGTCGACGGGACCGGGCCCGGTACGGGTTTTCGGCCGGCTCAGGCCTCGCGCTGGCCCGGAGCGGGGTTCTCGGGGGTGCCCTGCTCGGCGACCTCGCGGGGCAGCCGCAGCGGCAGCGGCTCGCGGACCGGCTTGGCCTCCTGCCCCCGGTCGACCACCAGGCCATCGAGGCAGAGCGCCAGCGGGCCGGCCGCGGCCGGGTCGGTGGCCGCGGCGCCCTGGTAGACGCCCCGCACCATCCAGCGCGGGCCGTCGATGCCGACGAAGCGCAGGTCGGTCAGGCCGTCCGGGGTGCGGACCCGGGCGTGCAGCTCCGGGCCGTACTCCCCCTCGACCTCCTGGGCGGCGGCGCCGTCGCTGAAGAGCGACTGGCGGATTTCCTCGCGCACCTCGTCCCAGATGCCCTCGGAGCGGGGGGCGGCGAAGACGCCGAGCTGCAGGGCGTTCTGCCCGTGCACCAGCACGACCTGCTGGATCACGCCCTGCGGGTCGGCCTGCACCCGCACCTCGACCTCGGGCACCGCCGGGATCTTGAGGCTGCCCAGGTCGAGCCGGGGCACGTCATCCGGCGCCTCGGAGGCGTCGTACGGCCCCCGGGACGGCACCTGCGGGGTCGACTCGTCGTCGTACGAGTCGAGGCCCTCCACGGCCCGCTCGTCACGCGCGTGCCGACCATCCTCGGCCCGCTTTCGGGAGAAGATCACTGCGCCCACCCTCCGCTGTTCGCACTCACCCTGCCACCTCTTCCGTCTGCCCGCCCGCCCGGCTCGACGAACCCCGCCGTCCGGCCGAGGTGTCCGGCTCGTCCCGGCGCTCCGGCGCGACGGTCGGGACCGGGACCAGCCCGGCGTGCCCGCCGGTCGACCCGTGGCCGCCCGTCCCGCGCCGGGAGTCGGGCAGTTCCGCCACCGGCTGGAAATCGGCCCGAGCGACCCGTTGGACGACGAGCTGCGCGATCCGATCGCCCCGGCTGATCTTCGCCGGCACATCCCGATCATGATTGATCAGGTTGACCAGGATCTCGCCCCGGTAGCCGGCGTCGACCGTACCGGGCGCGTTGAGCACCGTCACACCGAGCCTGGCCGCCAACCCCGATCGGGGATGGACCAGGCCGACGTACCCCTCGGGCAGCGCGAGCGCCACGCCGGTCGGGACCAGAGCGCGGCCGCCGGGCGGCAGCTCGACGTCCACGGCGGCCACCAGGTCCGCGCCGGCGTCACCGGGATGGGCGTACGCCGGCAGCGGCAGCTCGGGGTCGAGCTGCCGTACGGGCACGGGTACGACGTCTGTCACGGTCTTCCTCTTCCGTCCGGGTCCAACGGTGACCCTGCCATCCTGCCGCCTGGCGTGGCCGTCGTGCGCCGTACCCTCGGACTGTGAGCCTGTCGCCATCCTCGTCCTCCGCCCCGTCGGCGGCGCGAACGGAGTACGTCGAGCGGCTCGGAGTGCCCTGGTGGTACTGGCTGGCCGGCCTCGCGTTCGCCGGGCTGCTCGCCGTCGAGCTCTGGATGGGCGCGCCCGGGCTCCGCTCCTGGCTGCCCTTCGTGCTGCTGCTGCCGGCGACCGGGGCCGCCCTGGCGTGGCTGGGTCGGATCCGCGTCGCCGTGCACGACGGCGAGCTGTGGGTGGACGACGCCCGTCTGCCGGTGCGGTTCGTCGCCGACGCCGTCCCGCTGGACGCCGCCGGCCGACGCGAGGTGCTCGGCGTCGGGTCAGACCCGCTCGCGTTCATGGTGCAGCGTCCCTGGATCGGCGGCGCGGTCCAGGTGGTGCTGGACGACCCGGCCGACCCGACGCCGTTCTGGGTGGTGAGCACCCGGCACCCGGTCGAGCTGGCAGCGGCGATCATGGCCGCCCGCGACGCCGGCTGAGCCGATCCGCTCGGCCACCACGCGGCCTGCGCAACGGCCGCCGCGGAGGGTCAGGGCAGCGCGGGCCGTGAGCCGGGCAGGTCCCGCCCCTTGCGGCGGAGGTCCGTGCGGAGCTGGTCGGCCAGGGTACGGGTGGACCGGCGGTTGAGGTAGCTGGCCACGGCGGCGCCGGTGAGGAACGGCCCCAGCGTGGTCAGGTTGCGGCCGAAACGCTTGAGCAGGGTGTTCTGCAGCTCCCGGCGGGCGGCGGTGCCGAGCACGGCGCTCACCCCGACCCCCGGCATCATCGGGTTGATCCCCCGCTGGCTCGACCAGGACTGCACCAGGGCGACGGCGCGCTGCGTCCCGCCGGTGGGCAGCGGCACCCCGTGGATCTCGTGCAGCTCCCCGATCAGCTTGAGTTCGATCGCCACCACGGCGACCGTCTCGGCGGCCAGCAGCACGGGCGCGGCGAGCAGGGTTGGGGTGACCGCCCACTCGACCGCGGCGACCCCGCCGCCGGCCGCGCCGACCCCGGCGGTGGCCCGGGCGGCGTTTCGGATCAGCCGCTCGGCCAGTTCCTCGTCGTCGAGCCCGGGGAAGTGCCGGCGCAGGGTGGCCAGGTCGCGGATCGGTACGTGCGGGGCGACGTCGGCGACGGTGTCCACCATCCAGCGGACCGCGGCCTTCGGCTTGAACAGGTCGGCCAGGCCGCGGGCGCGCGCCTGCCCGACCAGTCGGGTGAGCAGTTGCCGACGGCGGGCGGGTTCGATGTCGTCCGCGGTCAGCGCGGCGACGGTCGCGCCGAGCTCGTCACCTTGCGATCCGCCCGGCTCGGCCGTCCGCTCGTCGCTCGTACCGTCGGCAGCGGGCCCCCCGGCCCGCTCGCTGCGCTCGCTCACCCGTCCGACCTCCGGAATCCGTCGGCGTGGAACCGCCTGATACGAGTCAAGCAGCTCCCCGCCGCCGGCGCACGGCGGCTCGAACAGCGGCGGCCCCGTCACGGAGGCCGCCGCCGGTGACACGCGTCAGGATCAGACGCACTCGCGGCAGATCAGCTCGCCGTTGCGCTCGACCGCCAGCTGGCTGCGGTGGTGGACCAGGAAGCAGCGGGCACACCGGAACTCGTCCTGCTGCATCGGTAGGACCTTGACCGTGAGCTCCTCGTCGGCCAGGTCGGCGCCGGGCAGCTCGAAGCTCTCGGCGACCTCGGCCTCGTCGACGTCCACGGCGCCCGACTGTGAGTCGACGCGCCGGGCCTTGAGCTCTTCCAGGCTGTCCTCGCCGAGGTCGACCTCGTCGCGACGCGGGGCGTCGTAGTCGGTGGCCATCGGTTTCACTCTCCCATATCGATATGGTCGCTTCCGGTTTGTAACGCCGGACGACGCTGTTTCGGTTCCACTGGCCGGCCACCATCTGTGTCGGTCACCCGACGCGACGACCGGTGGGCCCAAGCTGCCAGAGGAACTCCCCCAGCGAGCGCGGAACCATACCCCCCCTTTGGGCGAGGCATGTATACCGCCCTCGCGGCAGAGATGTACGCCCCTGCACCCGAAGTTGTTCCCAATGTGACTCAGGCGACACGAAGATAGGGGTAGTACTACCCGCTTCCCCGGTGGCGCGCCGGTATGTCGGACTGTTTCCACGCCACGGCCGGACAACCGTTAACCTCAGCGGCGTACTCGACGGCCGGCGGGGCGTACCGACCGCCGGCGGCCGCCGCCACCCACCCACTGTCCGGGGAGCGCCCAGATGAGTTTTGCGCGAGTGCGAGCACTCGTTGTCGTCGGTCTGCTGGCGGTCCTCGCCCTGGTCTTCGTCGTCGTCGCGCTGGTCAAGGACACCCAGAGCGGGGTCGCCACCGCGGAGAGCTGCCCCAAGGGCTGGCCGCTGGCCGACGTCACCCTGCGCGAGCCCAAGGACGTGAAGATCAACGTCTACAACGCCACCGACGAGGCGGGCCTGGCGGGCAGCGTGGCGGACGATTTCCGCAACCGCAAGTTCCAGGTGAAGAAGGAAGGCAACGCGCCGAAGAAGGTCGACGACGTCGCCGTGCTGCGGTTCGGGCCCAAGGGCGTCGGCTCGGCGCACCTGCTGCGCGCCTATTTCCTCAACAACGCCGACCAGGATTACGACCCGAAGCGCAAGGACGACACGGTCGACGTGATCCTGGGCAACAGTTTCCAGCAGTTGGCCACCACGACCGAGGTCAACCAGTCCCTCGGTGACCTCGGCTCGCCGGTCGCGCCCCCCGGCTCCTGCCCGATGCCGGTCGACACCAAGTAGACCGGACGCCACGCCGGCGAGGCTCAGGGGCCGCCGGAGGCGTCGAGGGCCGCGAGCCGGGTGTGCAGCGGCTCGAAGAGCGCCGGCGGCGCGGCGATCACCAGGTCCGGTCCGGCCGGACGGCCGTCCAGCCCGGTGACCCGCAGCCCGGCCTCGGTGGCGACCAGCCCGCCGGCGGCCAGGTCCCAGGCGGCCAGCCCCTTCTCGTAGTAGGCGTCGACCCGTCCCTCGGCGGCCAGGCAGAGGTCCAGCGCCGCGGCCCCCATCCGCCGGATGTCCCGCACGTGCGGGATCAGCTCGGCGACCACCCGGGCCTGGTGCGCCCGGCGGCGGGGGTCGTACCCGAACCCGGTGGCGACCAGCGCCTGGCCCAGGTCGGTCTCGGTGGAGCAGCCCAGCCGCTCGCCGTCCCGCCAGGCTCCGCCGCCGGCCGTGGCGGTCCACTCCTCGCCGGTCGCGACGTTGCGCACCACGCCGGCCACCACCCGGCCGTCGACCTCGGCGGCGAGGGAGACCGCGCAGTACGGCAACCCGTAGAGGTAGTTGACCGTGCCGTCGATCGGGTCGATGATCCAGCGCACACCGCCGGCCGCCGGGCCGGTCTCCCCCGCGCCGTACTCCTCGCCGAGGACCGCGTCCTCCGGGCGGACCCGGCGCAGCGCGTCGAGCACCTGCCGCTCCACCGCCCGGTCGGCGGCGGTGACCACGTCGGTGGCCGTGCTCTTGGTCGCAGCCACCGAGACGCCCTCGGCGCGCATCCGGTGCGCGGTGGCGGCCGCGTCCCGGGCGACGTCGATGGCGATCTCCAGCAGTTCCTGCGGCGGCGCCGTGCGGATCATGTTCGTCCCCTTCCCGCACGGCCGGGACCTGGCGGGCCGCGCGCGAGTATCATCCTTACAAAGTCCACATGTGCGCCGAATCGGCGGTCCGCGCCGCCGGTACCCGTGCGGCGCAGGATGATCGCCGCAGACGGCGTTACAATTCACCCTGCCCACGCGCCACGGACCGCCACCGACCGGCCGGCCCGGGACACGAGGGTCCCCCAACGACATCGCCCGGCACGGCGCCCCGTGCTGTGCCGGACGACCCGGCCGTGCTCGCTCTTCGCCTCCGGAAGGTCATTCGTGACAGAACCCCGCCAGACCGGCGCCGACGTTCGCTCGCTCACCGACACCCTGATCGCCCACGCGCAGAGCGCCGGCGGCCAGCTCACGTCGGCCCAGCTCGCGCGCACCGTCGAGTCCGCCGAGGTGACCCCGGCCCAGGCCAAGAAGATCCTGCGGGCGCTCTCCGAGGCGGGCGTGACCGTGGTCGTGGACGGCTCCGCCACCACCCGTCGCCGGGTCGCCGCCGCCCGCTCCGCCACGCCGGCGTCGCGGGCCACCACCGCCAAGACCACCAAGAAGGCCGCCGCGCCCGCCCCGAAGCAGGCGCCGGCCGCCGACGAGGCCCCGGCTCCCGCCCCGCGCAAGGCGACCGCGCGCAAGGCGGCCGGCACCACCGCTGAGGTGGCCGCCAAGGCCGCCGCGCCAGCCAAGGCGACGAAGGCGACCCGGGCCACCAAGGCGACCGTGGCCACGAAGACCGCCGCGGCGAAGCCGGGCAAGGCTGGCGCCAAGGGCGAGGGCGCCGAGGGCGACATCGACCCGGAGGAACTGGCCGCCGAGATCGAGGACGTGGTGGTCGAGGAGCCGGCCGAGCTGACCAAGGCCGCTGAGGCCGACGCGGCCAGCTCCGCCACCGACAACGACTTCGAGTGGGACGACGAGGAGTCCGAGGCGCTCAAGCAGGCGCGCCGGGACGCCGAGCTGACCGCCTCCGCGGACTCCGTCCGGGCGTACCTCAAGCAGATCGGCAAGGTTCCGCTGCTGAACGCGGAGCAGGAGGTCGAGCTCGCCAAGCGGATCGAGGCCGGCCTGTACGCCGCGGAGCGGCTGCGCGCCGCCGACGAGGGCGAGGAGAAGCTCGCCCGGGAGATGCAGCGCGACCTGCTCTGGATCTCCCGCGACGGCGAGCGCGCCAAGAACCACCTCCTGGAGGCGAACCTCCGTCTGGTGGTCTCGCTGGCCAAGCGGTACACGGGTCGCGGGATGGCCTTCCTCGACCTGATCCAGGAGGGCAACCTCGGCCTGATCCGCGCGGTCGAGAAGTTCGACTACACCAAGGGCTACAAGTTCTCCACCTACGCCACCTGGTGGATCCGGCAGGCCATCACCCGCGCCATGGCCGACCAGGCCCGCACCATCCGCATCCCGGTGCACATGGTCGAGGTGATCAACAAGCTCGGCCGGATCCAGCGCGAGCTGCTCCAGGACCTGGGCCGCGAGCCCACCCCGGAGGAGCTGGCCAAGGAGATGGACATCACACCGGAGAAGGTGCTGGAGATCCAGCAGTACGCCCGGGAGCCCATCTCGCTCGACCAGACCATCGGCGACGAGGGCGACAGCCAGCTCGGTGACTTCATCGAGGACTCTGAGGCCGTGGTCGCGGTCGACGCGGTGTCGTTCTCGCTGCTGCAGGACCAGCTCCAGCAGGTCCTCCAGACGCTCTCCGAGCGTGAGGCGGGCGTGGTACGCCTGCGCTTCGGCCTGACCGACGGCCAGCCGCGCACCCTGGACGAGATCGGCCAGGTGTACGGCGTGACCCGGGAACGGATCCGACAGATCGAATCGAAGACCATGTCCAAGCTGCGGCACCCGTCCCGTTCCCAGGTGCTCCGCGACTACCTGGACTGACCGATCACGTCAACGACCCGTGTCGCTTTGATCACCAGCCGTAGAACACTCAAAGGTGATCGGTCGTTCACGCTTTTGTGATCGTTGACGTGGCACCCTTGGTGCACGGCACACTGGTCTCCCTGTCATGTGTGACCTCCGTCCCGGCCGGGCACACAGGGAAGGCAGGGCCCGACAAGGGTGTTGCAGGATAGGTGAGCAACGACCGAAGAGTTTGTTCATCGGTGACGACCAGAGGAGGAAGGCGATGACCCCGACCCTCACGCCGCCGCCCGAGACGGTGAGCCCCCCGGCCGCCGATGAACGGTGCGACCGCTGCAATGCTGCCGGCAAGCTCCGGATCACTCTGGCGGGTGGAAGTGAGCTGGTGTTCTGTGGGCACCACGCGAACAAGTACGCCGACGATCTCGTGAAGATCACCGTCCGGTACGCGACGGACCCGGAGTTCAGCTGGCGTGGCGCCGATCTGATGGCGAACTGACCCGCAACCGAACACCGATCACATAGCCGACCGGAGGTGCCCTGAGGGCACCTCCGGTCGGCTTTTTACGTGCTCCGGCAAGCGGTGTGGCCGGTGGGACGGCCGGGTCAGAGGGTCTGCACGGTGGCGATGCGTTCCTCGAGCTGCTCGATGGTCGCCTGGGCGCTCGGCGGGCCGCCGCAGAGCCGGCGCAGCTCGGCGTGGATCTTGCCGTGCGGCTGGCCGGTGCGATGATGTTGGGCGGCCACCAGGGCGTTGAGCTGGCGCCGGAGAGCCACCCGCCGCTGGGCGGCGCTCATCGGCGCGGACGGTGCGGCGGCCGGCTCAGCGGCCGGGTCAGCGGCCCTCGTGGCGGCCCTACGGCGCTGGGCGGCGAGCTGCTCGGCCTGCCGCTTGCTCAGCAGCATGGCGACCTGGTCGGCGGTGAGCAGCCCGGGCAGGCCGAGGTACTCCTCCTCCTCGGGGGTGCCGGCCTGGGCCGCCGTACCGAAGGACGCCCCGTCGAAGATCACCTGGTCCAGCTCCGCGGTGGCGGAGAGCGCGGCGAACCGCTTCTCCAGCTCACCGCTGGCCTGATCGTCGCGCTGGGCGCGCTCCAGCAGGTCGTCGTCGAAGCCGTCGGCGTCCTTCGGCTTGCCGAGGACGTGGTCCCGCTCCGCCTCCATCTCGCTGGCCAGCCCGAGCAGGTGCGGCACGCTGGGCAGGAAGACCGACGCCGTCTCCCCCGTCCGCCGGGCCCGGACGAACCGGCCGATCGCCTGGGCGAAGTAGAGCGGGGTGCTGGCACTGGTCGCGTAGACGCCGACCGCCAGCCGGGGGATGTCGACACCCTCGGAGACCATCCGTACCGCGACCAGCCACCGCTGCTCGGACGCCGCGAACGTCGCGATCCGCGCGGAGGCGCCGGCGTCGTCGGAGAGCACCACCGCGGCCTTCTCGCCGGTCACCTGCTCGATCAACTTCGCGTACGAGCGGGCGGTCTGCTGGTCGCTCGCGATGATCAAACCACCGGCGTCGGGCATGCCGGCGTTGCGGAGCACGGTCAGCCGGGCGTCGGCGGCCCGCAGCACCTGCGGCATCCAGTCGCCGGCCGGGTCCAGGGCGGTACGCCAGGCCTGGGCGACCAGATCCTGGGTCATCGGCTCACCGAGGCGCGCCGCCAACTCGTCGCCGGCGTTGGTCCGCCACCGGGTCTCCCCGGAGTACGCCAGGAAGAGCACCGGTCGGACGACCCCGTCGCGGAGCGCGTCGGCGTACCCGTAGACCGAGTCGGCGCGGGAGCGGAGCAGCCCGTCCCCACCCCGCTCGTACTCCACGAACGGGATCGGGTTGTCGTCGGAGCGGAACGGCGTACCGGTGAGCATCAGCCGGCGTACCGCGGGCTCGAAGGCGGCCTTGACCCCGTCGCCCCAGGAGCGGGAGTCGCCGGCGTGGTGGATCTCGTCGAGGATGACCAGGGTGCGCCGGGTCATGGTGCGCCGGCGGTGCACCTGGGGTGCCATGCCGACCTGGGCGTAGGTGACCACCGCGCCGTGGAAGTCGGCCGACGAGTGCAGGTCGGCGTTGCGGAACGCCGCGTCCAGCTGGATGCCCACCCGGGCGGCGGAGGCGGCCCACTGGGACTTCAGATGCTCGGTCGGGGCGACCACGGTGACCGCGTCGACGGTGCCGTCGGCGAGCAGCTCGGCGGCGATCCGGAGGGCGAAGGTGGTCTTACCGGCACCGGGCGTGGCGACCGCGGTGAAGTCCTCGGTACGGCGGCGCAGGTACTCCACCAGCGCCTTGCGTTGCCAGGCACGCAGGGGCGGGAACGTCTCGAGCGCCGGCAACCGGGCTGCCACGCGAAGGCTCCTCTCCGACCGCACCGCGGCGGACCCCCGGTTGAGGGCCACGGGTACCGCCGCCCATGAAAAGGCCCTCGCGCATCCGGTGCCGCGAAGGCCGAATCAGAGCATAACCAGCGGGCGCGCCCCGGCCCAGGCGACGCGACGCCACGCTGGTCACACCTTCCCCAACGGGGGCTCTGCTCAACCCTGCGGGCCACGGGTGCCGGTGCGCGGCGGACGCAGCGTGGCCACCGGGGCGGACCAGCGTCGGCGCAGTGAGATCAGCCGCAGCAGGAAGACGAACGTGGCCGCCGCGGTCAGCGGCGCCGCCCGGGCGAGCCCGTACGTCGACAGCAGCGCCACCACGATCGAACCGGCGAGCGCGGCGACGGCGTAGATCTCCCGGCGGAGCACCACCGGGATCTCGCCGGTGAGCAGGTCCCGGCCGAGCCCGCCGCCGATCGCGGTGATCATGCCGATCAGGCAGGCGCCGACCGCCGGCACGTGGGCGTCGAGCGCCTTCAGCGTGCCGGTGACGGTGAACAGGCCGAGACCGGCCGCGTCCAGCACCAGCACCGTGGTTCGCAGCCGGGCGAGTTGGGGGTGCAGCCGGAAGACGGCGGCGGCGGTGACCGCCGCGGCGGCCGCGTACCGCCAGTCGGCGAAGGCCAGCGGCGGCACCTCGTCGATCACCAGGTCACGGAAGATGCCGCCGCCGAGCGCGGCGACGACACCGACGAAGACGACGCCGAACAGGTCCAGCCGTTTGGCCACCGCCGCAGAGGCGCCGGAGGCGGCGAAGACGGCCACTCCGGTGAGGTCGGCGAAGAGGAGGGCGGTGGAGGTGGTCACCGCCGCAGGTTACGTGGGCGGCCGGGACGGCCGCCCAGGATCACTCGGCGTACGAGTCGTAGATCTCCTTGCACTTCGGGCAGACCGGCGAACCGGGCTTGGCCGCCTTGGTCACCGGGAACGTCTCGCCGCAGAGCGCCACGACGTAGGTGCCCATGACGGCACTTTCCGCGATCTTCTCCTTGCGGACGTAGTGGAACATCTCGGGACCGGTGTCGGCGTCCTTCAGCTCGGGACGCTCGAGAACCTCTGTACTCACGTTTACACCTCCAACGGTCCAGTTTTGCAGGTCGTCCGGGCCTGGTCCACCGTAGGCCGCCGAACGGCGGCCCGTACCGTAACGGAAGTGACCAACTTTCACCTGCGATTCGGTACCGAGGTGGCCGACGCTCTGCGCGACGGCCGTCCCGTCGTCGCTCTGGAAAGCACCATCGTCTCGCACGGTCTTCCCCGACCGGACAATCTGCTGGTGGCGCGGCAGATCGAGCAGGCGGTCCGGGACGCCGGCGCGGTCCCGGCGACCATCGGCATGGTCGGCGGGGAACTGGTCGTGGGCTTGGACGACGCCCAACTGACCCGGCTGGCCACGGTCGACGGGGTGAGCAAGCTCTCCGTACGCGATCTGGCGGTCGCCGCGGCGACCGGCGCGGACGGCGCCACGACCGTGGCCGCGACCAGCGCGGTGGCCGCGACCGCCGGGATCGGCGTCTTCGCCACCGGTGGCCTCGGCGGGGTGCACCGGGAGGCCGCGCAGAGCTTCGACGAGTCCGCCGACCTGGTCACCCTGGCCCGGACGCCGATCGCGGTGGTCTGCGCCGGGGTGAAGTCGATCCTCGACGTGGGCGCCACGCTGGAGCGGCTGGAGACCCTCGGCGTGGCCGTGGTCGGCTACCGCACCCGCCGCTTCCCCGGCTTCTACCTCACCGACGCCGGCTTCGACCTGGACTGGTCGGTGGACTCCCCGGAGCAGGTGGCGGACGTGCTCACCGCTCGGGAGCGACAGGGCGTGCACCACGGCGGGTTGATCGTGGCGAACCCGCTCCCGGTGGACGAGCAGCTCGACCCGGACCTGCACGACCGGACGCTCACCGAGGGCCTGGCCATGCTGGAGCGCGACGGGGTGACCGGCAAGGCCGTGACGCCGTTCCTGCTGGCCCACTTCCACTCGGCCACGCAGGGCGCGAGCCTGGCGGTCAACGTACGGATCATCCTCCGCAACGCCGACCTGGCCGCCCGGATCGCGGTCGCCGCGGCCGCCCGTCTCAGCGACGCGGCATGAGTCCGGCGTCCCGCATCGTCGTCGCGGCGACGTGATCACCGACGTGGTCGCGGTGCTGTCCGGGCCGCTCGCGACCGGCTCGGACACCGCGGCGGAGATCCGCTTCAGCGGGGGCGGGCAGGCGGCCAACACCGCCGCCTGGATCGCCGCCCAGGGGGCGGGCGTGACGCTGGTCGGCGCGGTCGGCGACGACGAGGCGGGGCGCGTCCAGGTGGCCGAACTGGAAGCCTTCGGCGTCGACTGCGCGGTGGAGCGCGTCGAGGGCTACCCGACCGGCACGGTGATCGTGCTCACCCGGGACAGCGAGCGCACCATGGTCAGCCAGCGGGGGGCCAACCTGCGGCTGACCGCCGCGCACGTCGACCGGGCCCTGGCCGGGGTGACCGACGCGGGTCACCTGCACCTGTCCGCGTACACCCTGCTGGACGCCGCGTCGCGCGGCACGGGACTGCGGGCGCTGGCCGCCGCCCGGGAGCGCGGGCTCACCGCCAGCGTCGACGCGGCGTCGGCGGCAC
>NZ_QGGF01000282.1 GCF_003857015.1 Micromonospora globispora | reverse complement strand
GGGCGGACGCGGCCCGCGACGAACTGGCCGCCCTGGCGGCCGCCGCGCTGGACCGCCACCTCACCGCCCAGTACACGCTGAGCACCGGCGACGGCCCCGATCGCACGGTCGTGGTGACCAGCGCGAACGACGGCACGTGGCGGGTGGACGTGCCGGCCTGGGGGCTGGGCGGCACGGTCGACGTCTCGCTCGCCGCCACCGCCGACGGGCTCTTCCAGTGCGCCCTGCCGTCCGCCGGCCGGCCCGAGCCGCCGAGCTGCGTACGCCTCGGCGACCCCGACGACACCGTGCCCCGTCGGCTCGACCCCCGGGTGCAGCACCCGTTCACCGACTGGCTGGAGGTGCTCACCGACCAGCGGGCCCCGCTGGCCGTCTCGCCCGCCACGCCGCCGGCCGGGGTCAGCGGCGAGTGCTACTCCGTGGAGTCGACGTCGGCCTCGCTGAACGCCCCGCTGGACGTGGGCATCTACTGCTACGAGCAGGACGGCACCCCGACGCTGGTGCGCGCCGCGCTCGGCACGCTGAAGCTGGCCGGACCGCCCGGCCCGGCACCGGCCACCGTGCCGCTGGCCGGCCCGGTGGTGGAGGGCGATCCGGTCGGCCGGGCCGCGCCCTCCCCGTCGGACAGTGCGAGCCCCACAACGCTGTAACCCACCGTCACGTTACGGGTGCTCTTTGCCACATCCGTGCGACCTGCCGGTGAGGGCGAAAGGCGCATACGGGACGCTCCTCCCATGGCCGACCTCACCCCGCTGCTCGCTTTCCGCTGGAGCCCCCGAGCCTTCGACCCGGCCGCCGAGCTGACCGGCGCCGAGGCGTCCTCCCTGCTGGAGGCGGCCCGCTGGGCACCGTCGACGGGGAACGCGCAGCCGTGGCGGTTCGCCCTCGGGCACCGGGAGGACGACACCTGGAAGCGGCTCCTGGTCAGCCTGCCGGCCGGTGACCAGCGCTGGGCCCGGCGGGCCTCGGCCCTGGTGCTGGGCGCGCACGCCGCCGGCGACGCCGAGCGGGGCGCGTACGACCTGGGTCAGGCGATGGCCCACCTGACCGTGCAGGCCACCGCGCTCGGCCTGTACGTGCACCAGCTCACCTGCTTCGACCGGGCGGGGCTCGCCGCCGACCTCGACCTTCCGGTCGGGATCCGACCGCTGGTGGTGGCGGCCGTCGGGCGGCTCGGCGATCCTGCGGTGCTGCCCGAGGAGCTGCGGCAGCGGGAGCTCGGGCTGCGCCGCCGACGCCCCCTGGCTGCCCTGCTGCTGCCCTGACGCGCGATCAGGTCACTCGCCGCCGGCGGCGCGGAGGAGCACCATGGCGGCGTCCGTGTTGCGGTAGAAGACGTGGCGGCCGCGCCGGGTGCGGACAACCAGGCCGGCGGCGTGCAGTGCCGCCAGATGCTGGGAGACGCTCCCGCAGGACAGGCCGGTGCGCCAGGCCAGGTCGGTGGTGGTGGCCGGCGAATCGAGCAGGTGCAGCAGCGCTGCCCGGCCGGACCCCATTACCCGGGCCAGTGGATCCCCCGGCGGCGTGGGGGACGTCTCCCAGAGCGTGCCGACCGCCCGGACCGGGTACGTGCCGGCGGGCGGCGATTCCTCCAGCAGGTTCCACAGCACCCGCCGGTCGGTGAAGACACCCGGGTTGAGCGCCAGCCCGCGCCCGCCCAGGTCGAAGTCCCGCTCAAACGGGTCGTCGCTGACCACCCGGTCGCCGAGCCAGCGCAGGCTCGGGTGCAACTGGTCGAAGAGCCGGCCGGTGCCGCCCTCGGCGAGCTGAGCGGCACGGTGGGCGACGTCGGCCTCCAGCAACGCTCGCATCCGCGGCCAGTCCGGGGCGATCGCCTCGTCGTGCCAGATTCGCACGGCGTCGACGAGCTGCGACAGCAGCCCCCGGGGATCAACCAGCAGGGCCTGCCCGAACGGCGACAGCGGCCCGCTGGGGGTGGTCGACAACAAGTCCCGCACCACGACGTCGGGCGGGGTCGCCGCGATCTGGTCGAGCTGCTCGTCCAGGGTCACGTCCGCACGGGACGCCGCCGGGGTGAGGAAGTCGGGCAGCCAACGGCGGGGACGGGTCAGCTCCCGCAGCGGCTGGACGCGGACGGCCACCTCGGGGCGGCGGAGGGCCACCCCGGCGCGGTCGATCCAGGACAGGTGCACGGCGTGCCGCACCGGGTTGTCGAGCACCCACAGGCTGGAAACCGTTTCCCACACCGGCGAGATGGTGAACCGTACGCCCGCGACGTCGGCCGGCTCAAAGCGCAACTCGGACACCCGCACCCCCGTGGATTCGGCTCAGCCTAAATCGCTCGACCGAGCGGTAGGGGGCACGCTTGGCTCACCCGTCATGGGGGCCAGAGACACCATCCGCACCGCCGTCCGCCACGTCGTGCCACCGGCCGGCCTGACCCGCGCCCTGGCCGTGCAGGCCATGGTGTACGCCATCGGGCACGGCCTGTTCCAGGCCGGTAGCGCGGTCTTCTTCACCCGGGCGCTCGGCCTCAGCCCCACCCAGGTCGGCCTCGGGCTGTCGCTGGCCGCCGGGGTGTCCCTGCTCGGCACGGTCCCACTCGGCGCGGTCACCGACCGGTACGGGGCGCAGACGGTGTGGCTGGTCGGAGTGGTCGTCGAGGCGGCGCTCTTCGGGGCGTACCCGTTCGTGGGCGGCTTCGTCGGCTTCCTGGCCGTGGTGGTCGCGCTGGGCGTGGTTGACGCGGCCACCGGGGTGGCGCGGCAGGTCTATGCGATCAACGTGCTGCCGCCGGAGGACCGGGTGACCGCGCTGGCGTACCAGCGGTCGGCGCTGAACGTCGGCTTCGGGCTGGGAGCGGTGATCAGCGGCGTGGTGCTGGCCGTGGACACCCTCTCCGCGTACCGGGGGATGGTCTGGTTCAACGCCGCCATGCTGCTGGTCACCGCGGTCTTCGTGTACCGGCTGCCCCGGGTGCCGGTCGTCGCGGCGCCGGCGGAGGGGCCGAGCCGGTTCGCCGTACTGCGCGACCGGCCGTTCATGGCGGTCTCCCTGCTGAGCGGGCTGCTCAGCTCGCACGGGACGCTCTACCTGGTGGTGCTGCCGCTCTGGGTGCTCAGCCACACCGACGCCCCGCGCACGCTGATCGCCGCCCTGGTGCTGCTCAACACGATCCTCGCCGTGCTGCTCCAGGTACGCGCCAGTCGGGGCGCCGACACGGTGACCGGCGCCGGTCGGGCGCTGCGCACCGGTGGCCTGCTGATCGCCCTGTTCTGCCTGATCCTGCCGCTGTCGGCGGTGACCGACGGGGTGGTGACCATCGCGGTGCTGGTGGTCGCGGCGGTGGTGCTCACCCTCGCCGAACTGGTCCAGTCGGCCGGCGCCTGGGGGATCACCAGCACCCTGCCGCCGGCCGCCCACCGCGGTGCGTACGTCGGCGCGTTCCGGCTCGGCGGCCAACTTCAGTATCTGGTCGGCCCCGCCGGCCTGACCGCGCTCGGGGTCACCACCGGCGGCTGGGGCTGGTTCCCGCTGGTCGCGCTCTTCGCCGTCGCCGCCATCGCGGCGGTGCCGCTGGTCGGGTGGGCGGCCCGCCGTCCCCGCCTCGGCGAGACGGTGGAGACCGCCGAGGCCGTCCCGGTGGCAGCCGACGCGTGAGCAGCGTCGCCTGGGATCTGCATCTCAAATCCCGGACCCAGCTACCACGGGCCGCTGTGATCACGTAGTGTCACCCTGTCATGTGGCAGGCGCACCTTCTCCTTGGCTGCCGCGACGAGGCCTGACGGCCGGCACCTCGTCGCGGAGTTGAACCGCGCCGTCCAGCACATCCGAACTTCTTCTCGGCACCGCCCGGCACCGTCGCCCGGCACCAGCCGACACCTTCCGATTGCTGACGCCACATGTTCCCAGGGGAGCACCTCACCATGGCTCAACCCGTCACCGACGCTGAGACCGATCCGTTCGCCCGGCAGCGCCCCAGCCGGATGCCGTTCCAGCGCTACCAGCCGTACCACCAGCAGTTCCGGATCGACCTGCCGGACCGCACCTGGCCGACCCGTCAGGTAGAGGCGGCGCCCCGCTGGTGCGCGGTCGACCTGCGCGACGGCAACCAGGCCCTGATCGACCCGATGTCCCCCGAGCGCAAGCGCCGGATGTTCCAACTGCTCGTGCAGATGGGCTACAAGGAGATCGAGGTCGGCTTCCCGTCGGCCAGCCAGACCGACTACGACTTCGTCCGGCAGCTGATCGAGCAGGACCTGATCCCCGAGGACGTCACCATCCAGGTGCTGACGCAGTGCCGGGAGCACCTGATCGAGCGGACCTTCGAGTCGCTGCGCGGCGCCCACCGGGCGATCGTGCACTTCTACAACTCCACCTCGACGCTGCAGCGCCGGGTGGTCTTCGGCCTGGACCGGGACGGCATCGCCGACATCGCCACCCAGGGCGCCCGGCTCTGCCAGAAGTACGCGGAGATCCACACCCCGGACACCGACATTTACTACGAGTACTCGCCGGAGTCGTACACCGGCACCGAGCTGGAGTACGCGCTGGAGGTCTGCGCCAAGGTCATCGAGGTGATCGACCCGACGCCGGACCGCAAGCTGATCGTCAACCTGCCGGCCACCGTCGAGATGGCCATGCCGAACGTGTACGCCGACTCGATCGAGTGGATGCACCGGCACCTGCCCCGGCGGGACAGCCTGGTGCTGAGCCTGCACCCGCACAACGACCGGGGCACCGGGGTGGCCGCCGCCGAGCTGGGTCTGCTGGCCGGCGCCGACCGGATCGAGGGCTGCCTCTTCGGCAACGGCGAGCGGACCGGCAACGTCGACCTGGTGACGCTCGGCCTGAACCTGTTCTCCCAGGGCATCGACCCGATGATCGACTTCTCGAACATCGACGAGGTCAAGCGGGCCGTCGAGTACTGCAACCAGCTGCCGGTGCACGAGCGCCACCCGTACGCGGGCGACCTGGTCTACACCGCCTTCTCCGGCTCGCACCAGGACGCGATCAAGAAGGGCCTCGAGGCCCTGGCGCAGGACGCGTCCGCCGCCGGAGTTCCGGTCGACCAGTTCACCTGGGCGGTCCCCTACCTGCCGATCGATCCGAAGGACCTGGGCCGCACCTACGAGGCGGTCATCCGGGTCAACTCGCAGTCCGGCAAGGGCGGCGTCGCGTACATCATGAAGACCGAGCACCAGCTCGACCTGCCGCGCCGCCTCCAGATCGAGTTCTCCGGCGTGGTCCAGCAGGTCACCGACCACGACGGCGGCGAGGTCGAGCCGGGCACCATGTGGGAGATCTTTGCCCGCAACTACCTGGTCGACCACCAGGTCGACCCAGC
This sequence comes from Micromonospora globispora, assembly GCF_003857015.1. GTDB lineage: Bacteria > Actinomycetota > Actinomycetes > Mycobacteriales > Micromonosporaceae > Micromonospora > Micromonospora globispora. Next base: position 13,011 of record NZ_QGGF01000282.1, on the reverse strand, counting down.
GGTCACCCTGGCCGGCTACGCCATCGGCACCGCCGACGGCAAGGTCGAGATCGAGGCCGAGGTCGGCTTCGGGGACGAGCGCCGGTCGCTCGCCGCGGTCGGCAACGGCCCGATCGACGCGTACGTCAACGCGCTGCAGTCCCTCGGCGTGGCGGTACGGGTGCTCGACTACCACGAGCACGCGCTCTCCTCGGGTGGGGACGCGCAGGCCGCCGCGTACGTCGAGTGCGAGGTGGACGGCCGGACGGTCTGGGGCGTCGGGATGGACGCCAACATCGTGACCGCCTCGGTGAAGGCGGTCACCAGCGCGGTCAACCGCGCCCGCGGCTGAGCTCAGGACGGCGTCCGGCGATGCGCCGGGCGCCGCCTGCTCCTCGGCTCCCCACGTCCAGCGACCGGGGAAGCGGTCGTCAGCCGTCGGTGCGGGGCACGCCCTGCGCCGCCAGCCGCTCCACCACGGCCCGCTCCTGATCGGGCCCGGCGATCGGCGCCCGCACCACCACCAGTGACCCGACCTGGCGCACCAGCCGGTCCAGGTACGACCGGAGCAGCGGGTCGGCGCGCCGCAGGACCACCGCCGCCGGATCGGTCACCTCGATCACGATCACCCGCTGGCCGAACGGGTCCTGCCCGTACCGCCAGCCGGTGACGTCGGTCCAGGCCACGGCGGCGTCGTACGCCGGGTCGGCCGGTTGACCGGTACGTCGCTCGCCCAGCGTCGGCACCCGGTAGCGGGCCCGTACGCCCTCGGCGGAGAGCTCGGCCATTGGCAGCCCGACGCTGTCGTCGCGCCCGGAGCGGCGGCGCTGCTCCAGGGGCGCACCCGGCAGCAGGGTGAGGAACATCAGGAACAGGAGGGTGCAGATCGCGCCGCCCAGCGCCGCCACCGGCGAGCGGGACCAGAGCAGCACCGCGACCAGCACCGACACCACGACGGCCAGCCCGAGGCCGATCGGGACGAGCCAGCCGAACACCGCGTGGCCCCGGCGACGGGGGGCCCGGACCAGCAGGATGTTCCCGGCGCGTGCCGGATCGGCGGCGAGCCCGATCATCCGGCCAGGTCCTTCCGCAGGGCGGCCAGGTTGCGCTCGATATCGGCGGCCCGCTCGGAGAACTGCGCCATGGTGGCCTTCGTCCCCGCGCCCATGCCGAAGTCCCGCAGCAACTGCTCCGGGTCGACCGGTGGCAGCGCGGTCGCCGCCCGTACCGTTTCGGCGTAGTCGCTGGCGGCGGCACGGATCGCGGCGAGGATGCCGTCCCGCAGGTTGAAGCTGTCCAGCCGCATCGCCCGTGGATTGATCTCCAGATCGCGTACCTCGCCACCGGCCCCGACCCGCGCGGTGATCAGGCCGTCCTCGCTGGTCCCCTCGCCCATCGTCTCGGCGAGCGCGGTGCGGTGCTGCTCGAACGCGTCGAGCCGTTCCCGCACCTGCCGCAGCGCCCGCTGGATCTGCGAGTCGAAGCTGCTCATCCCTGCCCTTTCCGCCCGCTCAGATCGAGTGCCACGCGACCGGGACCTGCTGCAGATCCGGGGTGCCGTCGCCCTGCTCGTCGAAGCGCTGCACGCCGACGAACTCCTTGACCACTCCGGACAGCAGCGCGATGCCCGCGACGACCACCGAGATGACGGTGCCGGCGGCGGTCAGCCAGGAGGCGCTGGCCAGCGCGCCGAGCGCCTGGATGATCGGCTGGAGCACGGCGGCCTGAGGGCCGATCGAGGAGAGGGTCAGGTCCAGGATCGTCACGAAGAACTCGGCGGTGAAGGCGATGAACGCGGACCAGAACGCGGCGAGCAGGCTCACCACGGCCACCAGCGACGCCGACATCGCGGCGATCGCCTTCTGCACCTGCCCCAGCTCGCGGGACACCTCGGCGACCACGTTCCGGTAGCCGATCACGCTGGAGTCCACCCAGCCGGCGGTCGCCGCGTTGGCGTACCCGTCGAACTTCCTGATGACCGAGCCCTCCAGCGTGGAGGCGACGGCGCTGAGCTCGCGCGCCGCCTCGATGATGGAGAACCCGTTCGCCACCAGCGCCTCAGCGGTGAGCGGCGCGGGCAGATAGTCCGGCGCCATCGCCGCGGTGGCGAAGGCGAGGGCGACAAAGCTGGTCTGGGTCGCCACGGACAACACCTCGGCCGCCTGCTCGCCCAGGCCGTCGACCCCGCCGAGCGGGTCGTGGAAGAGCCGGGCGAAGCCGCTGTCGCGGAGCCCCTCGAGGTAGCCCTCCGGCTCCCCGGTGCCCGGCACCCGGAACATTTCCACGTTCGCCTGCTCGGCGGCATGGTAGTTGCCGACGGTCTTGCGCAGCCCGGCGGCGACCGCCTGGACGACCTGCGCCGCCGTCTCCAGATTGCGCAGCTGGTAGTCGCCCACCGAGTTGTAGTAGCCCTCGGCGAAGGAGAGCAGCGCCCCGAAGCCGGGCAGATCCACCCGGTAGCCCGCGGCGACCTTGCGGGCCGCCTCCTCCAGATCCGGTACGACGAACCGGTCCAGCCCGAGCGCGGCGTTGGTCAACTGGGCCGGATTGATCTCGATCTGGGTCACGGTCCCCCCGGCCGGTCGCTGGGCCCTCCGACTGCGCGCGGCAGCCGCCGCCACACCCTACCTAGTGGACGCCCGTGTCGTCAGGCCCCGCGCGGCCGACGCTCCTCGGGCGGAGTGGCCACGGGCAGCGACGGACACGGCTGCGCGGGCGGCGCCTCGCGAGCCGGCCGGTGGATCAGCAGCCCGGCCAGCGCCGCGCCGGTCAGCAGCAACCCGGCGCACCAGAGCATCGCCCCCCGGAACGCGCCGGTGAGCGCGGCCCGCTGTTCGTAGCCGGTGCCGGAGAGCCCGACCAGCAGCGGCAGCGCGGCCACTGCCAGCAGGCCACCGGCCCGGGACGCCGCGTTGTTGAACCCGCTCGCCACGCCCGCGAACCGGTCGGCCACCGCGGCCAGCACCGAGGCGGTCAGCGGCGCCACCACCAGGGTCAGGCCGGCCCCGAACAGGACCACCCCGGGCAGCACGTCCACCCAGTACGACGCGCCCGGGCCGACCCGGCGCAGCAGCAGCAGGCCGAGCGCGGCGATGATCGGCCCGACGGTGAGCGGCAGCCGGGGACCGATCCGGGCGGCGAGTGCCCCGGCCCGGGACGAGCCGGCCGCCAGCAGCACCGTCATCGGCACCGTGGCCAGGCCGGTGCGCAGGGCCGACCAGCCCACCACGTTCTGCAGATAGACCGCGAGGAAGAAGGTGAAGCCGCCGAGCGCCGCGTACACCACCACGGTGAAGATGTTGAGCACCGAGAAGAGCCGGCTGCTGAACAGGCCGACGGGCAGCATTGCGGTCTCCCCACGCCGCCGCTCGACCAGGACGAAGAGCACTACCGCGGCTACCCCGACCAGCGCCGCGACCAGCACCGACGGTGAGCTGAGGCCACGCGCCGGGGCGTCGATCAGGGCGTAGGTGACGCCGCCGAGGGCAAGCGCGCCGAGCAGCGCGCCGGCCACGTCGAACCGGCGGCGGCCCGCCCCGGTACGCGCCACGTTCTCGTCGCGGCTCTCCGGCACCCAGCGCATCCCGGCGAGCACCACGGCCACGGCCAGCGGCAGGTTGATGAAGAAGATCCACCGCCAGGAGAGGGTGTCGATCAGCCAGCCGCCGAGCAGCGGACCGAGCGCGGTGGAAACCCCGGAGAGCCCGGCCCAGGTGCCGATCGCCCGCCCCCGGTCGTCCGGGTGGAAGCTGGCCTGGAGCACCGAGAGCGAACCCGGGGTGAGCAGCGCCCCGCCCGCGCCCTGGAGGAACCGGGCGGCGATCAGGGTGCCGGTCCCCTGGGCCAGTCCGCAGAGCAGGGAGGCCGCCGCGAACCAGACCACCCCGATCAGGAAGACCCGGCGGCGGCCGAACCGGTCCCCGAGCGCCCCGCCCAGCAGTACGAAAGCGGCCAGCATCAGCAGGTAGCCGTTCACGGTCCACTGCAGACCGGCGACGGTCGCCCCGAGTTCGGCGCCGAGCCGGGGCAGTGCCACGTTCACCACCGTGCTGTCCAGGAACACCATGCCGGAGGCGAGGATCGCGGCGAGCAGGGTTCCCCGCCCGGCGGCGGTACCCGTCCGGAGCGCGGGAGCGGTGGAAGTCATGGCTTCCAATCTGCCCGCCCCTCCACTCCCGACGCCACGAATCGCGGAAACCAGCACCCAGGTACTGTGCGGGATCGCCGGGAGCCCGCAAGCTGGAGAGGTGTCGTCTGTGCGTACCAGATCAGGAGCTCGCGCCGCGGTGGCGGCCGCGCTCGGCGCGGCGATCGCCCTCGGCGCGGCCGGCTGCGTGCCGCTCCCGGAGCCCGAACCGACACCGAGCAGCAGCGGCAACGTCAACCAGCAGCTCGCCGAGCTGACCGTGGCCAGTGCCGGGTCCATGAAGGGCTACAGCCGGACCCGGTTCCCGCACTGGCGGGACACCGGCAAGAACTGCGACGTCCGGGACAGCGTGCTCCAGCGGGACGGGGAGAGCATCAAGCTCTCCGGCTGCAACGTGGTAGCCGGCCGCTGGGAGAGCCCCTACGACGGGCGGGTCTTCACCGATCCCGCCCAGGTGGACATCGACCACGTGGTGCCGCTGGCGAACGCCTGGCGGTCGGGCGCGAACGAGTGGGACGACTCGAAGCGCGGCGACTTCGCCAACGACCTGACCCGGCCGCAGCTCCTCGCGGTTTCCCTGACCTCCAACCGGGCAAAGGGTGACCAGGACCCGTCCCAGTGGAAGCCGGCGAACCGGTCGTACTGGTGCCGGTACGCCGCGGACTGGGTGACGGTCAAGCACTACTGGCGGCTGACGGTGACCAGTGCCGAGAAGGCCGCCCTCACCGACATGTTGGAGGGCTGCACATGGGCGAGCAAGCCGTGACCGGAGCCGGGGCGACGCCGGCCCCCGAGCAGAGGCCGGACGCCGGCGGCGGAGCCAGCGCCGGGACCACGGCCGGGATGGCCGCGGACGGTGCCCCGGCCGCACCCGCGGACGTCTCCGGAGCGGGCATGGCCGCCGACACCGCACCGGCCGCCCCGGCCGGTGGGGCCGGCGCCGGGCCGCAGCAGCGGAGCACCGACATCACGACCGGTCCCGGCGGGGTGATGACCGACGAGGTGGGCGTGGTGACCGGCGAGCTCACCCTGCGCACCGAGTACGCCGACGGCCAGGTCACCCTGCGCGTGCAGTACAAGGACGCCGACGAGTGGTACGTGGTGACCGGCGGCAAGGCGGCGCTGGCCGACCCGGCGGGACTGGACGCCGTGCACGCCATCGCGGTCGCCCTGCTCAACCGCCCCGAGGGCTGAGACGCGCCGAGGCCCCCTTCCCGCGGTTCCGGGAAGGGGGCCTCGGCATGGGCTCACGGCGTGGGGATCAGCTCACCGGTGTCACCCGGGCCCGCGCCGTCGTCGGGCCGGACCAGCTCCGGCGCGACCTCGTGCGGCCGGATCCGCCCGGCCGCGATGTCCTCCGCGTAGTGGCAGGCCACCCGGTGGCCGCCGAGCACGTCGCGCAACGCCGGCCGCTCGTCGACGCAGCGGGTCGGCTGCGCCCACGGGCAGCGGGTGTGGAACCGGCACCCGGCGGGCGGGTTCGTCGGCGAGGGCAGGTCACCGGCGAGCAGGATCCGCTCGCGGCGGTCCTCCACCGTGGGGTCCGGCACCGGCACCGCCGACATCAGCGCCTTCGTGTACGGGTGCATCGGCTCGCGGTAGAGGTCGTCGCTGGACGCCTCCTCGACCAGCCCGCCCAGGTACATCACCCCGACCGTGTCGGCGATGTGCCGGACCACCGCCAGGTCGTGGGCGATGATCAGGTACGTCAGGCCGAGTTCGTTCTGCAGGTCCTCCATCAGGTTGAGCACCTGCGCCTGGATCGACACGTCCAACGCGGAGACCGGCTCGTCGGCGACGATCAGGTCCGGGTCGAGCACCAGCGCCCGGGCGATGCCGATGCGCTGCCGCTGGCCGCCGGAGAACTCGTGCGGGTACTTCGCCAGCGCCGAGGCGGGCAGGCCGACCGCGGCGAGGGTCTCCCGCAGCCGGCGATTGGTGGCCGCCTTGTCGTCGGCCAGGCCGTGCGCCTTGAGCCCCTCGACCAGCAGCGACTCCACCGACTGGCGGGGGTCGAGGCTGGACAGCGGGTCCTGGAAGATCATCTGCATCCGGCGGCGGGCCCGGCGCATCGACTCGCCCTTGAGCGAGCGGATGTCGGTGCCGTCGAAGACGATCTCACCGGCGGTCGGCTCGACGAGGCGCAGCAGACCCCGCCCCAGGGTGGACTTGCCGCAGCCCGACTCGCCCACCAGGCCGTACGTCTCACCCTTGTTGATCGACAACGAGACACCGTCGACGGCGTAGACGTAGCCGACCGTACGGTCGAAGAGCAGGCCGCTCTTGATCGGGAAGTGGACCTTGACGTCGCGCAGTTCGACCAGTGGTCCGGTCCGCTCGGTCACGGCACCGCCACCTCCTCGGAAACGGGGTTGTTGCAGCGCAGGTCGCCGCCGGTCGCGGTGGGTTCAAGCGGGGGCGTGCCCTCCAGGCAGGCGTCCACCACGTTGCCGCAGCGGGGCGCGAACGCGCACCCCTCGACCCACGGGATGTTGTCGGCCACCGAACCCGGGATGGCGTGCAGCCGCTCGCCCCGCGGCGAGTCCAGCCGCGGCACCGAGCTGAGCAGCCCGTGGGTGTACGGGTGCCGCGGCCGGCCGAACAGCTCGTGCCGGGCGGCCCGCTCCACCACCTTGCCGCCGTAAAGCACGTTGACCGTGTCGCAGAGACCGGCCACCACACCGAGATCGTGCGTGATCATGATCAGCGCGGTGCCGGTCTCGTCGACGAGCTGCTTGAGCAGGGTGAGGATCTGCGCCTGGATGGTCACGTCCAAGGCGGTGGTCGGCTCGTCGGCGATGAGCAGCCGCGGCTTGCAGGCCAGCGCGATGGCGATCAGCGCCCGCTGCCGCATGCCGCCGGAGATCTGGTGCGGGTACTCCTTCAGCCGCCGCATCGGGTCCGGGATGCCGACCGCGTCGAGCAGTTCCCGGGCCTCCTTCAGCGCCGCCTTCCGGTTCATCCCCCGATGCCGCTCCAGCACCTCGGCGACCTGGAGCCCGATCGGGACCACCGGGTTCAACGAGGAGAGCGGGTCCTGGAAGATCATGCCGATGTCCCGGCCGCGCCGGTCCCGCATGTCGTCCGGCCTCAGCTTGAGCAGATCGGCGCCCTCGAAGAGCACCTCGCCCGAGACCCTGTTGCCCCGCTTGGGCAGCAGGCCCATGATCGCCAGGCTGGTCACGCTCTTGCCGCAGCCGGACTCGCCGACCAGGCCCACCGTCTGCCCCGGCTCCACGCTGAAGCTGACCTTGTCGACCGCGGTGAACGGCCGCTCGCCGCGCCGCTGGAACACCACACTCAGATCGCGTACGTCGAGCAGGCTCATCGGGTCACTTCCTCTCGCCGGCGTCCGCCGGCCGTGCTGATCCACCGCATCGCCGTCACCGCCGGTTCTTCGGGTCGAGCGCCTCGCGCATCGCCTCACCGAGCAGGGTGAAGCCGAGTGCGACGACGATGATCGCGATCGCCGGGTAGTACGCGAGCTCGGGGCGGACCTCGAAGTAGCGCTGGCCGTCCACACCGAGCATCAGACCCCACTCGGCGCGGTTGATGTCCGGGTCGCCGAGACCGAGGAAGGAGAGCGAGGCCGCCTCCAGGATCGCGGTGGAGAGGGTGAGCGTGGCCTGCACGATCACCGCCGTCATCGCGTTGGGCAGCATGTGCCGCAACACGATCGACCGCCCCTTCACGCCGAGCGCCCGGGCGGCCAGCACGTGGTCGCTCTCCCGCTGCGCCAGCATCGAGCCGCGCAGCAGTCGGGCGAAGATCGGCACGTTGACGACCGCCACCGCGAAGATGACCGTCCACTGGCTGGACCTGCTGGCCATCGCCACCAGGCTGATCGCCAGCAGCAGGGCCGGCAGGGCCAGCATCACGTCGGTGAAGCGCATCAGGATGTTGTCGACCCAGCCGCCGAAGGCACCGGCGAGCGCGCCGATCAGTACGCCCAGGCCCAACCCGATCAGGGTGGCCACCACGCCGACGAAGAGCGTCTGCCGGCTGCCGTAGATCAGGCGGGAGAGGAAGTCCCGCCCGAGCGGGTCGGAGCCGAGGGGGAACTCGCTGCTGGCCCCGGGAATGTTGTCGACGGTGAGGTTCTTGGTGAGCTCGTCGAAGCGCTGCGCCGGGTCGTGCGGCGCGAGCAGCGGCGCGAAGATCGCCACGAGGATGAAGATGCCGACGATGGACGCGCCGACGATGGCGACCGGGTTGCGCCGCAACCGGCGGAACGCGTCCCGGACGAGGCTCACGCCGCCCTTGTCGGCGGTGGCGCGGGCCAGCTCGTCCAGCCGTGCCTTCTTCCGGTCGCCGAGCCGGCCGAGGTCACGGGTCACGCCCTCGGGCTTCTCCTCGACGCCGGGTCGGTCGCCAGCGGAGAGGTCGGAGGCGGGAAGGCCGGAACCGTCGCGGGGGCTCGTCACGCCGGGCCGGGTCATCGGGTCACTCATCGCACACGCACCCTCGGGTCGATGAAGGCGTAGGAGAGGTCGACCAGCAGGTTGACCACCACGAAGACCAGCGCGGCCAGCAGGATCAGCGCCTGCAGCACCGGATAGTCACGGCCGCCGCTGATCGAGTCGGTGATCAGCGTGCCGAGGCCGCCCCAGTTGTAGACCTTCTCGGTGAGCACCGCGCCGGAGAGCAGCGCGCCGGTCTGCAGACCGATGGTGGTGACCACCGGCAGGAGGGCGTTGCGCAGGATGTGCCGGCCGCGGATGACCCGGTGCCGCAGGCCCTTTGCCTCGGCCGTCCGTACGTAGTCCTCGTTGAGCACGTCGAGCACGCTGGCCCGGGTGATCCGCACGATCACCGCCAGCGGGATGGTGGCGAGGGTGAACGCCGGCAGGATCAGGTGCCAGAGCGCGTCTGCGGTGGCGTCGAACTCCCGAGTCAGCAGTCCGTCGAGAACGAAGAAGCCGGTGACGTTGGTGTTGTCCAGACCGGTGCTGATCCGCCCGGATGGCGGGAACCAGTGGATGTTCTGGGTGAAGACGTCCTTGAGCAGGTAGCCCAGGAAGAAGATCGGGATCGAGATGCCGAGCAGCGTGCCGGCGATGCTCAGGTTGTCCAGCAGCCGGCCGTGGTGACGGGCGGCGAGGTAACCGAGCGGGACGCCCAGCCCGATCGCGATGATCATGGCGACCACGGCCAGCTCGATGGTGGCCGGGAAGGCCCGACCGATCACCTCGCTGACTGGGTCGCCGGTCCGGATGGAGTTGCCGAAGTCGCCGGTCACGACCCGCTGCATGAACTTGGCGTACTGCACCAGGATCGGCTGGTCGTAGCCGAGCGCCTTGATCAGCAGGGCGCGGCGTTCAGGGGTGGCACGCTCACCGAGCAGCGCCTCGACCGGGCCGCCGGGCAGGTTCCGCAGCCAGACGAAGATGAGCGCGGACAGCGCTATCAGGGTCACCGCCAGCTGCAGCAGGCGGCGGACTATGACTCGCAACATCTCTCACACACCAGACTTTCAATTACCGCGGGTCGGCCCGGGCCGGGAAGCCCGGCCCGGGCCGATTCCGCTTACGGCGTCAGCAGGTCAGAGCCGTCCTCAGGAGACGCTGACCGTGTTGAACCGCTCGTCGGTCAGCGGGCTGGCGACCAGACCCTTGACGTTCTTGGTGACCACGATGGCCGGCGGGGCGTGCCAGATCGGCACGGCCGGCAGCCACTTGGCGGCGATGTCGCGGTTGACCTGCTCCCAGGCGGCCTTCTTGCCGGCCTCGTCGACGGTGCCGTCGGCCTTGGCGATGGCGTCGAACATCTCGGTCATCGCCGCGTCACCGAACTCGGTCTTGGCGCGGCCGAAGAAGGTACCGACGAAGTTGCCCGGGTCGTTGTAGTCACCGGTCCAGCCGAGGATGTGCAGGTCCTGCTTGCCGAACTGCTGCACGTCGTCCTTGTAGCCACCGTTCCACGGGCGAGCCACACCGTTGACCTTGATGCCGACGGCCCCGAGGTCGTTGGCGAGGACGGTGAAGATCTCCTGCGGGTTCGGCATGTACGGCCGGGAGACGTCGGTCGGGTAGTAGAAGTTGAGCGTCAGGTTCTCGGCGCCCGCCTCCTTGAGCAGCTGCTTGGCCTTCTCCGGGTTGTAGTCGTACTTCTGCACATCCGGGGCGTAGCCGAGCACGGTGTCCGGCATGAACTGGTCCGCGACCTTGGTGCCACCCGGGCCCTTGGTCTGCACGAGCTGCTGACGGTTGAGGGCGTAGGCGATCGCCTGACGCACCCGCAGGTCCTTCAGCTTCGGGTTCTTCTGGTTGATGCCCAGGTAGAGGATGTTGAACGCCGGGCGGTTGATGACGTTGAAGCCCTCACCCTCCAGCGCCTTCCGGTCGGCCGGGGCCGGGAAGTCGATGCCCTGGACGGTGCCGGCCCGCAGTTCCTGCTTGCGGGTGTTCTCGTCCTTGATGATCTTGATGATCAGCTTGTCGACCTTGGCCTTGTCGCCCCAGTAGTCGGGGTTCCGGTTCAGGGTGATCTCACCCTTGGCCTTGTCCCAGCCGCCGAAGATGAACGGACCGGTGCCGACCGGGTGCTCGTTGGCGAACGCGCTGTACTCGAAGGAGTCGCCGTTCTGCTTGACCGTGTCGGCGTCGTACTTCTTCAGCGCGTCCGGGCTGGCGATCGAGAGCGAGGTCAGCGCGAAGGCACCCGGGAAGGCGCCCTTGTACTGGTTCAGCGTGAGGACGGCGGTGCCGTCGTCCTTCGCCTCGCACTTGTTGTAGATCGACTTGCCGGCGTCCGGGCTGTCGTTCTTGGCGAAGCCGCCGAAGACGTCCATGTAGTAGATCATCTGCGACTGGGCGGCGGCGCCCTTCATGTTGTACCAGCGGTCGAAGTTGTAGCAGACCGCCGCGGCGTTGAAGGGGGTGCCGTCGTGGAACTTCACGCCCTGGCGCAGCTTGAAGGTCCAGACCTTGCCCTCGGCGTCGTGGTCCCAGCTCTCCGCCAGGCCACCCTCCAGCTCCGCCGTGCCCGGCTTGTGCGTGATCAGGGTGTCGAACATCTGGCGGACGGGACGGAACGACTCGCCGTCATCGTTGAAGATCGGGTCGAAGTTCTTGGGGTCACCAGCGCCCGCGAAGACGAAGGTGCCGCCAGTCTTGGCCTCACCACTGTCACCACCGTCGCGCTCACTCTTCGCGCAACCGGCCGCGCCCACCGCCAGCGCCGCACTGGCCGCGAGGGCCAGGGCGGCTTTAAGCCTTCTCGCCTGCATCTCTCACCTCTGTCATGCGTGACCACGCCGAGTTGTGGCTCAGTCCGTGTGCGGGAGGCTATGACATGTCATACCGAAGCGGAAAGCCCGTTAGGCAATCGCTATCAAGCCGACACCAACCGACCGGCTCTGACAGGCCGGGATCTCCCGGCAAACAGGACTGTCACATCCGCGGCCCCGCGACAGTACCGCCCAGACCATGACAAAAGGACCAAATGTCGTCCGCGCGGGCCTCGGCCGGGGCGCGTGTGGCCCGGGACACACCCGTCCCACATGCCGGAACCAGGAACGACACTGGCCGGCACCCGTTCGGGCGCCGGCCAGTCGTCGTAGGCGGGACGGTCAGACCGCGCGGCGGCCCTCGAAGGCCCGGCCCAGGGTGATCTCGTCGGCGTACTCCAGGTCGCCGCCGACCGGCAGACCGCTGGCCAGCCGGGTCACCGCGATCCCCATCGGCTTGACCATCAGGGCCAGGTACGTCGCCGTCGCCTCGCCCTCGGTGTTCGGGTCGGTGGCCAGGATCAGCTCACGGACCGCACCACTCCCGAGCCGGGTCATCAGCTCGCGGATCCGCAGGTTGTCCGGCCCGATCCCCTCCAGCGGATTGATCGCGCCGCCGAGCACGTGGTACCGGCCCCGGAACTCGCCGGTCCGCTCGATCGCCACCACGTCCTTCGGCTCCTCCACCACGCAGAGCACCTCGTCGGTGCGGCGCGGGTCGCGGCAGATCCGGCACTGCTCGGATTCGGCCACGTTGAAGCAGGTCGTGCAGAAGCGCACCAGCTCCTTGACCTTGCGCAGCGCGCCGGCCAGCCGGTTCACGTCGGCGGGGTCCGCCGACAGGATGTGGAAAGCGATCCGCTGGGCGCTCTTCGGGCCGACACCCGGGAGCCGACCCAGCTCGTCGATCAGGTCCTGGATGGCACCTTCGTACATCTGCCGGCTCAGAACCCGGGCAGGCCGAGGCCGCCCATGCCGCCCGTGACCGGGCCCATCTTGTTCTCGGTCAGCTCCCGGGCCGCCTCGGCGGCGTTGTGCACGGCCGCGACGACGAGGTCCTCCAGGGTCTCCACGTCCTCCGGGTCGACCGCCTTCGGGTCGATCTTGATCGCCTTCAGCTCGCCGGTGCCGGCGACGGTCGCGGTCACCAGGCCACCGCCGGCGGTGCCGGTCAGCTCCGCCTCAGCCAGCTCGGCCTGAGCCTTCGCGATCTGCTGCTGCATCTTCTGCGCCTGCTTCAGCATCTGCTGCATGTTCGGCTGTCCACCTGGGCGCACGGAAGGCTCCTTCTCGCACTCGTCTATCGGCCGCCGCCCAGCCTAGTCGGGCGGCGGCACACATCCTCGGCGGCCGACGCGCCGCTACCGCGCGTCCACCTCGTCGATCTTCTCGGCCCCGAACGTCTCCCGGAGCAGTTGCACCGCCTGCTCCTCGCTGGACTGCCGGGCGGTCCGCTCGTCGATCACCTCGTCCAGCGGCTCGTCGCCCGGGTCGAAGCCCTCATAGGTCGGGGTCGACGGCGTCGCGGCGACCGGGCGTCCGCCGGAACGGAGCGGCCCGTCGTAGTCCGGGTCGTAGGGCGGCTCGCCGGCCCAGTCGGCGTCCGCAGTCGGCCGCGCCGCCTGCGCCGTCCGCGGCCCCTTGCCCGCCCCGGCAC
>NZ_QGGF01000060.1 GCF_003857015.1 Micromonospora globispora | reverse complement strand
CCCCCGGCCCGCAAGCCTCCCGGTGCCCTCACAGGTCACCCACCGGATAGAGCGCCACGTACACACTCAATCACGTCTGCCGGGTGTCCACTCCTGCCGGTCCGGTAGTCATTCGCCAAGTTCGACGTCCATCGAACATCCGGTCATGCCGCCGACCGCGCGCTACGCAGCGTCACGACAACCGGATTGAGGCGGCGCCCGGTCGTGCCGATGAGCGGAAACTCGATCATGTAAGCAGCGAAGCGCTTGCTCCTCACGCGGCGTCATGTCACATAGTCGGTGGCGTGGAGGAGCACCTGACCGTGGGGCGTGTGGCGGAGTTGGCCGGTGTCAGCGTCCGCACACTGCATCACTATGACGAGATCGGCCTCCTGGAGCCGTCCACGCGGACCGCGGCTGGGCACCGGGTCTACTCCCCGGGCGATGTGGAGCGACTCCGGGAGGTGCTCGCCTACCGGCGGCTCGGCTTCGGATTGCGGGAGATCGCGGATCTGGTTGACGATCCGGCCACCGACGCAGTCGCGCACCTGTGCCGGCTGCGCGGCCTGCTGATGGACCAGCGCGACCGCGCTGCTGCCATGGTGACGGCTATAGACAGGGAACTGGAGGCACGCGCAATGGGGATCAGGACGGCGCCAGAGGAGCAACTGAAAGTGTTCGGCGCGCAGTTGTACGACGCCATCGGATCCGCTTACCCCGCGACGCGGCGCACCGAGCCACGGATCGCCGCGCGCATCTGGGATGCGCTGGGGGACGCACGAACGGTGCTGAACGTCGGGGCTGGCACCGGCTCCTACGAACCACCCGACCGCGACGTCACGGCGGTGGAACCGTCGGCGGTCATGCGGGCGCAGCGTCCCCCGGGCGCGGCGCCGTGCGTGGCCGCCGCTGCGGAGAGTCTGCCGTTCGAGGACCAGTCCTTTGACGCCGCGATGGCGGTCAGCACCGTCCATCACTGGCCGGATCCGGTCGCCGGGCTGCGTGAGATGCGGCGTGTGGCCCGCCGCGTGGTGGTGTTCACGTACGACGCCGATGACACCGGCTGGCGTCAGCGGTTCTGGCTCACCCGCGACTACTTACCTGAGTTTGCAGACCTCCTCGTCGACTGGCCGTCCCTGGCCGACCTGACCCGCGCGATCGGAGGACGCGCGGAGCCGGTGCTCGTCCCGTGGGACTGCGCTGACGGCTTCTTCGAGGCATACTGGCGCCGGCCTGAGGCATACCTGGACGAACATGTACGCCGCGCGGTTTCGGTATGGACCAGAGTCGGACCGCAGGCTGAGCAACGGGCAGTCAGCACACTCCGCGAAGACCTTTCCTCAGGCCGGTGGGCCGAGCGCAACCGCGACCTCGTCGCCCTCGACACGGCAGAGCTCGGTCTCCGCCTGCTCGTAGCCTGAACCACCGTGCGCGAGAACGCCGCCAGAGAGCGGGCCGCCGGGATTAGGCCCTGTTTCATAAGCCGGGTCGGAGCCACTCGTTGATCGTGGCGATGTGCACTGTGGCGTGGTAGCGGACGGCGAGTTTGTCATAGCGGGTGGCCAGGGCTCGGTTGCGTTTGAGCTGGTTGATGCCGCACTCGACGGCGTGGCGCTGCCGGTAGGTGATGGAGTCGAAGGTCGGTGGCCGGCCGCCCTGCGAGCCTTTCCTGCGTCGGCTCGCGGCCTGGTCGACCTTGATCGGGATGGTCGCGGCGATTCCGCGGCGGGCCAGGTGCTGCCGGTTGGCGCGGGAGCTGTATGCCTTGTCGGCCAGGATTCGATCCGGTCGTGTGCGGGGCCGGCCGCCACTGGGACGGGGAACCCGAATACCGGCCAGGACCGGGTCGAATTGCGGGCTGTCGCCGCGGTGTCCGGCGGTGAGCACGGTCGACAACGGCTTGCGGCCCTGTTCACAGGCCAGGTGCAGCTTCGTGGTCAACCCACCTCGCGACCGTCCCAACGCATGGTCGTCGGGCTCGTCATCGACACCACCGGGCGACTCGACCTGCAACTCACCACGGGTGCGGGCGCCGGCGGCGTGCTGATGAGCGCGGGCGCTGGTGGAATCAACACTGACGTCCCAGGTGATCAATCCCGCCGCATCGGCGCGTGCCTGCAACCCGGTGACCACGTTCCGCCACACCCCGGCCCGCTGCCACCTGCGGAACAACCCGTAGACGGTCTGCCAGGGCCCGTACAGTGCCGGCACGTCCCGCCACGGCGAGCCGACCCGTGTCCGCCACCGGATCCCGTCGATCAACTGCCGTCTACTCCACTTCGGCGGACGACCCGACCCACCCTGTGGGGTTCCAAAACCCTGCTACGTGGCCTGACTTGGGCTTCTATGCGGCTCGTTCATATTCGGTGATCAGCCCGCCGAGGACGGGCCGGCGTTTGATCCGTTTGTGGGTCAGGTCAACGACGGGACGGTCGGAGCGCGGGGACTGCAACTGCAGGGCTCGGTGTGGTCGCCGCCCGTTGTAGTGACGGGCGTATTCAGCAAGTGTTCTGCGTAGATGTCGTTCGCTGAAGATGAGCATGCGGTCGGTGACCTCGCTGCGGGCGGTGAGGACGAACCTTTCCGCGTAGGCGTTGGATCGCGGGCTGCGCGGTGGGATCTTGTATACCGTGACGCCGGCGTCGGTCAGTACGGTGTCGAAGGCGTCGGTCAACTGCCCGGCCCGGTCCCGGATCAGGAATCTGAACTGATCGACGCGCTCGCCCAGGTCCATGAGCAGATTCCTGGCCTGCTGAACGGTCCACGGCCCGTCGGGGTTGGCGGTGACGCCGAGGATGTGCCCGTACCGGCTGCCGACCTCCAGGACGAAAAACACGTACAAGCGTTGGAGGGTGAGCGCGCAGTCCACATGGAAGAAGTCGCAGGCGAGCATGGTGGACGCTTGGGTGCGCAGGAATCGTCGCCACGTGGTGTGGTCGCGGCGCAGCGGTGCCGGCGGTGTGCCCAGCTGTTGAGGATCCTGCGGATCGTCGACGCGCCGATCCGGTAACCAAGACCGAACAGCTCTCCTTGAATTCGCTGGTAGCCGCAGCCCGGGTTGTCCCGGGCCATGTGCTCGACCAGCGCGGCCAGCGCTGGGTCGATGGGCGGGCGCCCGAGCCGGTGTGGATACGTCCAGTGGCGGGCGACCAGCCGCCGATGCCAGCGAAGGACCGTGGCTGGGGTGACGAGCCGATGGGCCTTCAACGTCCGTGGCAGGAGCCTGATCAGGGCGGCGAGCGCTGCGCGGTCGGCCCAGTTCAGGCGCGGCTTGGGGTTCTGTCGGCGCAGGACCGCGTTCTCGTGACGCAGGACGAGAATCTCCGGGTCCTTGGCTGCGGTGGTCCGAGCGAGCAGGGACACCCAGCCGGCGATCCGGCAGAACACGAGGTAGATCAGGCGGAGCGACATCCCAACGATGGTGTCAGGCATCCCTGATAGGAACCACGTCCGGCCAGGTCAGCCACGATGACCGCGTTTTGGAACCCCGCACGTCACGACGTCCACATCGCAACCACCAAGAAGACCAACAAACCGGGCACCAAGAAAACGAAGACCGCGAATCCCCGACTACGTCGAACAGGTTAAAGATCAAGTTAGGGGCGGCCGGTCGGCCCGGCCATGGGCGTCGTCCCGCGTCACCGCTCGTCGATCATGACCTCGATGCTGTAGTCCTGAGCTCGGTAGCAGTGGTCGCCGTACTCCACCGGGTTGCCTGCCGAGTCGAACGCGCTGCGCGTCATGGTGAGCACGGGCTCGGACGGCTTCAGCCGCAGGTGCCGCCGTTGGGCCGCGGTCGGCGTGCGTGCCCCGATCGTCTGGTGCGCGACGACCGGCCGCACGCCACGATCGCGTAGCAGGGCGTACAGGCCCTGCGCCTCGAGCTGCTCCCGGGTGATGTCGGCGTACGACGGTGGCAGCCAGTTGTGCAGGATGGCCAGCGGGCGGTTGTCGGAGAACCGCAGGCGGACGATCGAGAGCAGTTCGGCGTCGACGGGCAGATCGAGCGACGCTGCCACACGCTCGTCCCGCACCAGTTCGTGCTGCAGGACGGCGGTCGTGGGTCGGGCCGAGTCGCGCTTGAGGTCGTCGTAGAGGCTCGTGAGTTCGGCACGCCGGTGCACCTTGCGGTTGGCGACCGTGGTGCCGAGACCGCGCCGACGCAGCAGCAGGCCCTGGCTGACCAACTCCTGGATGGCCCGGCGCACCGTTGGCCGTGACAGGTTGAGTCGCTCGGCGAGGGCCATCTCGTTCTCGAACGGATCGCCGGGCTGCAGCTGACCACTGCGGATCGCGGCGCGCAGCTGCTCCGCGAGCTGGTGGTACAGGGGCACCGGGGAGGACCGGTCGATCGTGATGCCCACTTGGATGGCCATGGCCGGCACTCTACTCCAAAAGACAGATTGAACTTACGTGAGGATGTTAGGACAAACCCTTGACGAGGCATCGATGTTACGGGCAGGCTACGCCCCACGGCCAGTGGCGGGGCAACGGCGGCCACCGACACGTGGATTGGATGACTCATATGCGCATCGGGCTCGCGGGGGTGGGAAGGATCGGGGCCTTCCATGCCAGGACCCTGGTAGGCCTCGACTTCGTCGACGAGCTCGTCGTGACCGACACCAACGTTCAGGCCGCCCGGGCCCTCGCCGAGGAGCTCGGCGCGGAGGTCGCCGCAGACGCCGAGGCGCTGCTCGCCTCGGGCGTCGACGGTTTCGTGATCGCGACCGCCACCCCCGGGCACGCCCCGCTGCTGTGGCAGGGGATCGCCGCCGGGGTGCCGACCTTCTGCGAGAAGCCCGTCGCGGCCACCCTCGAAGAGACCATCGCGCTGACCGACCTCGTCGCCGCCAGCGGAGTGCCGGCGCATGTCGGCTTCCAGCGACGCTTCGACGTCGGCTACCAGCGCGCGCGGCGCGCGGCGGAATCCGGCGAGCTGGGTTTCATCCACACCATCCGGGCCAACACCCACGACCAGTCCCCGCCGCACGCCTCGTACATCCCGACCTCGGGCGGGATCTTCCGCGACTGCAACGTGCACGACTTCGACATCATCCGGTTCGTCACGGGGCAGGAGGTGGCCTCCGTCTACGCGACGGGTGCGAACAAGGGAGCCGGCTTCTTCTCCGAGGCCGGGGATGTGGACACCGGCGCCGCCCTGCTGACTTTGGACGACGGCACGATGGTCCTCGTCTCCTCGACCCGATACAACGGCGGCGGCCACGACGTGCGCATGGAGGTGTTCGGCGAGAAGGGCACGATCGCGGTGGGGCTGGACCACTCGCTGGCGATGAGGTCCGCCGAGGAGGGGGTCGACTTTCCCCGGGGCCCCCGGAGGTGGTCCTTCATGGAGCGTTTCCTTCCGGCGTACCAGGCCGAGCTCACCGCTTTCGCGGACGTCGCCCGCGGCGAGCGGCCGTCCCCGTGCACCGTCCGCGACGCGCTTGAGGCCTTCCGCGTTGCCGAGGCCTGCGAGCTGTCCCGAGCGGAGCGCCGGCCCGTCGCCCTCTCCGAGATCAAGGGAGTCTGAGGCCATGACCTTTGTCAGCGCCGAACCCACCCCGCCAGGAGCCGCCACCCCGGTGCCCAACCGTATCGCCGGGGCACCCATCTCCTGGGGCGTCTGCGAGGTCCCCGGCTGGGGCTACCAACTGGAACCGAACGTCGTGCTGCGGCAGATGCGCGAACTCGGTCTGGCCGCCACCGAGTTCGGACCGGAGGGCTTCCTGCCCGACGACCCCACGGCCAAGGCCGCGACGCTGGCCGGTTACGGCCTGAAGGCGGTGGGGCAGTTCGTCCCCGTCGTCCTGCACGACCCGGGCCACGACCCGCTACCGGAGGTCGAACGTGCGATGGACGGTCTGGTGGCGGCCAGCGCATCCACGGTGGTCATCGCCGCTGCGACGGGTCAGGAGGGCTACGACGAGCGTCCGGTCCTCGACGAGTCCGGCTGGTCGACTCTGCTGGGCAACCTTGACCGGATCACCGACGCGGCGTCCACCCGCGGACTCGTGGCCACCCTGCACCCGCACGTCGGCACGATGGTCGAGAGCGGCGAAGAGACGGGCAAGGTGCTCGCCGGGAGCCGAATCGGCCTGTGCCTCGACACCGGGCACCTGCACATCGGCGGCGGCGACCCGGTCGCGGTGGCGCAGCAGCACCCCGGGCGGATCGCGCACACCCATCTCAAGGACGTCCGGATCGACTGGGTCCGGCGGGTGCAGTCCGGCGAGGTCACCTACACCGAAGCCGTGGCCGGTGGCATGTACGTCCCGCTCGGCCAGGGTGATGTCGACGTCAAGGCGATCGTGACGGCCCTCGAGGACAGCGGGTACGCGGGGTGGTACGTCCTCGAGCAGGACTGCATACTGGCCGGCTCCCCGGCCACCGGGTCCGCGGAACCAAACCCGGTGGCCGACGTACGGGCGAGCATCGAGCATCTGCTGGCCGTGGCGGACGAGGCGGCCGCGGCCGGACCGAGCGCGGCCGGGGAATGACGATGGTGACGGCAGGAGGCGCGGCGTACGATCTGGTGGCCATGGGTCGGTGCGGGGTGGACATCTACCCGCTCGACCACCGTGTTGGCCTCGAGGACGTCGAGCGCTTCGAGAAGTTTCTGGGCGGGAGCGCGACCAACGTCGCCGTGGCCGCGGCGCGGCACGGACGGCGGGCGGCGCTCATCACGCGTACCGGCCGCGACCCGTTCGGTCGCTACATCCGTCGGTCGCTGCGCGACTTCGGCGTCGACGACGCGTTCGTCACCGAGGTCGACGGCCCCCCGACGCCGGTCACCTTCTGCGAGATCTTCCCCCCGGACGACTTCCCGCTGTACTTCTACCGCTATCCGACCGCGCCCGACCTGATGATCGAGGCGGAGGAACTCCCGCTCGACGCGATCCGCGCGGCCTGGGTCTTCTGGGCCACCGTCACCGGGCTGTCGCAGGAGCCGTCCCGCACGGCGCACTTCGCCGCGTGGCAGGCCCGCGGCCGGCGGTCGCACACCGTCCTCGACCTCGACTACCGGCCGATGTTCTGGCCGCACCCGGCCGAAGCCGGCGACCAGGTCGCCAAGGCCCTGGAGCATGTCACCGTCGCGGTCGGCAACCGCGAGGAGTGCGAGGTGGCGGTCGGCGAGACCGAACCCCAGCGCGCGGCGGACGCCCTGCTCGAGCGCGGGGTGCAGCTCGCCATCGTCAAGCAGGGACCCAAGGGGGTGCTGGCCGCGACCGCCGACGAGCGCGTCGAAGTGCGGCCGTTCCCCGTGACGGTGGTCAACGGCCTCGGTGCGGGTGACGCCTTCGGGGGTGCGCTGGTCCACGGCCTGCTCAACGGGTGGGAGCTGGGTCGCATCCTGCGCTTCGCCAACGTGGCTGGGGCAATCGTCGCGTCCAAACTCGAGTGCTCCAGTGCCATGCCGACCACCGCCGAGGTCGAGGCCGTCCTCGCCACCGCGGGACAGGAGGGATGACCGTGACGACGACCCGTTCGACCATCGCCGATCTGACCGAGATCCGGGTACGCGAGCCGCGGCGGATCATCAACGGCTGGGCCGCCCGCCGGCGCCGGCAGCTCGTCGGCGTGGACGGCAGACTGCTGATCGTGGCCGCGGACCACCCGGCGCGCGGCGCGCTGGGCGTGCGTGACGACCGTCAGGCCATGGCCTCGCGCAGCGAGCTGCTGGAGCGGCTGGCTACCGCGCTGTCCCGCCCCGGCGTCGACGGCGTTCTCGGCACGCCCGACATCCTCGACGACCTGCTCCTGATGGGGGCGTTGGAGGACAAGGTCACCATCGGGTCGATGAACCGAGGCGGCCTGCAGGGCGCGGTCTTCGAGCTCGACGACCGGTTCACCGCGTACACGGCCGACGAGATCGCGGCCCGGGGGCTGGAGGGCGGCAAGATGCTGACCCGGATCTGCCTCGGCGATCCGGGTACGGCAGCCACGCTGCAGGTGAGCGCCCGCGCCATCACCGGGCTCGCCGCCCACGGTGTCATGGCGATGGTGGAGCCGTTCCTCTCGGTTCGGGAGAACGGCCGGGTGCGCAACCTGCTCGACCCCGACTCGACCATCACCTCCATCCACATCGCCGCGGGTCTGGGGGCCACCAGCCAGCACACCTGGCTGAAACTGCCCGTGGTCGACGATCTGGAGCGCGTCATGGACGCCACCACGCTGCCGACGCTTCTGCTCGGCGGTGACCCGAGACGCAACCCGGACGACACGTACGCCGCGTGGGGCAAGGCGCTCGACCTGCCGGCCGTGCGCGGCCTGGTGGTCGGACGGGCGCTGCTCTTCCCGCCGGACGGTGACGTCGCCACCGCCGTCGACATCGCCGCGGAACTCGTGCACGGGGGGCGGCGATGAGCGACAACGGACGCTGGGTGCATCCCTTCGGCAGCTGCGCCGACGGCGACTTCCAGGTGTGCGTCACCGACGCCCTCGACGGCTGGCAGCACACCAGTCTGCGGGTGGCCACACTGGCACCGGCCGTCCAGGTGAGCCTCGACCTCGGCGACAGCGAGGTCATCGTCGTACCCCTGCAGGGCAGCTTCGACGTCACGGCGGTCGACCACACGGGAGAGCGCCACGAGGCCCGGCTCGCCGGACGGACGAGCGTCTTCGTCGGTGCGACCGACGTGGCGTACGTCCCGCGCGGCGCCAGCCTCACGGTGCGCAACGCAGGCGTTGGCCGGGCCAAGGTGGCCCTCTGCGGCGCGACGGCGACGAAACACAGCAGGCCGCTGCCGTTCCGGCACGTGGCCGCCGCGGACGTCCCCGTGGAGCTGCGGGGCGCCGGCCGGGCCTCGCGCGAGGTGCGCAACTTCGGCGTCCCGCAGGTGCTCGACGCGGACTCGATCATCGCGTGCGAGGTCATCACGCCGGCCGGCAACTGGAGCTCCTACCCTCCGCACAAGCACGACGAGGAGCGGGAGGGGGTGGAGACCGAGCTGGAGGAGATCTACTACTTCGAGGTCCGGGCGGAGTCCCCGGCGGACGGAGCTGATCCGGTCGGCTATCAACGCGTGTACGGCACCCGCGAGCGGCCGCTGGACGTCTTCGCCGAGGTCCGCTCGGGCGATGTCGTCCTGGTGCCGCACGGCTGGCACGGCCCCGCGATGGCCCCACCCGGTTACGACCTCTACTACCTGAACGTCATGGCCGGCCCCGGCGCGACCCGGGCCTGGCTCATCTGCGACGACCCCGCCCACGCCTGGTTGCGGGACTCGTGGGCCCAGCAGGATGTCGACCCGAGACTGCCGATCGGAGGACCTCGATGACCGCCGGCGCCGAAACCGTACGCCTGACCGTGGGGCAGGCCGTCGTGCGCTTCCTGGCCAGCCAGTGGACCGAGCGGGACGGCCAGCGCCAGAAGCTGTTCGCCGGGTGCCTCGGCATCTTCGGCCACGGCAACGTCGCCGGCGTGGGCCAGGCGCTGCTGCAGAACGAGCTGGCCGAGCAGGAGGAGCGCCTGCCCTACGTGCTGGCCCGCAACGAGCAGGCCATGGTCCACACCGCGGTGGCCTACGCACGTCAGAAGGACCGCCTTCAGACCTGGGCCTGCACCGCGTCCGTCGGCCCCGGCTCGACGAACATGCTCACGGGAGCGGCGCTGGCCACCGTGAACCGTCTGCCGGTGCTGCTGCTGCCCTCGGGCACCTTCGCCACCCGGGTGTCCGGGCCGGTGCTGCAGGAGCTCGAGGTGCCGCACGCCGCGGACGTCACCGTCAACGACGCCTTCCGACCGCTGTCGCGCTTCTTCGACCGGGTCAACCGGCCGGAGCAGCTGCCCTCGGCCCTGCTCGGCGCGATGCGGGTCCTCACCGACCCGGTGGAGACGGGGGCGGCGACCATCGCGCTGCCGCAGGACGTGCAGGCGGAGGCGTTGGACTGGCCGATCGACCTGTTCGCGCCGCGGGTCTGGCGGGTCGCCCGGCCGGTCCCGGAGGCCGTCGACGTCGCGGACGCGGCCGCGCTGATCCGCTCGGCGCAGCGACCGCTCGTGGTCGCCGGCGGCGGGGTGCACTACTCCGGCGCGGAGGAGGCGCTGGGTGCGTTCTGCGAGGCCACCGGCATCCCGGTCGGGGAGACTCAGGCCGGCAAGGGCGCACTGCCGCACGGTCATCCGCAGGCCATGGGCGCGGTCGGCTCGACGGGCTCGACGGCCGCCAATGCGCTGGCTCAGGAGGCCGACGTCGTCATCGGCATCGGCACCCGCTACAGCGACTTCACCACCGCTTCGCGCACCGCCTTCCAGGATGCGGGTGTACGTTTTGTCAACATCAACATCGCCCGGTTCGACGCTGGCAAGCACGCCGGTCTGCCCCTGGTGACGGACGCCCGCGAGGCCCTCACCGCCCTCACCGCGGCCCTGCGGGGGTATGCGGTGGACCCGGCGTACCGGGACCGGCAGGCGAGGCTGTTCCGCGACTGGGACGTGCGGGTGGAGGCCGCGTACCACCCGCCCGCCGAGGTCACCGACGCGCTCGCCGCCGGCGTCCTCACCCAGGGCACGGTGCTCGGCTGCGTCAACGAGCTGTCCGACCCGAGGGACGTCGTCGTCTGCGCCGCCGGCTCCATGCCCGGCGATCTGCACAAGCTGTGGCGGGTCCGGGACCGCAAGGCCTACCACGTCGAGTACGGCTACTCGTGCATGGGCTACGAGATCCCCGGCGGCATCGGGGTGCGGCTGGCCGACCCCGACCGGGACGTCTTCGTCCTGGTGGGCGACGGCTCCTACCTGATGATGCCGACGGAACTCGTCACGGCCGTGCAGGAACGGGTCAAGGTGATCGTCGTCCTGGTCCAGAACCACGGCTTCCACTCCATCGGCTCACTGTCGGAGTCGGTCGGCTCACAGCGGTTCGGCACCAGGTACCGGTTCCGTAACGACACCACCGGCCGGCTGGACGGCGGGAAGCTGCCGATCGACCTCGCCGCCAATGCCCGCAGCCTCGGCGCGACGGTGATCGAGGTGCGCAGTCGCGGGGAACTCGAGCAGGCGATCAAGGACGCCAAGGCCGCCCCGGCGGACGGCGGTCCCGTCGTCATCCATGTCGAGACCGACCCCACCGTCCACGCCCTCGACAGCGAGTCGTGGTGGGATGTCCCGGTCAGCCAGGTCAGCGACCTCGACACCACCCAGCGCGCCCACGCCACGTACGTCGAGCACAAGGCCACCCAGCGCGCACTGCTGGCGCCGACCGGGAGGACGAAGCGATGAGCAGACCGGCCCTGATCGGCAGCGCCCCGGACAGCTGGGGGGTCTGGTTCCCCAACGACCCCCGACAGACCCCCTGGCAGCGCTTCCTGGACGAGGTCGCCGCGGCCGGCTACACCCGTATCGAACTGGGGCCGTGCGGCTACCTGCCCGCCGACCCGCCCCGACTGCGCGACGAGCTCGAGCAGCGGGGGTTAAGCGTCACCGCCGGCACGATCTTCGAGCACCTGCATCGCGCCGACTCGTGGGACACCACGTGGCAGGACGTCTCGGCGGCGGCCACGCTGACCGCGGCGATGGGCGCCCGGCACCTCGTGGTCATCCCGGACTTCTGGCGCGACCCGCAGACGGTGAAGGTCCTCGAGGACGCGCGACTGACCGACGAGCAGTGGGTGGCGTACGCCGGGCAGATGAACCGGCTCGCGCGGCGCATCCGGGAGGAGTTCGGCCTGCAGATCCAGTTCCATCCCCACGCCGACACCCACGTGGACACGCACGAGAACGTGGAGCGGTTCCTTGACGAGACGGATCCCGACCTGGTGAGCCTGTGCCTGGACACGGGACACATCTCCTACTGCGGTGGGGACAACCTCAAGCTCATCGGCGACCATCCCGAGCGGATCGGGTACGTGCACCTCAAGCAGGTCGACCCCGCTGTCGTGGCCGCCGTGCACGAACAGGGCATCGGCTTCGGCGAGGCGGTGCGGATGGGCGCCATGTGCGAGCCACCGACGGGCATCCCCGACATGCCCCCCATCCTCGACGCCCTGGCGAACCTCGACGCGGATATCTTCGCCATCGTCGAGCAGGACATGTACCCGTGCCCCGCCGACAGGCCCCTGCCCATCGCGAGGCGGACCCTGACGTACCTGCAGTCCTGCGGCCCGCTGCGCTGACCGGCTCCCCTTGGGAGCAGCTGATGGCAACACCGATCACACCAGGCACCACGATCCTCCAACAGGCGGTACCACCGCCTGACCCGTCCCCCCAGATCCGTCCCGACGACGTGGCGGATGAAGAAAGGCAGATACGAGATGATGCGCAGATCCCGCATGTCCCTGCTCGCGGCCGGCGCCGTGACCGCTCTCGCCCTGGCGGCGTGCAGCTCCAGCGGCGGCAAGCAGTCCACCGAGGGTGACGCCGGCAAGGCCGGCACCGCCACCACCCCGAGGATGACCGTCGCCTTCATCACCCACGCGGCCCCGGGCGACACCTTCTGGGACCTGGTCCGCAAGGGCGCCGAGGACGCGGCGAAGAAGGACAACGTCGACCTGCAGTACCAGTCCGACCCGGACGGCGCGAACCAGGCCAACCTCGTACAGTCCGCGATCGACAAGAAGGTCGACGGCATCGCGGTGACCCTGGCCAAGCCCGACGCCATGAAGGCCAACGTGCAGAAGGCCGTCCAGGGCGGTGTCCCGGTCGTCGCCCTCAACGGCGGCATCGACGCGTGGAAGAGCATGGGCGTGCTGGGCTACTTCGGCCAGGACGAGAGGATCGCCGGTCAGGCGGCCGGCGAAAGGCTCACGAAGGATGGCGCCAAGAAGGCGCTCTGCGTCATCCAGGAGCAGGGCCACGTCGGCCTCGAGGCCCGGTGCGACGGCACGAAGTCCACGTTCCCGAACACCGAGAAGATCTACGTCACCGGCACCGACATGCCGAGCGTCCAGGCGGCGATCACCTCGAAGCTCCAGCAGGACAAGAGCATCGACCGGGTGCTGACCCTCGGCGCCCCGTTCGCGCTGACCGCCGTCAAGTCGGTGAAGGACGCCAGCAGCTCGGCCAAGGTGGTCACCTTCGACACCAACAAGGACCTCGTGGGCGCGATCAAGGGCGGCCAGGTCGAGTGGGCGGTCGACCAGCAGCCCTACCTGCAGGGCTACCTCGCGGTTGACAGCCTGTGGCTCTACAAGACCAACGGCAACACCATCGGCGGTGGCGCGGCGACCCTGACCGGTCCCGCGTTCATCGACAACACCAACGTCGCTGCTGTCGAGAAGTTCGCAAGCAACGGCACGAGGTGAGCTGACATGACTGCTACGGCCACGGAGCCGAGCAGGGGGGTGGCGACCCAGGACGACCGGGTCGCCACCCGCCCCCTTGCGGCACGGCTGCTGAGCCGCCCTGAGGTCGGATCGCTCATCGCGGCGATCGTGATCTTCCTGCTCTTCATGGCGGTCGCGGAACCCTTCCGCAACGTCGCCAACGTCGGAACGATCCTCTACGGGGCCTCCACCATCGGCATCATGGCCGTCCCCGTGGCGCTGCTCATGATCGGCGGGGAGTTCGACCTCTCCGCCGGCGTCGCGGTGACCACCTCCGGGCTCTCCGCTTCCCTGCTCGCCTGGAACTTCGGGCTCAACGTCTGGGTCGGCATCCTGCTGGCGCTGGCCGTCTCCGTCGCGATCGGCGCGTTCAACGGGTGGCTGCTGCTCAAGACCGGACTGCCGAGCTTCCTGGTCACGCTCGGCACGTTCTTCATCCTGCAGGGCGTCAACCTCGGCGTCACGCGGCTGCTCACCGGCAATGTCGCCAGCGCCGACATCAGCGACATGGACGGCTTTGCCAGCGCGCAGAACATCTTCGGATCCGAGGTGACCCTCGGGCCGGTCACCCTGAAGATCACCGTCCTGTACTGGGTTCTGCTGACCGTCATCGCCGCCTACGTCCTGCTGCGTACGCGGGCGGGCAACTGGGTGTTCGCGGTCGGCGGCGACGCCGCCGCGGCGCGCGCCGTCGGCGTACCGGTCCGGGCGACCAAGATCGGCCTCTTCGTGGCCGTGGGATTCTGCGCCTGGCTGTCCGGGATGCACCTGCTGTTCCAGTTCAACACGGTGCAGTCCGGCGAGGGCGTCGGCAAGGAGTTCATCTTCATCATCGCCGCCGTCATCGGCGGCTGCCTGCTCACCGGCGGCTACGGCTCGGTGGTCGGCGCGTCGCTCGGCGCGCTGATCTTCGGCATGACCCAGCTCGGCATCAACTACGCCGGCTGGAACCCCGACTGGTTCAGGACGTTCCTCGGGGTGATGCTGCTGCTGGCGACGCTGGTGAACATGTACGTCAAGCGGAGGGCGGATCTGCGATGAGCACCGCGACCACCGAGCGGCACGACGCCGCCGGCCACTCGACCACCCCGATCGTCGAACTCGAGAACGTTGGCAAGAGCTATGGCAACGTCCACGCGCTGCGCGGGGTAAGCCTCAACGTCCGCCAGGGCGAGGTCACGTGCGTTCTCGGCGACAACGGCGCCGGCAAGTCCACGCTGATCAAGATCATGTCCGGCCTGCACGACCACACCGACGGAACGATGAAGCTCGACGGTGTGGTGCGTCGGTTCGGCTCGCCGCGGGAGGCCCAGGCGAGCGGGATCGCCACCGTCTACCAGGACCTCGCGCTCGCGCCGCTCATGTCGGTGTGGCGGAACTTCTTCCTCGGCAACGAACTGCGCAAGGGGCCGTTGCGCACCTTGGACATCGCCCGGATGAAGCGCATCTGTGCGGATGAACTGGGCAAGATGGGGGTGTTCGTCCCCGATCTCGACGGGCCGGTCGCGGGCCTCTCAGGCGGCCAGCGCCAGTGCATCGCGATTGCCAGGGCCATCTACTTCGGGGCGAGGGTGATCATCCTCGACGAGCCGACCGCCGCGCTGGGCGTCAAGCAGTCAGGCGTCGCCCTGCGGTACATCGTCAAGGCTCGCGACGCCGGCCTGGGCGTCATCTTCATCACCCACAATCCGCACCATGCCTACCTCGTCGGCAACCATTTCGTCATCCTCAAGCTCGGTCGGGTCGTGCTGGACGCGCACCGCGACGACCTGACCCTCGAACAGCTCACCACTGAGATGGCCGGCGGCCAGGAGCTTGGGGAGCTCAGCCACGAGCTACGCGGGGTCGACCCAGGCAAGGTCATCGACCCGGGGGAGGTCGAGCACGGTCAGGTCGAAGCCCCCGCGCTGAGCCCCGAGGAACGCAAGGCCGTGGAGCGGGAAGAAGAGGAAGAGCTGAGGGCATGAGTGCATCGCCGCTGCGGGTCGGGATCATCGGCGTCGGCATGATGGGCGCCGACCACGCCGACCGGATCGTGCACCGCATCGCCGGCGCGGAGCTGGTCGCGATCTCCGACCCGGACTCCGAGCGGGCCGGCGACCTGGCCGCGCGCTACGACGGCGTACGCACCGTCGGTGACCCGCTCCAACTCATCGCCGGCTCCGGCGTTGACGCCGTGCTCATCGCCTCGCCCGGCTCTGTGCACGAGGAACAGGTCCTCGCCTGCGTCGAACACGGCAAGTACGCCCTGTGCGAGAAGCCGTTGACGATGGACAGCGAGTCCTCGCTGCGCGTGGTCGAGGCCGAGCGGAACAAGGCCGGGCGGCCGCTGGTCCAGGTTGGCTTCATGCGGCGTTTCGATCCGGAGTACGCCCGGATGAAGCGACTCCTCGACTCCGGTGATCTCGGGCGGATCCTGCTCGTACACAACACACACCGCAACAAGACGCTCCCGAAGTGGTTCCGCTCGGAGATGATCGTCAGCGACTCGCTGGTGCACGAGGTCGACGTGTGCCGCTGGCTCTTCGATGACGAGATCGCCACGATCACCGTCCTCGCGCCGAAGCCGACCAGCAGGGCGGCCGAGGGGATGCTCGACCCACAGGTGGCCATCTTCCAGATGGCCGGCGGCGGCATGGCCACCACCGAGGTCTTCGTCAACAGCCAGATCGGCTACGAGGTCCGCTGCGAAGCGGTGGCCGAACTCGGCAACGTGACCGTCGGCCTGGGGCAGGACGTCTTCGTCCGCAGCGACAACCACTACGGTGGCCACATTCCCGACGACTTCCGCGACCGCTTCGCCCGCGCCTACGACCTGGAGGTGCAGGCCTGGGTCGACGCGTCCCGCCGAGGCGAGGTCGTCGGGCCCACCACCTGGGACGGCTACGCCGCCACGGCGGTGTGTACGGCCGCCCTGCAGTCCCTCGCCACCGGCAGGCCGGTCCGGGTCGACCTGGCCGACCGCGCCGAGGTTCTGCGGGGCGCGGCGACGTGAGGCTCGCCCTTGGCCCGTACCTGTTTCCGCGGGCCTCCCGGTTGGAGCTGCCGGCTCTGGTCGCGGAGCTGGGCTACGCCAGCAGCTTCATGGGCGAGGCCATCCGGGACCGTCTCCGCCCGAGGGCAGCGCCGCTCACCTTCGAATCTCCCTGGACCATCCGGCACACCGCCCCCAGTCTGCACGCGGAAGGACCGTGAGCACCGTGAGCACCGAACCCGCCCGCATCACCCATCTCATGGGGGGTCGCCTCTGGGACGGCACCTCAGAGCGCACCAGCGAGGTCTTCAACCCGGCGTCCGGAGACGTCACGGGCCGCCTCGACCTGGCATCCGCGGACCTCGTCGGCGAGGTCGTCACTACGGCCCGAACCGCGTGGGAGGCCTGGGCCAACACGTCGCTGGCCAAGCGCACACAGGTACTTTTCGCCTTCCGCGAGCTCCTCAACGCCCGAAAGCATGAGATCGCCGCGCTGATCACCGCCGAGCACGGCAAGGTGCTCGACGACGCGCTCGGCGAGGTGACGCGGGGCCTCGAAGTCGCTGAGTTCGCCTGCGGCATCCCGCAGCTGATGAAGGGTGGGTTCACCGAGAACGCCTCCACCAAGGTGGACGTGTACTCGATCCGGCAGCCGCTGGGCGTGGTCGCCGTGATCTCCCCGTTCAACTTTCCCGCCATGGTTCCGCTGTGGTTCATCCCCATCGCCATCGCCTCCGGCAACGCGGTGGTCCTCAAGCCCAGCGAGAAGGATCCGTCGGCGGCCGTGGCCGTGGCCCGCCTCTGGACCGAGGCCGGCCTTCCCGACGGTGTGATGAACGTGGTGCACGGCGACAAGGAAGCTGTCGACGCGCTGCTGACCCACCCTGATGTCAGGGCCGTCTCGTTCGTCGGCTCCACCCCGATCGCCCGGTACGTCTACGAGACCGCGACGGCGCACGGCAAGCGGGTCCAGGCCCTCGGTGGCGCCAAGAACCACATGCTGGTCCTGCCGGACGCGGATCTCGACCTGGCCGCGGACGCCGCCATCAACGCCGGCTTCGGTTCCGCCGGCGAACGCTGCATGGCGATCTCGGCCCTCGTCGCGGTCGACACCATCGCCGACGAGCTCGTCGAGAAGATCACCGACCGGATGCGCAAGCTGCGCACCGGCGACGGCACCCGGGGATGCGACATGGGGCCACTGGTCACGGGCGCGCACCGCGACAGGGTGACCAGCTATGTGGAGGCGGGAGTCGGTGAGGGCGCGGCCCTGGTCGTCGACGGGCGCAAGGACGAGTTCGACGGCGGCGACCAGGGCTTCTGGCTCGGGCCGACCCTCTTCGACAACGTCACCCCGCAGATGTCCATCTACCGGGACGAGATCTTCGGCCCGGTGCTGTCCGTCCTTCGCGTGAAGTCCTACGAGGAGGGGCTGGACCTCATCAACGCCAACCCGTACGGCAACGGCACCGCCATCTTCACCAAGGACGGGGGCGCGGCGCGGCGCTTCCAGAACCAGGTGGAGGTCGGCATGGTCGGCATCAACGTGCCGATCCCGGTGCCGGTGTCCTACTACTCGTTCGGCGGTTGGAAGGACAGCCTTTTCGGCGACACCCACGCCCACGGCATGGATGGCGTCCACTTCTACACCCGCGGCAAGGTCGTGACCTCGCGCTGGCTCGACCCGAGCCACGGTGGACTCAACCTGGGCTTTCCGCAGAACGACTGACGGCTTCAGCAAGGAGTCAGCGGAAGAGCGCATCCACGTCGGGGATGCGCTGCCGGTAGCCGTCGAGGAGCACGTGAGCGGTGGACACCGAGTCCACGAGGGGATGCAATGCGAACGCCTCGAGAGCCAGGCGCGGCGACCGCGTCCGCGCCGCCTGGATCGTGAGCTGCTCGACCGCCTTGACCTGCTGCGCGAGCCCGAGCTGGTGACCCAGGAGCGGGCGCGTCGCCAGCGGGTGGGGGCCGTCGGCGTCCACCATGCACGGCACTTCGATGACCGCTTCCCGAGGCAGCCCGGGCGCGGTGCAACCGTTGCGAACGTTGAGGATCATGGCGCTGCGCTCGTTGCGGGCGATGGCTGCCATGATGGCCAGGGCCACGCCCTCGTAGCCACCACCCTCGACGTCGGCCGCATCGCGCCGCTCGTCGTCGGAGTGCCGGCTCTCCCTCATGTACGTCGCGTCGCGCTCCCGGCGCACGCGCTGCCACTCCTGGTACGCGGACTGCGGGCTGCCGATGACGGCGTCGTAGAAGCGGCGCTGCTGGTCGAGCAGGAACTCCCCGCGCGTGGCCGCGCTGCCCTTGATCGATCTCACCGCGTCGCGGGTGAAGTAGTAGTAGTACAGGTACTCATTCGGGATCGCGCCGAGGGACTGGATCCACTCGGCGCCGAAGAGCCGTCCTTCCTCGATGGTCCCCAGCAGGGCGTCGTCGGCGATCAGTTGGGGCAGAACGTCGGCACCCTCGTGGCTCAGACCGCGGAGCCAGCCAAGGTGGTTCAGGCCGAGGTAGTCTGGCGACGTCCGCCGCGGGTCGTGTCCCAGAGCGCGAGCAGCCCTGCGGCCCAGCCCGATGGGGGAGTCGCAGATGCCCACGACCCGGTCGCCCAGCACCTGCTGCATGGCCTCGGTGATCATGCCGGCCGGGTTGGTGAAGTTGATGACCCATGCTCCCGGGCTCACCGCTGCCACACGTTCGGCGACCTGCACCGCGACCGGTACGGTGCGCAGTCCGTAGGCCACGCCGCCCGGGCCGGTCGTCTCCTGCCCGAGCAGCCCCAGGTCGAGCGCTACCCGCTCGTCCGAGGTGCGCCCGGCGAGGCCGCCGACGCGGATGGCGGAGAACACGAAATCTGCGCCGTTCAGCGCCTCGTCCAGGTCCGTGGTGGTCGTGACTCGGGGAGCACCCGGGTGGCCTGCGGCCATCTGGCTCAGCACGAGCCCGATCGCCGAGAGCCTGTCCTGCGCGACGTCATGCAGCCACACGGACTCGATGCGCCGGTCACTCGTGTCGCGTAACAGGGCACTGTAGACCAGTGGCACCCGGAACCCGCCGCCGCCGAGAATCGCCAGCTTCATGCGACCACCACCTCCACCCCGGACCGGGTACACAGCTCGAACATGTCGGTGTCGGCGCCCGCATTGGTGACGATGGCGTCCAGGTCGCCGACCCCGCACACCCGAAGGGTTCCCGTGCCCGGAAACTTGTGCCGGTCCGTCAGGAGGACGGTGCGGCTGGAGGCGGCGATCAAACCGCGCTTCACAGGAACCTCCACCAGGGTCGTGTCGAGGACCGAGCCGTCGGACCGGACCCCACTGGCCCCCATGAAGGCGATGTCGGCGTGGAGCTGCCGGAGCGTGTCCTCGGTGATGACACCGACCAGGGAGTGATATGCGCGGCGCACCAGACCTCCGAGGAGGACGAGCTCGACCGCGTTGTCATCGCGCAGGACGTCCAGAACCGCGAGGCTGGCGGTGACGATCGTGACCCGCCGGCCTCGCAGCTCCTGGGCCAGGAGCTGTGTTGTCGTTCCAATGTCGAGCAGGACCATGTCCCCGTCCCGCACCATGGCGGCGGCTGCCCGGGCAACCGCCCGCTTGTCCGCCTCGTCGACGGTGGCGACCAGGGCGAACGGCCGGTCGACGTCGGCGTCCTCGGTAACGAAGGACGGAAGGTGCGCGCCCCCGTGGACCCGGGTTAGCTTGCCCTCGGACTGCAGCCGTTTCAGGTCGCGGCGAACGGTCGCCGCGCTGACGCCCAGCGACGATGCGAGCTCCTCGACCGAGATGGCGCCGTTGACCCGTAGCCGCCGCACAATTTCAAGCTGGCGTTGATGACGCACGGCGAGAACATTACCAGTCACCGAGGAGCAATATCGCGCATCGACTGCGCGAGATTGCTTGTTATTGCTTGTGATTGACCCGGACGACTGGCAGGATGTGGCGCGTTGGTAAATTCTTTCCCGAAGGGCGCCCGCCGTGACGGATGTCGTCTACGACCCGCTCGCCGCTCAGCGGACCGCGGATGGCCCGGATTTTGACGTGCTCCTGAGCGGCACGGTCTTCCTCGACATCATCTTCACCGGCCTGAAGACCATGCCGTCGGCTGGGACTGAGGTGTGGGCGGGCGGCATGGGCTCCTGCCCGGGCGGGATCGCCAACCTCGCCGTCGCGTCAAGTCGGCTGGGTCTGCGTACCTCCCTGGCAGCGGCCTTCGGTGACGACGACTACGCCGACTTCTGCTGGCGCACCCTCGCTGAGCAGGAAGGCGTCGATCTCAGTCGTTCGCGTCGTTTTGATGCCTGGCACTCCCCGGTCACCGTCTCCATGGCCGTCGATCGCGACCGCAGCATGGTCACTCATGGCCACCCGGCGCCCATATCCGGCAACGAGATGATCAGGGTGCCGCCGCGAGCGCGTGCGGTCATGGTCGACCTCGGCCACGACGTGGCCTGCGGTACGGACGAGCCCACGTGGGTCGAGGCCGCCCGCACTCAGGGCGCGCTCGTGTTCGGTGACGTCGGCTGGGACCCCACCGGCGAGTGGTCGCCCAGGCTCCTGGACCAGCTTGCCGGATGCGACGCGTTCCTCCCCAACGCCCCCGAAGCGATGGCCTACACCCGGACCGAGACCCCCAACGACGCGCTGTACGCCTTGGCGGACGTGGTTCCCCTGGCGGTGGTGACCAATGGCGCGCAGGGTGCGCTGGCGATCGACGGGACGACGGGCGAGGAGGCGCAGATGCCTGCGTTGCGGGTGCCGGCGCTCGACCCGACCGGAGCGGGCGACGTCTTCGCTGCCGGACTGGTCGTCGGCACGCTCGCCGGGTGGTCACTGCGCAACCGGTTGGCCTTCGCCATCATGTGTTCGGGCTTGGCGGTGCAGCAGTTCGGCGGCTCCCTCGCCGCGCCGGGCTGGGGCGACATCGCCGACTGGTGGCATGCGCTACGCGACAGCCTCGGCGGCGGCTCGTACATGGCGTCGTTGCGCCGGCGCTACGAGTTCCTTGAGCAGATTGTGCCCACGGTGCCGCTCGGTGGGGTCCACCGCGCCGCAGCCACCATCGCGCGGCACGCGGACGTGGAGGGGCGCCAGCTCATGCCCCGGCCACGCCCAGATGCTGTGCAGGGCGTCCATTCACCCTCACCAAGGAGCAGGAGATGAAGTCGTTCAGGTCAAGGACCCTGATCGCGGCCAGCGCGATCGGTGTCCTCGCGGTCACCGCATGCGCCCCCGGATCCTCGAGCCCGTCGCCGTCGGCGAAGCCCAACGCCGCGGTGACCACCGACGCGGCCAAGTTGGGCAACGTCACCCTGATCGTCTGGGACCAGGAGGTCCGCGGTGGACAGGCCGCGCAGATGGAGCAACTCAACAAGGACTTTCAGGCCAAGTACCCCAACATCAAGATCCAGCGCGTGTCCCGCTCCTTCGATGACCTGAAGACCACCCTCCGGCTGGCGCTCAGCGGCAACGAGGCCCCTGACGTCGTAGAGGCCAACAACGGGCGCTCTGACATGGGCGAGTTCGTCAAGGCCGGGCAGTTGCTTCCGCTCAACGCGTACGCCGCCGCCTACGGCTGGGACCGCAGATACCCCGAGTCGGTGCGCCAGTACTCGTCGTACAGCCCGGACGGCAGGACCTTCGGGGAGGGCAACCTCTACGGGCTACCCCAGGTGGGCGAGGTGGTCGGCATCTTCTACAACGCCAAGAAGCTCGCCAAGTTCGGCCTCCAGCCACCCAAGAGCTGGTCCGACTTCGAGAGCGCGATGGCTACCGCCAAGGCCAGGGGCGAGGTTCCGATGATGCTCGGCAACCTCGACAAGTGGCCGGCGATCCACGTGTTCGGCACGATCCAGGGCCGCTCCACCTCGCCCGACGACATCAAGACGCTGGCCTTCGGCCGCAAGGGCGCGTCGTGGAAGACTCCCGACAATCTCAAAGCGGCCCAGGAACTGGTCGACTGGGTCGACAAGGGCTACTTCGAGCCAGGCTTCAACGGAACGGGCTACGACCCCGCCTGGCAGGCGTTCAGCAAGGGCAAGGGCGTCTTCCTCATCGGAGGGACGTGGCTGCAGGCCGACCTCGCCAAGGCCATGGGTTCCGACGTGGCGTTCATGCTGCCGCCGGCGGCGAACGCCGGTGACAAGCCGGTGGCCACCGGTGGCACCGGGCTGCCGTTCGCCATCACCGCCAAGAGCAAGCACCCCGACGCGGCCGCCGCCTACATCAACTTCATCACCAGCGAGCAGGCCATGAAGGTGCTCACCAGCACCGGCAATCTGCCAGTTGCCGACACATCGAGCCAGGACGTCGGCGGCGGGCTGCAGAAGGATGTCTTCACCGCCTTCGGAGACATCGTCAAGACGGACGGGCTCGTGCCGTACCTGGACTACGCGACGCCGACGATGTATGACAGCGTCACCGCCTCGCTGCAGGATCTGCTGGCCAAGAAGAAGACGCCGGAGCAGTTCCTGGACTCGTTGCAGAAGG
This sequence comes from Micromonospora globispora, assembly GCF_003857015.1. Classification (GTDB taxonomy): domain Bacteria; phylum Actinomycetota; class Actinomycetes; order Mycobacteriales; family Micromonosporaceae; genus Micromonospora; species Micromonospora globispora. The sequence goes on along the minus strand of NZ_QGGF01000060.1, from coordinate 23,645 downwards.
ACTACGGCGACTTCTCCGCATCCAACGGCTGACGGCCGGATGACCGCGACGACAACGCGGGCGGTCCGCGAGCGCAGCCTCGTCGGACCGCCCCGCCGGCCCCGCGGGACCGGATACCTGTACGTCCTGCCTGCCTTCCTCGTGTACGCGGCGTTCCTGCTGTACCCGCTGGCGCGATCGGTCCAGATCTCGTTCTACGACTGGGACGGGCTGACCCTCGGCCGATGGATTGGCCTCGACAACTACGCCGACGTGCTCAGGAACGACGATCTACGGGACGCCTTCGGGCACGCATTGGTGCTCATGGTGTTCTACGCGCTCGTGCCGTTGTGCGTCGGCCTCGTCCTGGCCTCGATCCTCAACCGCGCAAAGGTCCGTGGACTGTCGTTCTTCCGCACCGTGGTGTTCCTGCCGCAGGTCATCGCGATGGTGGTCGTCGCTGTGGCCTGGCGGCGCATCTACGCTCCTGATGGACCGCTGAACTCGCTGCTGCACGCGGTCGGTCTCGGCTCGCTCACCCGTGCCTGGCTGGGCGACTACGGTGCGGCCCTTCCGGCCGTCGGCTTCATCGGCACATGGTTCGAAACCGGTCTGGTGACCGTGCTGCTGCTCGCCGGCATGAGCCGCATCTCCCCAGAGCTGTACGATGCGGTGCGCCTCGACGGAGGCGGTCCGGTCCGGGAGTTCTTCGCCGTCACCCTACCGTCGGTTCGTGGCGAGATCGCTGTGGCGCTGACCCTCACGGTGATTGCCGCACTGCGGACGTTCGACCTGGTGTACGTGACAACCCGCGGCGGCCCGGGCACGTCGACGTCGGTGCCGTCCTACGAGGTGTATCACCGTGCGTTCGAGCTGGGGAAGGTCGGCTCGGCAGCCGCCATCGGGGTCTGCCTGACCATCATCATCTTCGTGATCTCGTTCGCGATCACCCGCGTCGGCGACAGGGACTCCACGTCATGATCTCCCGTGCGGAGCGCTCCGCGAACTACGTCATCCTGGTCCTGTTCGCCGCCTTCGCGCTTGCCCCGATCGGGACCGTCCTGGCCGCTGCGTTGGGCCCGGACGACGCCCCCGGCAGCGGGTCCGGCAGTGCCGCCAGCATCGCCGGATTGCACGTCGGCAACTTCGCAACGGCCTGGCACGTCGGACACTTCGGCACGTACCTGCGGATGAGTCTGCTGGTGTCGGTGTTCGTCGTCACGGTCAGCGTGATCCTGTCCATCCTCAGTGGATACGCGTTGGGAACGATGCGTTTCCGTGGCTCGACTTTGCTGTTCTACGCCTTCCTTCTCGGCATCATGATGCCCAGCGAGGCCATCGTCGTGCCGTTGTACTTCGACCTGAGGACGCTGGGTCTCACCGACACGTTCTGGGCAGTGGCCCTGCCCCAGGTAGCCCAGTCGGTCGCGTTCGGCACGTTCTGGATGAGGGCGTACTTCCGTACCAGCAGTCGGGCGCTGGTCGAGGCTGCGCGCATGGACGGAGCCTCGACTCGCACCATCCTGTGGCGGGTGCTCGTCCCAATCGCCTGGCCCGCCGTCGTCACCCTGATCGTCCTGACGTTCATGTGGACCTGGAACGAGTTCCTCGTCCCCCTGGTCATGGTGACCGCCGAGTCGCTGCGGACCGCACCGCTCGGGCTGGCGTTCTTCCAGGGCCAGTACACCCAGGGGTTCACGCTGCTGGCAGCCGGCGCCGTGATCGTCGCGACGCCGGTCGCCCTGCTCTACCTCTTCCTGCAGCGCAAATTCATTTCGGGCATGCTCGAGGGCGCAGTCAGGGAGTAGCGAGGCCTGCACCCAACCGGGCTCTGTTGCGTTGAGCGTCGGCAAGATCGAGGCAGACTTGAGCAGTGAAGGCGTCGACCCGACCTGACTCGTGGCTGCCTCCGAGGTCGGCTTTCGCCGGGTTCCGGTTCCCGCCGGAGGTGATCGTGGTCGCGTCCGCTGGCCGCTACGGCCTGTCCTATCGCGACGTTGAAGAACCGCTGCTCGAACGTGGCGTCGAGGTCGATCACGTCACCGTCTACCGCTGGGTGCAGCGGTTCACGCCGCTGCTGGCCGACGCCGCTCGGTTCTGCCGGCACTCACCAGGCGACAGGTGGTTCGTTGATGAAACGTACGTCAAGGTGAACGGGGTGTGGCGGTACGTGTACCGGGCGGTCGACCAGTACGGGCAGGTCATCGACGTGCTGGTCTCGGCCCGCCGTGACGCCGGCGCGGCCCGGCGGTTCTTCCGACGAGTGCTGTCGACGTTGAAGGTGACACCCGGCGAGGTGGTCACCGACGCAGCGCCGGTCTACCCCGCCGTGCTCGACCAGTTGGTCCCGTCCGCGTGGCACCACGTCGAGCGGTACGCGAACAATCCGATCGAAGCCGATCACAGCCAGTTGAAACACCGTTTGAAACCGATGCGCGGGCTACGAACGGACAAGACTGCGCAGGTGATCATCGCCGGACACGCGTTCATGCAAAACCTGCGCCGCGGCCACTACGACCTCGCCATCGACGCCCCGCCCGCTTTGCGGGTCGCCGCGGCGCTCACCGAACTCGCCCAAGCGATCTGACCGCGGACCCGACCCGGGTTCAACACGTCCGCCGATCCGACAACGCAACCCGCGCGGGGCAGGCTACGGCTGAACCGTTACTGACGAATTACTGACGCCGCGCGCAAGCACCAGTTACCGGGGCGCCAACTACGTGCCGAGAGGGGCGCAACGGCGGACGGTGTCAGTGCTGGTCGGGGGCCCCGATGTGCGAAGAGGCGACGTTCTTGCCGCGATGGGGAAGGACGAGCCGGAACGACCGGCGGAGGGCGTCGGCGCAGACTCCTGCCTCAGTACGCGCGGGGCAGCCTCAGCGCCTGGGTGGAGATGTAGTTGAGGACCATCTCCTGCGAGAACGGCGCGTTGCGGAGCAGCCGTGCCTCCCGCCAGAGCCGCTCCACGTGGTAGTCCTTCGCGTAGGCGTAGCCACCGTGCGTGGACATGGCCCGGTCGCAGGCATCGAAGCCGGCTTCGGCGCCCAGATACTTCGCCGCGGCGGCCTCCTTGCCACAGTTCTCGTGGTCGTCGTAGAGCTTGGCCGCGTGCATGGCCATCAGCCGAGCGGATTCCAGGCGGATCCACGAGTCCGCCAGCGGGTGGGCGACCGCCTGGTTCTGACCGATGGGCCGGTCGAAGACCACCCGCTCGTTGGCGTACTTCGTCGCCAGCTCAAGTGCCGCCTGACCGAGGCCTACACCCTCCAGGCCAACGACGATGCGCTCGGAGTTCAGCCCGTCGATGAGGTACCTGAAGCCCTGGCCCACCTCACCCACGACTTCGTCGTCACGGACCTCCAGGTCGTCGATGAAGAGCTCGTTGGAGTCGACCGCCGACCGGCCCAGCTTCTCGATCTCCCGGACCGTGATCCGGTCGCGGTCCAGGTCGGTGAAGAAGAGCGTCATCCCGTCCAACGGCTTCTCCTCGTTGCGGACAGACGTGCGCGCCAGCAGCAGGATCTTGTGGGCGTTCTGCGCGTTGGTGATCCAGACCTTCTGGCCGTTGACGACCCAGCCACCGTCGACCTTCTCGGCCTTCGTGGTGATGCGGGAGGTGTCCACACCGGCGGTCGGCTCGGTGACGCCGAACGCCATGAGGATCTCGCCCCGGGCGAGCTTGGGCAGGAACTCCTGCTTCATCTCCTCCGAGCCGTAGCGGATGATCGGGGCGGGTGGGAACAGGTAGAAGTGGATCGCCGAAGCGCCACTCGCGCCGGCACCCGAGGCGGCGATCTCCTGCATCATCACGCCACACTCCGCGAGGCGGAGCCCGAGGCCGCCGTACTCCTCGGGGATGAGCGCTCCGAGCCACCCGCCCTGGGCGAACGCCCTGACGAACTCCCACGGGTACTCGCCCAGCTTGTCCTTCTCCCGCCAGTACCCGTAGTCGAACTTGCGGGCCAACTCTCGGGTGGCCCAGCGGACGACGTCGATGTTGCTCTCGTCGGGGTCGCTCATCGGTGCTCTCCTGCTCATCAGTGGATGGGGATGCGGTCGAGCACATGCCCCGGGCGACCCGAGGTGCCGGGCCCGGACGGCGCGGCTTCGCGCTGACATCGGTGCGTACGAAGCCGCGCCGCTGCCGGGCGGCGCTGTTGGCTTGCTGGGCTACGTCTTGACAAGAGATCGCGGCACCTTGGTGCTGCGTGAGCGCAGCCATTCGCCGAGTGCCTTCGCCTGCGCGTCCAGCCGCAGGGTGGAGGTGGCGCCGGTCCCGAGCAGTCCTCGGAGAACGAAGTTGACCGCGCCGAGGTTGGGCAGTTCGTAGCGCGAGATCGCCAGTTCGCGTGTTTCGGGTAGGAGACGCCGGAGTTCGTCGACGGTGAGGGTCGACCTGAGCCACTCCCATGCTTCCCGGTCGCGTACCCAGACGCCGAGATTCGCGTCGCCGCCCTTGTCGCCAGAGCGGGCATGCACGATCTCACCGAGTGGAACGACGACCAGTTCGTCAGTCCATGGCGCTCGCACCGGTTGCGCGGGCGACGGCTCGGGCTGCGGGGTCACCTCGCCCCCGGCGCCGGGTGGGTTGCCGGGTGCGACGATCTCGGTCCTGCCGTCATGGTGGTGGACCACGTGTTCGAGCATCGCCTGGTCGAGCAGTGCAGGCCAGTAGACACCAAATGCCGACCCTGGTTGGGGCGGGCCGAGGGAGTACAACCCGGGATAGCTGGACAGGGCCAGCTCGACCATCCGCGACGAGAAGGCGCGCCCGGCGGCCCGCTCCGTCCCCTGCACGGTGATCCTGAGCAACTCGGTTCCCGCATTCTGACTATCGGGATCGTGCCTGGCCTGCCCGATACGGTCGATCGCGACCGCGTCGAGCCCGTCAACGGACTGGGCATGGTGGTTGACGGATTGTTCGACGAGGGCGGCCTTGGCGTCGAGGTCCGGGCCCGTGAGCGCGAGGATCAGGCTGTTCGCCCATCCCCCCACCCCGGTGATCGCGACCTTGGTCGTCGCGGGTGGCGCCGTTCCTCGCACGCCGCGGATCTCGACGCGGTCGTCGCCGAGGTCGGTCAGCGTGGCGGTGTCCAGGTGGGTGGCCACGTCGGGGTTGAGGTAGGCGGGTTCACCGATTTCGTAGAGCAGTTGAGCGGTGACCGTGTCCTGGGTGACGGCGCCGCCGGTGCCTGGGTTCTTGGTGATCGCTGAGGAGCCGTCAGCGGCGATTTCGGCGATCGGGAAGCCGGGCTGCACGAGGTCGGCGATGGTACGGAACCCGGAGAAGTTGCCGCCGGTGGCCTGTGGTCCGCATTCGATGACGTGTCCGGCGCAGACCGCGCCGGCGAGGGCGTCGTAGTCATGGGGGGTCCAATTCCACCACCAGGCGGCGGGACCGACGACCAGTGAGGCGTCGGCGACGCGGCCGGTGATGACGATGTCGGCGCCGTTGTCGAGGGCGCGCGCGATGCCGAATCCGCCCAGGTAGGCGTTGGCCGTCAGGGGCTGGTGCGGCCAGGACGACAACGGCTCGCCGCTCGTCAGGTGCGGCAGTGAACAGCCCGCTTGCCGCAGAGCGTCGAGGCAGCCGAAGACGTCGTCGCCGTCGATGTGGGAGACCCGCAGGTCGTGACCGTGGCGGGCGATCAGTTCGCGGGTTGCTGCGGCCAGCCCGGCGGGGTTGAGTCCTCCGGCGTTGACGACGAGCCGGATGCCGTTCGCGACGAGGTGCTCGAGCGCCGCGTCGAGGTGCTGCAGGAAGGTGGCCGCATAGCCCTTGGTGCTGTCCTTGGCGCGCGCCTTCCCGAGGATCAGCATGGTGACCTCGGCGAGGTAGTCACCGGTGAGGACGTCAATGCCGCCGGCTTCGGCCATGTCGGCCATGGCCGAAGCCCGGTCACCGTAGAAGCCGGAGCAGTTCCCGACGCGGATGGGACGCTGCCCCCGTCCTGATGCCGACGTCATGCTGTCGCTCCCGCTGTCGACACAGGAAATCCCTCAGTGGTCACTGCCCCGGTCTTGCTGACCCGCACCGTCCCTTCGAACCCCACCCCGCCCGAGGGGTGCTCCTCGATCAGCTCTAGGGTCATGCTGTCGCCGTCGGCCTCCGTAACCCGGGCGGCGTAGGCCAGCTCGGCCGGCGCGTAGACGGGCTTTCGCAGTCGGTAGTCGAATTTTGTGACGTGCCACTGCGGACCGAGGCCCTCGGTGACGCAGCGTAGCGCGAGCGCTGCCCGGAGGTGGGAGTGCAGCGCGAGACCGGGGTGACCCTCCTCGCGTGCGTAGCGTGCGTCGAAGTGGATGCGGTGCGGGTTCCAGGTGACCGCGCTGTAGCGGAACAACTGAAGGGCCGTGACCGTGTGCCTGAGCCGTGGAAGCACGTCTCCGACCTGGAAGGTGATGGACATCAGGACTCCTGCACGGGGTTGCGCAGTACTACAGTGCGCCGGTTGCGGTTGAGGACGGCACCCTCAGCGGACATGAAGGTGTGGCTGGTGGTGACGAACACGCAGGTGCCAGAGCGGGTCTGTTTGGGAGTGACCGCCTCGAGGGTCGTCTCGAGCACCAGCTCCGTGCCGGCGATCACGGGACTGACCAGCTCCATCTCTTCGCCGGCGCCCATCACGCGCAGCCTGAGGTCGCCGTCACCAAGGGGCATCTCACCGTCATGGGGAGTTCCGTCGGGCTGGAGCTGGGCTTCTGGGGTGCCGATCCCCCACTCCACGATCGCGGCGAGCATGTTCGGTGGCGCCACGACATCGGCGTACCCGGCAGACCGTGCGGCCGCCGGGTCGTAGTGGATCGGATCGGCGGCGCCGATGGTCACTGCGTAGCGGCCGATGGTCACCGCGTCCAGCGTGCCCAGGCTGCGCCGCGCGAGGACGGCTCCGACCCGCGGCTGTGTCTGGGCGTAATACGCCGCCAATGCAGTGTCGGGCTCAGGCACGAAGGACATGCTGGGACTCCTCACCATTGATGTGGGTGTCGGCCGCAATGCCGGTGAGCTCCGCGAGGATCTCCTCCGTCGACTGGCCCAGCGGCGGGGCGGCCCAATGCGGTCCGACCGGCGAGTCGCTGAGCCTCAGCGGACATCCGGGGACCGGCACCCGCCCCCTGGCCGCGTGCTCGACGTACTGGATCATGCCGCGCTGGATCAGGTGCTCGTCCGTGTCAACCTCACGGATGGTCTTGACCGGCGCGCAGGGCACACCCGCGGCCTGCAGGTCGCCTACCAGCTCGGCGCGCGTCCGGGTCCTCGTGCGGGAAGACACCTCCTCGTCGAGCGCATCGATGTTGGCGACCCGGTCCTTCGCCGCGCGGAACCTGGGGTCGTCGATCAGCTCAGGCCGACCCAGCGCGGTTGCCACGCCGCGCCAGTGCCGCTCCGAGATGCAGATGATCGCGAGCCATCCGTCGCTCGTCTCGTAGAGGTTGTACGGCGCGACCGCCATGCCCGCATGCCGGTTCCCGGTACGCTCGGGCAACTGTCGGTCGGGGTGGTTGTGGAGGCCTCCCAGGCTCGACGCCAGCATCGGGTAGACGGTGTCGTGCATCGAGACCTCGACGATCTGTCCCCGTCCCGTGCGTTCGCGCTGGAACAGGGCCGCACTGATCGCCCCGAACAGGTGGATGCCGCCGGAGAAGTCCACGAACGTGGTGCCGGCCTTGGTCGGTGGCCCGTCGGGGTCCCCGGTGGCCGAGGCGCTGCCGGACATCGCCTGCACCGTGATGTCCATGGCCGACATGTGCGCGTAGGGGCCGGTGGACCCGTAGCCCTTGCCCGAGGCCACGATCAGACGCGGGTTGTGCTCGAGGAGACGCGCCGGGCCGAGCTGGAGGCGCTCCATCGTGCCCGGCGCGTAGTTCTCGATGAGTACGTCTGCGGTCTCGACCAGGTCGAGCAGCGCCTGGCGACCGGCGTCGGTCTTCAGGTCGAGCACCACACTGCGCTTGTTGGAGTTGAGCATCACGAACTCGTGGGACTCGATCGGCTCGTGCGAGCGGAAGCGCAACGGCTCACCGCCGGGTGGCTCGACCTTGATGACATCGGCGCCCAGTTGTGCGAGCAGGAGCCCGCAATAGGGGCCGTTGTAGATCTGACCCAGTTCGAGGACCCGGACGCCGTCAAAGGCCGGCATAATCGCTTCTCCTCTTTCGATCTGTTTGCTGAGGGGCGAGCCTCCCCCGGTAAGACCTCTCGCCGGGGGAACCTCGGGACCTTCGGATCAGGCGTTGTTGACTGCGTTGACGCCGCCGTCGATGTAGGGGACCGTGAGGCCCTGCTCCGCCGCCGCGGTCTGGATCAGGTACTGGAGGGCGACCGCGTCCATGACCGAGTGGAAGGTGCCGTCCTCGTTGAAGCTCACCTGCGCGCCCTCGATCCAGGCCAGGGCGATGGTGTCCTCGGTGTTGTCCTCCGGGCAGTAGAACGTGTGCGTCGAGCCGCCGGGCTCGTACAGGTAGGAGCCCGCCACCTGCGGCTGGTCGGGGTACTCGCGGTACAGCCAGCGGCCCTGGATCGTCCACACCTGAGCCGGACCGGTGTGGTAATGCAGCGGCAGCTCGCAACCGGGCGCCAGGGTGGCCAGGAAGACCCACTCGCCCCGCTCGAGGTCCAGGCGCAGCGGCTGGATGTGAATGCCAGGGCCGACCAGGTCCTTGAGCATCGGGATCTGGTCGATGTTGACTGTCAGCAGCTCGCCCTGCGGCAGGGCGACCAGCGGCAGCGGGGCGCCGGTGCCGGTGATGGCCACCCCGGGAGAGAGTGTTGAAGTCATGGGTCGGTCCTCCTGTTGTTGTATTTACGTGCACTGGTGGTCATGTGTGGCGTCGGCGAAGAGGTTCAGCTGATGCTGGGTGATGGCGTGTGAGCCAGGCTGACCCATCGGGTTGCCGACGAGGTCGAGCAGCTCCGCCGGGGTCCGCACGGTGGTTGTCTTCAGTCCTCGGGGTCGACACCGGCGGCAACTACGAGGCCCGGCGCGGCTCCGGCATCTTCGCGCACCTTCTCGGGGGTGACGGTGATGAAGGCCAGCGAGATCAGCGCGAGGCCGGCCAGCGCGGCGATGTAGACGGCCACCGACAGCGAGCTACCGGTCCATTCCAGCAGCAACACCATGATGAAGGGGGCGAATCCGGCGCCGATCGCGTTGGCGATCTGGGCGCCGAGCGAGGCGCCGGAGTAGCGCAGGTGGGCGGGAAACATCTCGGAGAACAGCGCCGCCTGCGGGCCGTACATCATGGCGAGCCCGAGCATGGCGACAAGCAGCGCCAGGATGATCAGCCCCTGGTTGCCGGTCTCCACCAGCGGGAACATCGCGAAGACCCAGACGCCCGTGACCACCGCACCGGCGGCATACACCGGTTTCCGGCCGACGCGGTCGGACAGGCCGGCGAACAGCGGCAGAAACGCGGCCATGGCCCCGACGCTGATGAGAACCGCGGCGAGCATCGAGCCTTTCGAAATTCCGAGGGCCCGGGTGCCGTAGTCGAGCAGGCCGGCGATGAGCATGTAGAAGGCGACGCCGATGACCAAGAAGACGCTCGTTGCCAGCAGCACCGCCTTCGGGTGCTGGCGCAGCACGTCCAGGATCGGGGAGCGGCGCTGCGCCAGCGGTTGCGAGGCCAGCTTCTCCTCCGCGTGCTTGAACTCCGGGGTGTCGTCGATCCGGTGGTGGATGTAGAAGGCGAACGGGACGAACACCGCGCTGAGCAGGAACGGCACCCGCCAGCCCCAGTCCATGAACTGCTCGTCGGAGAGGACCGCGGCGAGGACGAGGAAGACGGCGTTGCCGAGGATCATGCCGATTGGGACGCCGATCTGCACGAGGCTGCCGTACAGCCCGCGTTTGCCCGGCGGCGCGGACTCGGTGGCGAGTAGCATCGCCCCGGCCCACTGGCCGCCGACCGACACGCCCTGGCAGATCCGCAGCACGACCAGAGCGATCGGGGCGAGCACACCGATGGTGTCGTAGGACGGCAGCAGCCCGATCAGCGTGGTGGCCACCGCCATCAGCCCCAGGGCGATCGCCAGCATCGGTTTGCGGCCGACCTTGTCGCCGAAGTGCCCGAAGATGACCCCGCCGATCGGCCGGGCGACGAAGCCGACCCCGAACGTCGCGAACGACGCGAGCACGGCGGCCGCTGGGCTGGCCCCCGGGAAGAACAGCGGGCCGAGCACCAGCGCCGCGGCCGTGGCGTAGATGAAAAAGTCGTACCACTCGATCGACGCGGCGGCCGTCGCCGCGAACGCGATCCTGCGGGCACGGGTGGGCTGGGTGGCGATGGCTTGCTGGGTACTCATGCGACACCTCGTGTTTGGGAAAGCGAAGGTGGATGGTGACCGGTACGGCGGTGCGCGGCATCGCCGGGATCTGTGGTTGCGGCCGGTGCCGCGCTGCAGCGATTGGCGGCCGGTCAACGGCGGTGCCATGGCTGCTCGCCGTTTCCAATCAGGACTTGTTCACACCGTTAGCGGCGCCGCGGATGTAGGGGACGGGACCGGTGCCCTGCACGGCCGACACGGTCTCGGTCCGGTGCTGCGCGGAAACCGCGTCCATGATCGAGTGGAAGGTTCCGTCCTCGTTGAAGTTGATTGCCGCGCCCACGATCCAGGCCAGGGCAATGGTGTCCTCGGTGTTGTCCTCGGGGCAGTAGAAGGTGTGCACCGAGCCGCCGGGCTCGTACAGGTAGGAGCCCGCCACCTGCGGCTGGTCGGGGTATTCGCGGTACACCCAGCGGCCCTGGATCGTCCACACCTGAACCGGACCGGTGTGGTAGTGCAGTGGCAGCTCGGCCCCGGGCGCCAGGATGCCCAGGACGACCCACTCGCCGCGCTCGGGGTCCAGACGCAGCGGCTGGATGTGAACGCCCGGGGCGATAGCGTCCTTGAGCAGCGGGATCTGGTCGATGTTGACGGTCAGCAGCTCACCCTGCGGCAGAGCGACCAGCGGCAGGGGGACGCCGCTGAGGGTAGTGAGCGTCGTGGGGGACAGTGTTGCGGTCATGTTTCCAGCCTTTCGGGTGGAGGTCGTACGTATTTACGTACTGGAAACCGTGTATACGTACGCTAGCGTGACCCACGCCACTTGACAAGACCCCTCGGGACCATTCGGAGGGGGTGCTAGCGTCAGCCGCATGCCTGCCCGCCCGCATCGCACTGTCGACCGAGTGATCGAAATTCTCGAGACCGTGTCCTTGAGCCCACGGGGCGTGACCTTGGCCGAACTGGCAGCCGCCCTGGGCGCGGCGAAGAGCTCCGTGCAGGAGCTGACCAACGGACTTCTCGCCCGCGGCTATCTCATCGAGGAGGAGCACCGGTTCCACCTCGGACCGGGGCCGTTCATCCTCGCCTCGCGCGCGAACAAGCTGGCCGCGCTGTCACTCGATCACCAGTTCGTGGCCGAGCTGGGCAAGGTCCTCGGTTGCACCATCCTCGTCGGAGTGCGCGTCGGGGACGCCATCGTCTTCACTGACCGTGCGGGTGAAGAGTCACCCAGCCTGACGTTCGTCGCGCGCACCCACGCCCGTCGCCCGCTCTACACGAGCGCTGCCGGAAAGATCCTGCTCGCCAACGTCCCCGACGACGAGATGTACCGCCTCCTCGACCTGGCTAGTCCGGAGCAGGCAGGCGAGGTCCGGCAATTCCTCGCCGAGCTCCCCGAGATCCGCTCCCGCCGACTCGCCTTTAACCGCGGAGTCACGTTCGCAGACGCGTTTGTCGTGGCCACGCCCCTGTTGGCAGGCGATGGCAGTTTGATTGCGGCGATAAGTGCAGCCGTCGACCCCGCAAAACCGGATAGCCTCGACAATGTCGGCGAGGAGCTCAAGAAGGCAGTTGCCACTCTCGGCCCCCGATACGGCCCTCAACCGCGCTGAACAAGCTGAGCAGCGAGTGGAGCATCCCGCTTGGAACTCTGACCAATGTGGCGGCGGCGGGCGTCTACCCGAACTCAGGAGTCGTAGAAGGACATAAGCGACGAACAACCCTCCCCGAGAGACGTTTGTCGTTGCGGAGTCGGTTAGCGGGGAAAAATCCCGTTCCTGACAGCGGTGACAAAGGCGATCCAGCCATCCGGGTGGAAGGTCAGGACCGGGCCGATCGGGTCCTTGCTGTCGCATAGCCCGACGACGCCGGGCAGGTTGTCGGCGACCTCGACGCAGTCGTCGCCGTTGCCACCGCTGCGGGTGCTCTTGCGCCAGCGCGCGCCGGTCAGGTCAGTCATGCTGTGCCTCGCTCAAGATTGCTTTGATCATGCGCCTTGATTGTCCCTCATCGAGCGCGAGCGCACTGTGCCCCTGCCACACCTTGTCGTAGGCCGCCAGTTCCTCCCACGCGGCGTGACCATGGCCGAACTGGCAGCCGCCTTGGGCGCGGCTTATCGAGGTAGAGCGCGCCGGTCAGGGACTCGCTGTAGGCGACGGAGGGCTCGGGGACGGCACGACCGCCGTTGCCGGGTGGGAAGTCGAGGATGACGAAGGATCCCGCAACCGCCCTCCTCCGATCGCTTTCGAGGAGTTGCTCACGCAGTCCACAGTGGCTACCTTCAACGCATGCATACCTATTTCCAGCAGGTGTGCTTGGAACTGGTGTTCGCGTCTCGGACACGTTATTTCCACGCGAAGCGTGATGGTTCTTCGTGTTTTGCCTGGTCTCCGTCCCGTTGGGCGGGGATTTTCGCTGTGGTGGCGAGGAAGCTCCCCGCAGGGGTGAGCGTGTAGATCGCGGTGTCGGATTCGCAGGTCCAGGTGTGGTGGTCGCACACGATGATCATGTTGTTCGTTTCGCAGGTAGGCGGTGACGTTCTCCAGGTCGGGGCTGCGCAGCGCGGAGTGGTGGCGGTGGAGCCCGCTGTCGTGGCGGATGCGGTCCAGCAGGTGATCTTCCCGGATGTAGAGGATCTTCGGTCGGGGAGAGGCATTGGTGCGGCTGCTCGTGTAGCCGTGGCGGCAGCGGTAACCGGGACGGCCATGGACCCAGTGGGAGTCCATGATCCGGCCGCAGACGCCACAGCAGACCAGTCCGGCCAGGAGATAGTGGCGAGGAGGGCCGTCCGCGGGGGTGGGCGCGGTGTGGATGGCCTGGGCCGCGATGAACTGCTCCTCGCTGACCAGCGGTGGGTGGGCGATCTGGCGGGAGATGATCCATTGCGGGGCGGCGTTCGCGCGCTGGACCTCGCGGTGCCGCGCGATGGTGCCGTCCGGCTCGACGTCGTCCTGGTCGGTGCGTTGGCGGTTCCACACCTGGCGGCCGGTGTAGCGGGGGTTGGCCAGGATCGCCGCGACGGTGGTGAGCATCCAGCCTTGGCCGCTGCGGTGACGGTTACGTCCCGGGTCGGCGCCGGACGGACACGGCACGCCGTAGTCGTTGAGATCGCGGGCGATGCTGGCCACGCTGCAGCCGGCGAGCCGTTGGGCGAAGATCCACCTCACGTGCGGTGCGGTCGCCGGGTCGGGTTCCAAGCGGTGCAGGCGTCGTCCCCAGGCGGCGTGGGCGCGGTTCGGATGAGGGCCGGCGTCGACGAGTCGGTAGCCGTAGGGCGGCCGGCCGCCGAGATGTCGACCCTGCAGCTCGGCTTGGGCGCGCATGGCCGCGGTGGTGCGATGCCGCGCCCGGGACACCTCCCGCTGGGAGTGCACGCCCAGCAGGTCCAGCAGCGCCACCTGTCGGGGGTTGTCGAAGTCCACCGGCCCGTAGGTCTCGGGCAGCCACAGCTGCACGCCGTGCTTGACGAGGGTGGGGGTCAGCTGTTCGAGCTGCTGGCCGTGGAAAGCGCGTTCGTACTCGCCGACGACGATCGCGTCGAACCCGCGTGCTGGGTCCGCCACGGCGGCGAGCAGCCGTGACGCTTGCGGCCGGTCCGGCCAGGCAACCCGACGGGAGACACCCTCGTCGAAGAACTCGACCACGATCCGACCATGGCCGGCGACAAGGTCCTCGGCGTAGTCGCGCTGCCAAAGGCACGACGACGCCCGATCCTGAAAGTCGACCGTGGACATCCGCCCGTAGAACGCGAACCGCAGCCCATCCGCCAGCGGAATGAACCGCTGCGGCCGGACCTTGCGCTGCTGGACAGCCCACGACGCGAGAGTGGCCTGTCCGGGGATTGTGTTCGCCCGCGTCGCCATAGGACCTCCACGATCGGTACGCCTGTCCGTCATGGCCTCGATGTGTAGGCTAGGTGCAGCGGGCCGGATTGTGGAGTTCTGTCACTCCTTCATGTATTTACGGCGTCCGCTGGTGGTGATGTTGGGCGTTGCCGCTCATGTCAAAGACCAGGTATGCCCACACGCCGAGCAGCCCGAGATCGATGTCACGCAACGTGAAAACGGGTGTGCCCCGGGAACGCCGTCTCGCCTGCGGCTGGCTGGCGACGGGCCGAGCAGGTCACCGGCGGGCCCACCCGCGCCCGAACCTGTGTCAATGCTCGGTCGACGTGGTGGGCCGCTGCCGGCTCGCTCCCCAGGAGGGCGGGAGACGTCAGATCGTTCGCGTGCGCGTGGGCCTCATCATCCGCTGAGGGCCGGACACCACCGAGTGGCGGATACCGGCCGGCGTGAAACCCGACACCCCGGGGTCCGCGCCGGCCGGCCATCAAGGCACTCTCCGCATCAGCACAACGCCCGGTCGGTCACCGCTGAAGGTGCCCTTGGCATCAACAGCCCGGCCGGCACCCCACGGGTGTCACCACCGGGCGTCGTCTTCCGCGAAGGCGACCCAGGGGTCCTCGCGTGGCGGCGCGTGTCGTTCCGGCTGCGCCCGGTCGGCGCCGACCAGGCCGGTGTCACGGGCACGGCTGGCGACAAGGGCCGCGAGGGCGGTGGTGATGGGGACGGCCGTGATCAGGCCGATGGTGCCCACCGCGCTGCGGACGAGTTCCTGGGCGACCAGTTCGCCGGTGAGCAGGTCGCCGACGGGGGTGTTGCCGGCGGCGAAGAGCAGCATCAGCGGCAGGGACGCGCCGGCGTAGGCCAGGACGATGGTGTTGATGACGGAGGCGATGTGTGCCCGGCCGATGCGGGTGCCCGCACGGTACAGCTCCCGGAAGCGGTAGGACGGGTTGGCCGCGGCGAGTTCGGTGACGGTGGCCGACTGGGTCACGGTGACGTCGTCGAGCACGCCGAGGGATCCGATGACGATGCCGGCGAGCAGCAGGCCGCGCATGTCGACGTTCTGGTAGGCGATGGACAGGTAGCTGGCCGTCTCGTCGGCGACCCCGGACAGGTGGGCGGCGGCGGTGGCCGCCCCGGACAGCAGGGCGGTGATGGTGAGGCTGATCAGGGTGCCGGCGACGGCGACGGAGGTGGTCGTGGTGAACCCGTGGGTCAGGTAGAGGACGGTGAGCATGATGGCGGCGGAGCCGACGACGGCCACGAGCACCGGTGACCGGCCGTCGAGGATGGCGGGGATGATGAACAGCAGCAGGACGGCGAAGGTGACGGCGAGGCCGGCGAGCGCGGTGACGCCCCGCCAGCGGGCGAAGGCGATGACGGCGAGGGCGAAGGCCGCGCCGAGCAGCCATAGCTGGTGGGAGCGTTGGAACTCGATGATCGAGTAGCTCTTGCCGCCGCCGGTTGCGTCGTCGAGCAGGAGCAGGGTGACCTTGTCGCCGGCGTGCAGCCGGGGCGCGCCGGGACCGGACGGTATGTCGGTGGTGACGTCGGTGCCGGCCTCCCGGCCGCTGGTGAGGGTGACGGTGACCGATCCGCACGCGATGGTGGGCGTTGGCGGCCCTGACGCCTCCTCGTTCTCGCCTTCGGCTGCGGGACAGGATTGGGGTGAGACCGTGCGGATTTGCCCGAGGACCCGGGGTGGCTCGTCGGTGGCTTCCGCCTGGGGGTGTGGTGCGGCCAGAGCAGCAGCATGCCCACGACGGTGAGCAGCACCGCGGGGGTGAGGAGCAGCAGGGTCAGCCTGCGCCGTGCCGGGGCTGCGGGTTGGCGTCCCTGAGGGTGGTCGTGGCGGTGGGGGAAGCTCACGGGACACTCCTCGGCGGTCAGGGACGCGGGCCGGCGAACCCGGCTTCGTCAGCCCCTCGCGGCGTTTCAGCATGGTCGAGGCGAGCCGGTCGGACAACCCCGACCCGGCGTGGCTCCTCGCCCGGGTCGCGGGGCGCGAAGGAGAAGGGCATCGACAGGCCGTCCGGGTTGGACGTGCTCGAGTACCGAACCCTTGCGAGTTGGGGACCGATTCGGGTCGACTTGCATGAGTTACTACGGCATCGTATAGTCCGAAATCGTGACTTCGTCCTCTACGCCGCCCCAGCAGTCGGCGCTGCTCGCGCTGCAGCGCGCCACTCATGCCACCCTGCAGATACTCACCGCCGAGCTGGTCGACCTCGATCTGACCGCTTCCGAGATCAACGCGATGGCTATCCTCGCGGACGGCCACGGCCGCACCATCTCCGAGCTCGGAACCGCGGCCGGCAGCCGCCCGACCACACTGACCAGCGTGCTGGACCGATTGGAGCGCCGTGGCCACATCACGCGCGGCACTCGCCCGGGCGACCGCCGGGTCGTGGTCATCGGGCTGACCTCCTCCGGCCGCCTCGCCGCCGACACAATCCGCCGGACCCTGATCGAGGTGGAAGCCCGCGCGCTCGGCGGCCTGCCCGCCGAGGCCATCGCCGACTTCCACACCGTCCTGCGCGCCCTGGCTGAGGTGTCCTCATGACCCCAACCGAATCCGGGGCACCCCGGGACACCTGCGTCTTCGATGAGCTGATGGCCGAGGTGACGGCATCCGCCGGCACCTTCGGCCACCGCGAGCACGTCCACCTGACCTGGCTGGCGGTGCGCCGTGTCGGCATGCCCGCGGCCATAGCCCTGGTCAGCGACGGTATCCAGCGCACCGCCCGCTACGCGGGAGTGCCCCAGAAATACCACTCCACCGTCAGCCAGGCCTGGGTGGAGCTGGTGGCCCACCATGCGGCCGAGCACGAGCTGCAGGATTTCGCGGCCTTCGCCGAACGGAATCCCGCGCTGCTCGACAAGCGCCTGCTCACCCGTTTCTACCGCTCCGCGACGCTGGCCAGTGCCCAGGCCCGAACCAGCTGGGTCGAGCCCGACCTTGCCCCGTTCCCTTGGATGGCCCGCAACCGGTAGCGGCCGGAAAACACCGGCTTCACCGGTAGCCACTCCAAGAACCGAACGGACGAGGCGAATTGTGAGTCACGCCTGGGCCCGCGCGGCCCTGTCCCACCCTGCCCTGTCCGGCATCTCCCGCCACCTCGGCGCGTTGCTCGAACAGCTCGCACCGAGGTGGGTCTCGGCACGCGAGTCGGCCTTGCGCGAGCGCCGTGGCGGGGACCGGCAGCGGGCCGCCGGCGCGGGCCCCCGACACCAGTTGGTGTTCACCGACCGGCTGCTGGTCACCCTGGTCCACCTACGCCACCAACTGCCGCACGCGGCTCTGGCCGAGCTCTACGGGGTGGACCGCTCCACCGTCTCCGCCGCGATCCGCGAGGTCAGGCCGCTGCTGACCGCTCGCGGCTTCGCCGTCCCCGACCGGCCGGGCCCGCGGCTGCGGGCCCTGGAGGACCTGTTCGCCTACGCCGACGTCGAGGGCGTCGACCTGCGAATCGACGGCACGGAGGTGCAGGTCCGCCGGCCACGGGCCGGCCGGCCCGGCCGCAAGGCGTTCGTCTCCGGCAGGAAGAAGCAGAACACCATCAAAACCACCACTTTCAGCGACCGGCAGGGCCGCACCCTGTTCTCCGGCGTGATCCGACCGGGCCGGATGCACGACCAGACAGCCGCGCGCACCGAGGGCATCGCCGAGCGGTTCCGCCACTGTCCAAAGGTGAAGGCCGAAGTCGACGAAGGTTACTGGGGCCTGGCCAACGAGTTCCCCAGCCAGGTAACCGCCCCGCCGGGAAAACCCAAGAAGGACGCCTCGCTCGGCGATCACCACAACCGGCGCGAGACGCGCCGCCGCCAGTCCTCCCGCCGGATCTGCGTTGAGCACACCAGCGCCGAGTACAAGCAGTGGCGCCCCCTTCAGCGATACACCGGCCGCCGCGAGACCTACGCGAAACCCACCTGGCGTTCGCCGGGCTGGTCTCCGACCGATCCGCCCTTCGGACCACACGCCACACCGAACTGGTGCTCGCCCGGCAAACCACCTGCTGACCAACCATCAGCCGAAGCACAGGCCGACATGCCCCGACCTCAATCGCTCCCCCCAATTCGTTACGTGCAGTGTTTGAGCACGTCCAGGACGAGTGAGACCCCCCCGCTGCGGTCGCGTCCGCAATCAGGTGGGCGACTCCGCGAGCGAACCGGATCTCGAAGACCTGCCGCCGGTCGAGGATGTACATCAGCATCGCGGCAGATTCGACGGCGGCTCGCGCCACGGTCGAATGGGCGTACATCGGTACCGGCGACTGTGGCTGCGCCAGTAGCAGCGCAATCGCTCGCACATGGTCGGCCACGTTCAGTGCCAGATGCAGGCAGTTCATACTGGCTCTTCGAAGTTAAGCGGGGTTGAGGTGCCCGCGGTGGCGTCGGGTGGTGCCGGTGCGGGTGCGTAGGCGTTGGTTCTCGGGGTTGCGGAAGCCGTAGGCGTCGCGGGCGATGGTCTTGATCACGCGGTTGGTGCCTTCGGAGCCGGCGTTGGTGATTCCGGTGGTCAGGAACGCGTGGATGTGTGGCCACCAGGTCTCGATGGTGGTGGCGAGCCGGTGGAGTTCGGGCAGGTCGGTGGCGGCGCAGCGGGTGTAGAAGCGGTGCAGGAGCCGGTGGATGTGTTCCCGGTCGGGCTGGGTGCGGGCGGTCGCGAGGAGGTCGATTAGGTCTTCTTTCGCGTTCCACGCGGCAAGGATCGGGGCGCCGATCGTGGTGGGCAGGGTTTCGAGGGTGTCGACCAGGCGGTCGACGTGCTTGCCGGGCATGCGGGCGGCGGAGCGGGTCAGCCGGTTGCGCATCCGCCATTCGGGATCGGTGCCGCGTCCGCGGCGTCCGCGTCGGGTCAGGGTCATGCGGCGGCGGACCTCGGTGACGGCCCGGTTGGCCAGTTGCACGATGTGGAAGTGGTCGACCACCAGCAGCGCGTGTGGCAGCACCTGGCGGATGGCGGCCTTGAAGACGGTGCACATGTCGATCGCGACCGCCTGGATCTGGTCGCGCCAGGCCTGCGGGCGATCCCTCAGCCAGCCGGTGACCGTGGCGGTGGTGCGGCCTTCGACCTGGGCGAGCAGGCCTTGCCCGCCGGACAGATCCACGAAGCCGACGTGCCACCGGTCGGCGGTGGTGGTCCACGAGCCGGCCTGCTCGTCCCAGGTCCAGCGCGGCTTGCCCCGTCGGACCTCGTCGATGCCCAGCACCGTGACCGGGTCCGGCTCGGCTGGCGGCACCCTGCCCGCGTGGGCGGTGAACGCGTCGGCGACGACCGGCCATGAGATGCCGTGGTCGCGGGCGGCCTGCACGATCGTGCGGCCGTCGTCGGCGACCGCCGCCCCGGCCGCCTGCCGCAACCGGGTGGTGAGCCGGGACCGAGCAGGTACCCGAAGCATTCGCCACCGACCCCGGATCGCTGAACCTCTGACCGGTTTCAGTCGACGCGCAGGCTCACCAGCCAGGCCTTGAGCTCCTGTTCGACGTATTGGTGGGATTCCTGGTCGGCGACCATGAGCAGGTAGGTGTTCTGCCCGGCGGGCACCCCGCGGACGGTGAAGAAGAACCGGCAGGTGCCGTCGGTGAGTGCGCGGGGGTCGGTCAGCTTCCCGGCGGCAAACCCGCCGGCGGTTGCGATGAGCACCGGCGCACTGTCCCTGACGTCGGCGTAGCCGCCTGTGCCGGCGCAGCCGAGGTGGTCGTCCCGGGTGAAGGAGGCTCCGTCGCCGAGTACCACCGCGCCGGTGACGACGAAGGTGCCGGTGTCGGTCGGCCGGCTCGCCGCGGCGGGGGTGCGGGGTCCGCTGTTGTTTAGGAACATGGTGACGGCGAGTCCGAGCCCGGCGGCGGCGCCGGCCCACATCCAGACCGGACGCCGTGCGGTCGTCTCCGGGTGCAACGGCTGCATGGAATCCCCGTTGGGTCAGGCCCGCCGGTGTGTGGCGGGACGTCGGGGGGAGTGTGGTCGAAGATCGTTTATCCGCGCAACCCCTTCCCGGTGTCGCGGGGCGCGCCCCGAGGTAGGTGAGGACCGCGAGGACGCGGCGGTTGGTGTCGTCGCTGGGTGGCAGGTCCAGCTTGGTCAGGATGTTGCCCACGTGCTTGCCGACCGTCGCCTCCGGGCACCCCGGAGGTTCCCGACCGTCGCCTCCGGGTACCCCGGAGGTTCCCCACCCTGTTCGACGCCATCCTCAAGGACGTGGAGATCGAGGTCCTGCTCAGCGGCGTTCAGATGCCGAGAATGCCGCTTCCTCGACCAGCCGGCTCGACGGATCAGCTCTCGGGTTTGCGTTCGGCGTTCCAGGGCGTCGGCGGCTTTGTCCCCTGGACGCTCTCGAGCACTAGGAGCGCATCGTCGCGACTTCCGACCGGCCACCACTGGACCTGAAGCTGCACCTTCTCGCCGGAGCCGTGTCGAATCATGATCCGACCGTTGCAGTGGAGCTCGAATGCCATGCTGCGACCGAACGTCAGGCTCACACCGTCCATCACCTGATCGTCGAGCGCGAGGCCGAGCGGCTCGCCCGACGCGGATCGGATCCGGAGTCGACCGTTCCCCTGCGTCGGCCCGGGGAAGTCGCGTCCGCTCCGCGTGAACCCAAGCTCGGACTCACCATTCAGGACCTGCCACGGCTCGTAGAGTGCGGTGTATCCCGCGTACAGCGTCTCGCGCTGAAGCTGGCCGCCCTCATCCCACTCCACCACGAAGTCAAAGCCGGGCCGGTGCAGGTTGAGCCGGTCGTATCCCGTGGTGTCCGCCAAGCCGGCGACAATCGCCTCGTCCGAATAGACCCCTACGTAGTCAAAGACCTGCGCCCTGGGGAAGAGGGCTCCGATCCGTTCACGGACGTACGGGATCCGGCTCATCCCACCGGTGAGTAGGACGTAGTCGATGTCGTCGCGCAGTTCGTCCGGTCCCAGCGTACGCAGCTCGGCGGGCGACCGATTGCCCCGTCCGGTCAGCCGTGAAGCGCGCACCGCCGCCCAGACCAGCCGCTCGGCGTCGTCCAACTGCGGACGGAACGACTCCTCCAGCTGTTCCCGCGTGTACGTCACGACCGGAACCTGCCCGATCTGACGGGTGGGCAGCACGACGCGCTGCTCCGGCAACCGCGAAAGTCCAATTTTCGCCTCACGTGCTGCCCGGTGGATCAGGGCGCGGAAGAGTGCCGGATGAGGTGAGTCCTGGGCATGGAACCCGCGCCGGAGCAGCTCCTCGGTCAGGTCGGCGGCGATCGCGTCATCCAGGGCGTCCCCGGCGTGGGCTGTACCGAGCGCCGACAGCACCGATATCTCGGGGCGGGCTCCGCCCTCGACGTCGAGGACGGCGATGTCGAGAGTGCCCCCACCCATGTCGAAGACCAGCAGGCGCCCCTTCGGTCGCCCGTCATAGGCGAGGAAGCGGTGGGTCAGCCAGGCGACGCCCGCTGCGGCCGGTTCGTCAACGAGGGTGGAGTCGTCGATCGGCAGGCCGGCCTTCGCCGCGAGGGTGAGGAGCCGCTCCCGCTGCTGACCGTTCCACATCGCCGGACAGCCCAGGCGCAGATCGCGTTCATCGGTCAACGGCCGGCCGAGGGCTGCCGCCGCCCGCTTGCCGATCTCGGAGAGGACGGCGACGAGCACCTCATCGGCCGCGACCTCGCGCGGGCCGTCCCCACCTGGCAGCGAGACCACGCTACGGTCCTCGGTGATGGCGCGTTTGATCGAGCGGATCACCTGATCGTCGGGGAGCGCAGCGGCGTCCTCACCCACCAGCAGGGTCGCCCCCCGGTAGCCGACGAGGGACGGAAACCACCGGGTCGTGCGGCCCAGGGGTGCGATCTCCACCGGCCGGCGCCCGGCCCGCGTAGCGACGAGAGACGTACACGTCCCGAAATCGACTCCGACCGCGCGACCGTGCAAACCCATGCCGTCCTCCTACGCTTGCGAGACCAGGGCCTTGTGGATGAGGATTTCTCCCCCCGTCGGGTGCCACCGGTAGCCAGGCCGGATGACCATCACCTCCGCACCGGCCAGGGGACCGCCGACGATCGGATCGTGCTGCGCCGGGTCGAATGACACCTTCGCGCCCGCCAGCCCGACCGGCTCCAGTGCTTGTGCTGCAACGAGTGCCCGTACCCGTTCAACGAGCAGCTCCGGTTCGAGGTGATTCGCTGCGATTTCCTCCATTTCGGCGGCGAGATCCGCCAACGCCCGGATGGTGTCGATCTGAAGCTGTCGGTCCTGGGCCGCCCGTACCGACGTCGCCTCGGCGTACTCGACGCGCAGCGCTTCCTCCAACTGGTCGCAGCGGTCGGCCAGCTCGGCGACCCGGCGCTCGGCTGCTTCGGCTCGCCCCTCGGCCGCCGACAGCTCAGTCCGCAGTCGATCGACCTCGCGTTGCATCGCGTCTACCCGGCCGTCTCGCGCCAGGGCAGCCAGCCATTCGGCGACGGTCGCGTCGGCGGCGGCGACGCGCCCGAACGCCGCGACGAATGCCTCGGCGGGAAGGTCCGCGACGAACTCACGGGGCAACCCCAGGAGAAACGCCAACCGGGTACGGGATGAGACCCTCAGCAGCGCCTTGACCACCATCCGCCTTTTGAGTCGATCGGCGATCGTGGGCCGGGAGGTCAGCGCGTCGAGGACCTCGCCGCGGTTTCCGGCCAAGGACCTGTGCTTCTCGACCAGCCCGTCTCGTCCCGCGGCTTGTACACCCAACCCTCAACCCCCTGCACTCGCCCTGTTGGCCGGCACACCCGTATCCTGCACCGTTAAATCAGCATTAACAGCCTCAACACGCCCGGATCAGCCCACATGTCGCCATGATGCGAAGGGTCTGTAAGAAGAACCTCTTGTGCAGAGACGGTGGTGGGGCAGTCTCAAGTGGATGGTGCTGGTGCGGCAGTCTGACGCCGGTGTGTCTCCGATCTGATCAAGACGTTGTTCCCCCAGCTGGCCTCGCTCGTGACCGAGCAGGTGGTTGAGCAGGGGCGGATGGTGTGCGTCCGGGCGCGGACGCCGGCGACGGCGGTGGCGTGCCCAGGCTGTGGGCACCTGATCCTGCCGCCGCGCGACGACGCGATCGGGCCAGGGACTCGACAGCTGCGTTATTAGGAAACGATGGTTATCTGAAGGCCACGCTACTCGCACATACCCCCGGGGAGTATACGCGAGAGGGGTCGGTGAGTGACAGCGACTGATGCGGTCTTCAGGTGCAAGGCCATGCCGGTCACAGGTCGAGCGGGAGAGCAGTGAGCTCGGCGCGGGAGCTGACGCCCAGTTTGGAGTAGCAGTTTCTCAAGTGAAAGTCGACGGTGCGTGGACTGACGAACAGCTGCGCGGCCACGTTCCGGTTCGACAGGCCCTGCCGGACCAGGGCAGCGACCTGGCGTTCCTGCGGGGTCAGCTCGTTTGCGGTGGTGACGTCGCGGCGGCGGGCGGTTTCCCCGGAGGCGCGCAGCTCCTGCGCGGCCCGCTCTGCCCACGGGGTGGCGCCGAGGTCCTCGAACAGCGCCAGCGCGGTGCGCAGGTGCTCGCGGGCGTCGACCCGGCGGCGGGCGCGGCGCAGG
>NZ_QGGF01000320.1 GCF_003857015.1 Micromonospora globispora | reverse complement strand
GTACCGGCCGGGGCCCGGTCATGCCGGGCCGTCCCCGGACGCCGCCGTCCGCGTCAGACCAAGTCGGACCACGCAGGCGGTGGGTGCCCCGAAGGGCTCCAGCACGGCGCTCGCGTCCGGCGCTCCCGCCTGTTCCAGCGCGCCGCGGATCACGCCGGCGTGCAGGCCGCACATCGCGTCCGGGTTGCGGCCGACCAGGTCGAGGAAGGGGCAGGTGTGCAGGTGCACCTCGGCGCCGCCGCCGGTTTCGGTCAGCCGGGGGGCGAACCCGAGCCCGTCGAGGACGTTCAGCACGGTGCGCACGGGACCGCCGTCCTGGTCGGCCGCCGCGGCGAGGTGCCGGCCCCAGTCCTGGCCGACCCGGCCGGCCGCCGCCCGGGTGTCCCCGTCGTCCTTGGCGAGGTGCTCGAGCAACGCGGCCGCCAGGGCGCGGTACGGCGCGGGGGCCGGCGCCGGGTCGTCGTGCCCGGTGGCCCGGTAGCGCCACGCGGGGCGGCCGGGCTGCCCGCCGCTGGCCCGCGCCTTCACCAGCAGACCCGCCTCGACCAGCCGGTCCAGGTGGGTGCGGGTGGTGGAGAGGTGCTGGCCGGTGCGCTCGGCCACCTCGGCGGCGGTCATGCCGCCCTCGGCGTCGCGGACGAGCTTCAGGATGGTCACCCGGCTGGCCGTTCCGAGCGCCCGGTGACGGGGCGTGTCGATCGTCTCGCCGGTAGGCCCTGTTCTCGCGGTTTCCACGGTGGTTAACGTTACAACGCCAAATGGCATCAAAACCCTGGGAGGGCTCCATGTCACAGTCGGATCCCGCCGCCGACCGCCGCGCCGCGCAGGCTGTCGTACGGCACCACGCCGAACTCGCCGCCACCCTCGACTCGCACACCGGCCGCCTCCTTGCGGCGGCCGACGCCGGCGACGAGGCCGAGGTGTTGCGACGCCGCGACGAACTGGCCCGCTGGCTGCACGACGAGTTGCTGCCGCACGCCCAGGCCGAGGAGGCGACGATGTACCCGGCGGCGGCGGCCCTCGACCGGGGCGCCCTGCTGGTGGACGGCATGCTGCGCGAGCACCGGGAGATCCTCGATCTGGTCGCGGAGCTGGAGATGGCGAACCGCCCGACGCGCGCCGCCGCGGCCGCCCGCGCCCTCGCCGCCCTCTTCGCCGTCCACCTCGACAAGGAGAACGGGCTGGTCGTGCCGCTGCTTGCCGACGCCGAGAAGGTGTCGCTGGCCGGGCTGCTGGAGGGCATGCACGACCTGATCGGCGCCGAGGAGAGCGCCGGGACCGGCGGGTGTGGCGGTTCCTGCGGCTGTGGCGGAGACGCCGCGCCGAGCGGCGGGGAGGCCGCGGTGCTCAGCATCGACCCGCGGCTGGACGTCCGGGACGTACCCCACGCGGAGCGGCACGCCCGGGTGCTGGCGGCCCTGGACGCGCTGCCGCCCGACGGCGCGCTGGTCCTGGTCGCCCCGCACGCTCCCCGCCCGCTGCTGGCCGAGATCGACCGGCGGTACGGCCCCGCCATGACCGCCGAATGGCTGCAGGACGGTCCGGACGTGTGGCAGATCCGGCTGCAGCGGGTCGCCGTCCGGGCCTGACGTCGCACCGGGCCGGGCGGCGTCCCGACCGCCCGGCCCGATGCCGCCGGGACCTGCGGCCCTACCGGGTGCCCCGATCTCGACAGCACGCTGGACCTGGTGTCAAACCTGGGGAGATGAGATGTGCAACTACTGCGGCTGCCGGGACTTTCCGCTGATCGGCCGCCTCTCGACCGAGCACGAGGAGATCGCCAACGCCGCCGGCCGGCTGCGCACCGCGATCACGCAGGGCCAGGGTGACCTGCTGACGCTGCTGGACGAGCTGGTCGACCTGCTGCTGCCGCACACCAGCACGGAGGAGACCGGCCTCTTCACGGAACTGCGCGACGAGGGAAGCCTCGCCGAAGCGGTGGAGAAGCTCTGCGCCGAACACGACGACATCCACGGGGTGCTCGGCGCGATCGACCGGGACGCGCCCGACTGGCCGGCGGTGCTCGCCGCGCTCGACCGGCTCCACCGGCACATCGACAACGAGGAGCACGGCCTCTTCCCCGCCGCCGTCATCGCGCTGCCGATCAGCGCCTGGGACCGGATCACGCCGACCACGGTGTAGGCGGGCCAGAAACACTGTGGGCGGTGGCCGCTGCCACCGCCCACCGTCTTTCCCGCCACGCTCACCCGAGGTGCAGGCCCATCGCGAGGAACGCCGCGCCGATCGCCACCACCAGTACGCCGAGCGCGGTGACCAGCGCGGTGATCTGCCACGCCTGGTACGCCCCGAGCAGCGCCCCACGCAGCGTCTGCCCCATGAACGCCGTCTCCCGCAGCCGCGCGAGCCGCTCGTCGGTGCGTCCGGCCGCCAAGCACTCGTCGGCGATCTCGGCGTAGGTCCGGCCGCCGGTGGCCTTGTCGACATGCTCGGCGATCAGGTCGGAGTAGGCCCTGGCCTGAGCCCCGGTGCGGACCGGCGTGCCGGCGTACCGGGCCAGGTCGCCGGGCAGCCCGGCGCCGGACGGGAAGGCGATCTTCTGACTGGTGAGCTCGTGGGTGATGCTCCGCCGGCCGATGAGTCCCTGCGCGATCATCACGGGTCCGGCGGCGAGGAGTGCCACTCCGATGGTGGTGAGCAGTAACGAGATCATGTCCTCAGGCTGCGCCGTCCGGATCGGCCGCAGCAGAGCAAGAGGTCCCGCTCCGACCCCGGGCGGAGGTCCCGCCCGTACGACTTCTGCGCGCTCACCAGTGGGTGTCGCCCGAGCCGTCGATCGGCACCTCGATCAGGTGCGGTCGGGGCCGGGCCAGGGCGTTCCGCAGCGCCCAGGTCACCTCGTCGGCCTGCTCCACGCGGTACCCGGTGACGCCGTAGCCACGGGCCAACGCGACGGCGTCGATGCCCGGCACCCGCAGGCCCGGGACCCCGGACACGCCGAGGAAGTCGCAGTAGTCCTCCAGCACGGCGTACCGGTCGTTGCGCAGCATGACGACGGTGACAGGAACCTCGTACCCGGCGGCCGTCCACAGTGCCGGCACGTGCGGATCGGCACCTGTTCGGTGTGTCATCGGTGATTCTCTGCCCTTTTCGGCGATGATCAGTCCGTGAGGTTGTCTGAGTGGGCGTGTCGTAACGGCGTGCACTACCAGACCGCTTGGTCGTGGGCCAAGAA
The DNA here is from genome assembly GCF_003857015.1 of Micromonospora globispora. Classification (GTDB taxonomy): domain Bacteria; phylum Actinomycetota; class Actinomycetes; order Mycobacteriales; family Micromonosporaceae; genus Micromonospora; species Micromonospora globispora. The sequence goes on along the minus strand of NZ_QGGF01000320.1, from coordinate 15,132 downwards.
CGGGCAGATGGCTGTACCGGTGGTCAGGAGCGACACCGGACGGTACCTGGTCCTGGACCAAGTCGCCGAGACGGCAGGCCGGACGGTGGCCTGGTGGCGGGCGTCTTCGGCGGATCAGCGTGCTGACTTGGAGCGGCAGGCCGCCGGGTCGTGGCTGCGGCCACCGGGCGGGGGCTGACGGTGGCCGAGGTTGTCACCGAAGTCGGGACGGGGCTTGACGGCAGCTGGCCAAAGTTGGCGAGGCTGCTCCGTGACTCGCAGGTGGCCACCATCGTGGTAGAACGCCGAGATCGGCTAGCCCGCTTCGCTGTCGAGTACCTCACGTGTGCGCTCGCCGCTGCTGGCCGGAGGTGGTGATCGACGATGCCGACGGCGGCGACGACCTGGCAGAGGACATGCGGCAGCTGCTCACCTGGTTTCGCGTTCGCCTATACGGGCGCCACTCAGCCGCCCGTAGGGACAGGGCGGCGATGATTGCGGCCGAGGTGACCGGGTGAGCCGCGTCAAGCAGGGCTACCGGGTCGAGTTGGCGCCCACGGCTAAGCAGCGGTCCCGGCTCGCGCAGCACGCTGGGCTGTCCAGGGTGGTGGAGAACTTCTGCCTTGCGCTGGTCAAGGCGGCCCTCGACCAGCGAGAGGCGGAGCGTTCCTATGGTGTGCCGGACGAGTTGCTGACGCCCGTGCCGTGGTCGGCGCCTGCGTTGGAGAAAGCGTGGCGGGCTGCCCATTCCACCCTTTTCCCGTGGTTCGGCGCGGAAGGGCTGTCGTCGCGGGTGCCGAAGGAGGCCTGCCGGGTCCGGGCCGCAGGGTTGAAGAACTGGGCCGTCTCCCGCACGGGCGTCCGCCGCGGCCGGCGGGTCGGATTCCCGACGTGGCGCAAGCGTAAGCATGGATCGCGGTTCCGCTACGACGCCGACCGCGCTCACCCTACGGGCCCGGGGATGATCACGTTGCCCGGCGTCGGGCCGGTGCGCACCCGCGAGGACATGTCCTGGCTGACTGGCCGGCTCGCGTACGGTTGCGCCCGCATCATCGGCGCGACCGTGCGCGAGCAGGCAGGCCGCTGGTGGGTGTCCTTCCAAGTCGACATCGACCGGTCGGACATCGACCAGCGGCGTGCGGTTGCGGCCGACGCCCCGACCTGCGGTATCGATCTCGGGTTGACAACGTTCGCGGTTGTCGCCGACGACAGTGGCGTGGTGGAAGAAGTCCACCCGCCGCGCGCGTTGAAGGCAGCGCAGCGCAAACTGCGGCGGGCGAACAAGGCCCTGGCGCGCTGCCGGACGGGATCGAGCAACCGTGCCAAGGCTGCTCGCAAGCTCGCCGCCGTGCACCTTGCGGTCTCACATCGGCGGGCCGACTTCCTGCATCAGCTCACGACGCGGCTCGCGAGAACCAAGCGCGCCATCGCCGTCGAGTCCCTGAACGTGGCCGGAATGGTTCGAAACCGCAGGCTCGCCCGGGCGGTCTCCGATGCCGGGTTCGCAGAATTCATCCGCCAACTCGAGTACAAGGCCGGCTGGTACGGTTCGAAGGTTTGGGCCGCCGACCGCTGGTACCCGTCCAGCAAGATGTGCGGCGACTGCGGGGTGGTCAACGCTGAGCTGACGCTGTCGGACCGGGTGTGGACATGCCAGTGCGGCACACTCCACAACCGCGACCGCAACGCAGCCCGGAACCTGCTGGCCGCTATGCACTCCACCGCCTGAACGCGGAACCGTCGCCGGGCAGTTCCCCGGAGACATGAAACGCCTGTGGAGGACCTGTAAGCCCTCGGACTACCGGGGCACGGACCTGGGAAGCAGGAAGTGAATCCCAAGGATTCTCCGAACGGTTGCCGAACAGGGTGGTCAGTCAGTCCGTGCGCCCGGATGACGTCGAAGGCAGCCTGTCGTACGGAGATCATGCCCGAGACTCGCCCGGCGCCGGTGTCGCGGGGCAGGGCAGGAAGTCCCGGACCCGGCCGCTACGCCCCGGTCGGTGCGGCGCCGGCGAGGACGGCGGCGAGTTCCTCCCGGCGTCCGAACGAACCCGGCCGGTAGGCGCACGCCGGTTCCTCGGCGTACACGTCGCCGGTGGTCGCGAAGGCGCGGGCGCGCGAGCCGCCGCAGACGGCCCGGAACTCGCAGGCGCCGCAGCGGCCCTGCAGGCGATGCGGATCGCGCAGCCCGGTGAACAGCTCCGACGTGCGGTAGAGGTCGACCAGGGACCGGTCGCGGACGTTGCCCGCCGGCACCGGAAGGAACCCGCTGGGGTGGACGTCGCCCCGATGGGAGACGAAGACGAAGCCGTTGCCGGCGCTGACCCGCAGGGGTGGGCGGCGGGGCCGGCGGGGCCGGTCGGTCAGCGCCAGCTCGTCGAGCTCCTGCCGCAGCCGCCGGTACAGCGGGCCGAGCCCGAGGGCCCGGACGGGGTCCTCGCCGCGGGGGGCGAGCACCGCCCGTTGCAGGCAGACCCGGCGGAAGTGGTGCGCTTCGGTGGTCTTGACCGGGACGTTCTCGCCGAGGTCGTAGAGGGCGTTGAGCACATCCTCCGTCTCGGCGGCGTCGAGGGAGTGCAACGCCCGGCCCCGGCCGGTGGGCACCAGGAAGAAGACGCTCCACAGCATCGCTCCCCGGTCCCGCACCTGCGCCGCGATCCGGGGCAGGTCGAGCACGTTGTCCCGGGTCACCGTGGTGTTGATCTGAACCTTCAGCCCGGTCTCGACGGCTTCCCGCCAGGCGCGCACGGTCAGGTCGTACACCCCGGGCACGCCCCGGAAGCCGTCGTGCCCGGACGCCTCGGCGGCGTCCAGGCTCAACGAGACGGCGCGGGCGCCGGCCCGGTGCAGGCCGGCCAGCGCCGCCGCGGTGAGGGTCGGCGTGCCGGACGGGGAGACCGAGACCGGCAGGCCGAGTTCGGTGCCGCGCCGGACGAGGGTCTCCAGGTCCGGGCGCTGGAACGGGTCGCCGCCGGTGATCACGAACAGCGGCGCGGGCCGGCCGAACTCGGCTACCTGGGCCATCAGCCGGACCGCCTCGTCCGTGTCCAGCTCCCCCCGGTCGCGGTTCGGGCGCGCCGAGGCACGGCAGTGCAGGCAGGCCAACGGGCACGCCTGGGTCGCCTCCCAGATCACGATGAAGGGGCGTTCCGCCACGTCCCGTTTCGGGACGCGCACCCCGGCCGGGCCACGCCCCGGCATTCCCGTCGCCGCTTCCGCAGTCGTACGCACGCTCGTCACCCGCCCAAGCCTGGCCAGCTCATACCCCCGTACCTAGGGGCCGATGGCCCTCGGACGGCGGGACCTCCGGCCCGCGAGCCGGCCGGCGCCGGCCGGGGCGGCGGAGTCCGGGGCGGTCGAGGGCGGGACCTTCGGCCCTGCCCGATCCGGCGGCACCGGGGGCAGCTTGGGAGATCGGGTCTCGACGGCACGGCGTCGTCGAGCGATCCGGTGGACCCGGGAGGGAGACAAGCATGGACGACCGTCGGTTGCTGCGGGAACTTCCCCGCGACGAGGCGCTGCGGCTCCTGGCGGAGGCGCGCATGGGTCGTGTCGTCTTCACCCAGCGGGCGCTGCCGGCGATCCGGCCGGTCAACCACGCCTTCGTGGACGGGCATCTGATCATCCGCACCAACCTCGGCTCCGCCCTGGCCTCGGCCGTCGGCGGCCCCGGCTCCGTGGTCGCCTACGAGGCCGACGCGATCGACGCGGACACTCGCACCGGATGGAGTGTCGTCGTGACCGGTATGGCCAGACTTGTGCCGGACCCTGTCGAGAAGAGCCGTTACGAGGGACTGGTGGAGCCCTGGATCGACAACTCCGCCGACTGCGTGCTGCGGATCCACCCGGACATCGTCAACGGATACCGCTTGGTGGCCGCCGGCGAAACGATGCCCGCCGGACCCGTGGCGGCCTGACCCCGGCGACCGCCGCCGCGCCCGAACGGCTGCCCCTCAAAAGCGGACCCTCAGATTCCTGATCTCGGGACCTTTGGCCCGGTTGCCCGGCGCCCACCCTGGTGAGGATTGGCCCGGGCCCGCCACGGCTCCGGTTGCGCGCCACCGCGACCGGCATCGAGGTGGTCACCCAACAGGGCATCGATCAGAGGGATGAGGCGTATGTCACGAGCGACCGAAAGTGCCGGTCGAGCTCTGCTGGAGGTCGGCGGGCTCGTCCGCCGGGCGGAGGTGTCCCCCGACGGCCGGGCGCTCTACCAGATCGGCGGACGGGAGGCGGACGCCTTCTACCGCGACCGCTGGTCGTACGACAAGGTGGTCCGCTCGACCCACGGCGTGAACTGCACCGGCTCCTGCTCCTGGAAGGTGTACGTCCGGGACGGCATCATCACCTGGGAGCAGCAGCAGACCGACTATCCGAGCGTCGGACCGGACCGGCCCGAGTACGAGCCGCGCGGCTGCCCCCGGGGCGCCGCCTTCTCCTGGTACACCTACTCCCCCACCCGGGTGCGCTACCCGTACGCCCGTGGGGTGCTGGTGGAGATGTACCGGGAGGCGAAGCGCCGCCTCGGTGACCCGGTGGCCGCCTGGGCGGACATCCAGGCAGACCCGGAGCGGCGGCGCCGCTACCAGAAGGCGCGCGGCAAGGGCGGACTGGTGCGGATCACCTGGGACGAGGCCCAGGAGATGATCGCCGCCGCGCACGTGCACACCATCAAGGAGTACGGCCCCGACCGGGTCGCCGGCTTCTCCCCGATCCCGGCGATGTCGATGGTGTCGCACGCCGTCGGCGCGCGGTTCCTGTCGCTGCTCGGCGGCTCGATGCTGTCGTTCTACGACTGGTACGCCGACCTGCCGGTGGCCTCCCCGCAGGTCTTCGGCGACCAGACCGACGTACCCGAGTCCGGCGACTGGTGGGACGCCTCCTACTTCGTCATGTGGGGCTCCAACGTCCCGGTGACCCGTACGCCGGACGCGCACTGGATGGCCGAGGCGCGCTACCGCGGCCAGAAGGTGGTGGTGGTCAGCCCCGACTACGCCGACAACGTCAAGTTCGCCGACGAGTGGATGCCGGCGCAGCCCGGCACCGACGGAGCCCTCGCCATGGCGATGGGACACGTCATCCTCAAGGAGTTCTTCGTCGACCGGCGCACGCCGCACTTCGTCGACTACGTCCGGCGCTTCACCGACCTGCCGTTCCTGGTGACCCTTGAGCCGGGCGCGGACGGCGGCTACCGGCCGGGCAAGTTCCTCACCGCCGCCGACCTCGGCGAGTCGGGCAAGGAGGCCGCGTTCAAGACGGTTTTGTGGGACTCGGCGACCGACGCGCCCGCGGTGCCGCGGGGCAGCCTCGGGCACCGCTGGGGTGAGCAGCCGGGCCAGTGGAACCTCGACCTCGGCGACCTGGAGCCGGCGCTGACCTGCCTCGGCGGCGCGGCGGTCGAGGTGGAACTGCCCCGCTTCGACACCGACACCCCGCAGGTGCTGCGGCGCGGCGTGCCGACCCGGACGGTCAACGGCCAGTTGGTGACCAGCGTGTTCGACCTGCTGTTGGCGCAGTACGGGGTGGCCCGCGACGGGCTGCCCGGACAGTGGCCGGCCGGCTACGACGACGTCGAGGTGCCGTACACGCCGGCGTGGCAGGAGCCGATCACCGGCGTACCGGCCGCGCAGGTGGCCCGGGTGGCGCGGGAGTTCGCGGACAACGCGGAGCGCTCCGGCGGCCGGTCGATGATCCTGCTCGGCGCGGGCACCAACCACTGGTTCCACTCCGACGCCACGTACCGGGCCATCCTGGCGCTGGTGACCCTCACCGGCTGCCAGGGCGTCAACGGCGGCGGCTGGGCGCACTACGTCGGCCAGGAGAAGTGCCGGCCGGTGACCGGCTGGCAGCAGCTCGCGTTCGGGCTGGACTGGGTCCGCCCGCCGCGGCAGATGATCGGCACCGCCTTCTGGTACGTCCACACCGACCAGTGGCGCTACGACACGTACTCCGCCGACGTGGTGGCCTCGCCGACCGGCACGGGCGCCTTCGCGGGCAAGCACACCATGGACCTGCTGGCGCAGTCCGCCCGCTCGGGGTGGATGCCGTCGATGCCGACGTTCGACCGCAGTCCGCTCGACCTGGCCGACGAGGCCCTCGCGGCGGCGCCGGACGACCCGGGCGGGTGGGTCGCCGACCAGCTCGGGCAGGGGCGGGTGCGGTTCGCCTGCACCGACCCGGACGCGCCGGAGAACTGGCCGCGGGTGCTGACCGTGTGGCGGGCGAACCTGCTCGGCTCGTCGGCCAAGGGCAACGAGTACTTCCTGCGCCACCTGCTCGGCACCGACGCCAACCTGCGCGCCGCCGAGGCCCCGGAGGAGCTGCGGCCGAAGGAGGTGACCTGGCGGGACGAGGCGCCCGAGGGCAAGCTCGACCTGCTGCTGAGCCTCGACTTCCGGATGACCTCCACGACGCTCTTCTCCGACATCGTGCTGCCGGCCGCCACCTGGTACGAGAAGCACGACCTGAGCAGCACCGACATGCACCCGTTCGTGCACGCGTTCACCCCGGCGATCAACCCGCCGTGGCAGACCCGGACGGATTTCCAGGCGTTCCACGGCATCGCCAAGGCGTTCTCCGCCCTGGCGGGGCCTCACCTCGGCGTCCGCAGGGACCTGGTCGCGGCGCCGCTGCTGCACGACACGCCGGACGCGATGGCCACCCCGCACGGCCGGGTCCGCGACTGGGCGGCCGAGGGTGAGACCCCGGTGCCGGGGCGGACCATGCCGAAGCTGGTGGTGGTCGAGCGAGACTACGGCGCGGTGGCCGACAAGATGGCCGCCCTCGGGCCGCTGATGGACTCCCTCGGCACCACCGGCAAGGGCGTGGCGGTCGACGTCCGCCCCGAGGTCGAGTACCTGCGCCGCAAGAACGGCGAGGTGCGCGGCGGGGCGGCCGACGGGCGGCCGTCGCTGGCCACCGACGTGCACGCCTGCGAGGCGATCCTGGCGCTGTCGGGCACCACCAACGGCCGGGTCGCCACCGCCGGCTTCCACGACGTGGAGAAGCGCACCGGGGTACGGCTGGCCGACCTGGCCGCCGAGCACGAGGGCAAGCAGATCACCTTCGCCGACACGCAGTCCCGGCCGGTGCCGGTGATCACGAGTCCGGAGTGGTCCGGCAGCGAGCACGGCGGCCGGCGGTACTCGCCGTTCACCATCAACACCGAGCGGCTCAAGCCGTGGCACACCCTCACCGGTCGGCAGCACTTCTTCCTCGACCACGACTGGATGCACGAGGCCGGCGAGGCGATGCCGATCTTCCGGCCGCCGCTGGACATGCACAAGCTCTTCGGCGAACCGCGGCTCGGCCGCAACGGCGAGCTGGAGATCACCGTCCGGTACCTCACCCCGCACTCGAAGTGGTCGATCCACTCCGAGTACCAGGACAACCTCATCATGCTGACGCTGTCCCGGGGCGGGCCGACGATGTGGATGAGCGAGGCGGACGCGGCGAAGATCGGCGTTCGGGACAACGAGTGGATCGAGGCGGTCAACCGCAACGGCGTGGTGGTCTGCCGGGCCGTGGTGACGCACAAGATGCCCGAGGGCACGGTGTACATGTACCACGCCCAGGAGCGGGTGATCGACGTGCCGAAGGCCGAGGTCAACGGCCGCCGCGGCGGCATCCACAACTCGCTGACCCGGCTGCTGGTCAAGCCCACCCACTTGATCGGCGGGTACGCGCAGTTGTCGTTCGCGTTCAACTACCTCGGTCCCACCGGCAACCAGCGCGACGAGGTCACCGTGATCCGGCGCCGTTCCCAGGAGGTGCAGTACTGATGCGGGTCATGGCACAGATGGCGATGGTGATGAACCTCGACAAGTGCATCGGCTGCCACACCTGCTCGGTGACCTGCAAGCAGGCGTGGACCAACCGGTCCGGCGTCGAGTACGTCTGGTTCAACAACGTGGAGACCCGGCCCGGGCAGGGTTACCCGCGCACGTACGAGAACCAGGAGCGCTGGCAGGGCGGCTGGGTGCGGACCCGCTCCGGCAAGCTGAAGCCCCGCTCGGGCGGGCGGTTGAAGAAGATGTTCAGCATCTTCGCCAATCCGAAGCTGCCGTCCATGCAGGACTACTACGAGCCCTGGACGTACGACTACGAACACCTGCTCACCGCCCCGGCCGGTGACGACATTCCGGTGGCCCGGCCGAAGTCCCTGCTCACCGGCAAGGACACGAAGATCACCTGGAGCGCCAACTGGGACGACTCCCTGGCGGGCGGCAACGAGATCGCCGCCGGCGACCCGGTGCTGGCGAAGGTCTCCGACCAGGTGAAGCAGGAGTTCGAGAAGACCTTCATGTTCTTCCTGCCGCGGATCTGCGAGCACTGCCTCAACCCGTCCTGCGCGGCGTCCTGCCCGTCGGGGGCGATCTACAAGCGGGCCGAGGACGGCATCGTCCTGGTCGACCAGGACCGCTGCCGCGGCTGGCGGATGTGCGTGACCGGCTGCCCGTACAAGAAGGTGTACTTCAACCACCGCACCGGCAAGGCGGAGAAGTGCACCTTCTGCTTCCCCCGCATCGAGATCGGGCAGCCGACGATCTGCTCGGAGACCTGCGTCGGCCGGCTGCGCTACCTCGGCCTGATGCTCTACGACGCCGACAAGGTGGCGGAGGCCGCCGCGATCGAGAACGAGGACGATCTGTACCACGCGCAGCGCTCGGTCTTCCTCGACCCGCACGACCCCGCGGTGATCGCCGCCGCCCGCGAGGCGGGCATCGCCGACGACTGGATCGACGCGGCCCAGCGCTCGCCGATCTGGGACCTGATCATGAAGTACGAGGTGGCGCTCCCGCTGCACCCGGAGTACCGGACCATGCCGATGGTCTGGTACATCCCGCCGCTGTCGCCGGTGGTGGACGTGCTCCGCGAGACCGGCCACGACGGTGAGGAGGCCGGCAACCTCTTCGGCGCCATCGACGCGCTGCGGATCCCGGTGGAGTACCTCGCCGAACTGTTCACCGCAGGGGACCCGGAGCCGGTGCGCGGCGTGCTGAACCGGCTCGCCGCCATGCGCTCCTACCAGCGCCGGATCAACCTCGGCGAGAAGCCGGACGAGTCGATCGCGTCCGCGGTCGGCATGACCGGGGACGAGATGGACGAGATGTACCGGCTGCTGGCCATCGCCAAGTACGAGCGGCGCTACGTCATCCCTGCCGCGCACGCCGAGGACGCGCACCGGCTGGAGAAGATCGCCACCGAGTGCAGCCTCGACTACGAGGGCGGCCCGGGCATGGGCGGCGGCGGCCCGTACGGGCAGGGACCGTTCGGCGAGTCCTCCGGCACGCCGGTGCCGGTGCAGGTGGAGACCTTCCACATGCTGCGCAACCGGCAGACCGCGGACAACTTCACCGACGCCGGTGACGAACCCCGCCGGGTGAACCTCCTGAACTGGGACGGCAAGGGCACGCCGCCCGGGCTGTTCCCGCCCCGACCCGAGGAGACCGAGCACGTGGAGGGGACGGACCGATGAGCGAGCCGACCTGGCGGGCGGTGGCGGCGCGGGCCGCGTCGCTGCTGCTGCGCTACCCCGACGAGGAGATCCTCGCCGCCCTGCCGCTGCTGGGCGACGCCCTCGACGAGCTGCCGGCCCCGGTCGCCGACCCGCTGCGGCTGGTCGTCGCGCACCGGGCCGCCGGCGATCCCCGCACGCTCGCCAGCGAGTACGTCGAGCTGTTCGACTTCCGTCGCCGCTGCTGCCTGCACCTGACCTACTACACCTGCGGGGACACCCGTAAGCGCGGCGAGGCGCTGGTCGGCTTCACCGCGGCGTACAAGGCGGCGGGCCTGGAGGTGGTCGGCGGCGAGCTGGCCGACTTCCTGCCCGCGGTGCTCGACCTGGCCGCCGTCGACGACGGCGGGTGGCGGCTGCTCCGCGACAACCGGGTCGGCCTCGACCTGCTGGTCGAGGCGCTGGGCCGGGAGAAGTCGGTCTACCGGCACGCGGTGGCGGCGGTGCGCGAGATGCTGCCGCCGGCCGGGCCGGCGGAGCTGGCCGCCGCCGCGCGGCTGGCCCGTACCGGCCCACCGGTCGAACAGGTGGGCCTGGAACCGTTCGGACTGGTGGACACGACCACGGGAGGTCGGCGGTGAGCGCGAGGAATGCAGCGGAGCGGAGTCCCGCAGTCGCGAACGAAAGGCTTGTACCGTGAACGTGCTGCTCTGGGTGGTGTACCCGTATCTCGCGATGGCGATCCTGGTCGGCGGGCTGATCTGGCGCTACCGCTACGACAAGTTCGGCTGGACGACCCGCTCGTCCCAGCTCTACGAGAGCGCCGTGCTGCGCTGGGGCAGCCCGCTGTTCCATTTCGGGGTGCTGATGGTCCTGGTCGGACACGTCGGCGGGCTCGTGATCCCCAAGTCGTGGACCGAGGCGGTCGGCGTCACCGAGCACACCTACCATCTGATGGCGGTCTTCATCGGCACCGTCGCCGGGCTCTGCACGCTGATCGGGCTGGGCATCCTGATCGCCCGCCGCCGGCTCACCGGCCCGGTCTTCGCGGCCACCACGCGCAACGACAAGGCGATGTACGTGGTGCTGGCCGGGGTGATCGTGCTCGGTCTGCTGGCCACCGTCCGGGCCAACGTGCTCGGCGACGGCTACGACTACCGGGAGACCGTCTCGCCCTGGTTCCGGTCGCTGTTCTACCTCAGCCCCGACCCGGACGTGATGGCGGAGGTACCGGTGGGCTTCCAGATCCACGTGCTCGCCGCGTTCGCGCTCTTCGCGTTCTGGCCGTTCACCCGGCTGGTGCACGCGTTCAGCGCCCCGGTCGGCTACCTCACCCGCCCCTACGTCGTCTACCGGAGCCGGGACGGCCGCGGCGGTGGGTTGCGGCCCACCCGTCCCGGCTGGGACGGGCCGCCCCGGCTGCCCGAACCGCAGCGCACCCGGTCGCGGCGCTGACCCGGGTGGCCCCGTGACCCCGTGGCCCGGTCAGGTCGCGGGTCACGGGGCGACCGGGACTTCCGGCCCTGTGTGGCAGCGAAGCGAGCGGGGAAGCTGATCACGAAAAGCGGTATTCCAAAGTCCCGATTGTCGACCGGGTGAGCCCGGGACGAACCTGCACGAGGTGACAGATGACCACCAGGAACCAGGCGGCCCCCTCCGCCACCGTCGGCGCCACCCCGGCGCCGACCCGGGGCGCGATGGTGAATCTCGCCGTCGCCACCCTCGGCTTCCTGCTCAACTTCTGGGCCTGGGCGCTGCTCGGGCCGCTCGGTCCCGGCATCAAGGAACGGCTCGGCCTGAGCTTCGCCGCCCAGTCCCTGCTGGTCGCGGTGCCGGTGGTGGTCGGCTCGCTGGGCCGGATCCCGGTCGGCGCGCTCACCGACCGGTACGGCGCCCGGGTGATGTTCCCGCTGGTCACCCTCGCCACCATCGTGCCGGTGCTGACCCTGACGGCGGTCTCCTCCTACCCCGCGCTGATCGTGACCGGGTTCTTCCTCGGCATCGGCGGCACCGCCTTCGCCGTCGGTGTCCCCCACGTCTCCGGCTGGTACCCGCCGGTCCGCCGCGGCTTCGCCCTCGGCGTGTTCGGCGTCGGCATGGGCGGTACGGCGATCGCCAACTTCACCACCGTGAAGCTCGCCGACGCGTACGGGCCGAAGACCCCGTTCCTGCTGGTGGCGGCGATCCTCGCCGGGTACGCGGTGCTCTCCTTCCTGGTGCTGCGCGACGCACCCGGTCGGCAGCGCCCCGCCGGGTCGGCCCTGGCCCGGCTGGCCGAGGTCGGGCGGCTCGGAGTGACCTGGCAGCTGTGCTTCCTCTACGCGGTGGGCTTCGGCGGGTTCGTCGCCTTCAGCGTCTACCTCCCCGCCTACCTGCGCACGGCGTACGGGTTGGAGCCGGTCGACGCGGCGATGCGAACCGCGGGCTTCGTGGTCCTCGCCGTGATCGCGCGGCCGATCGGCGGCTGGCTCTCCGATCGGCTGCACCCCGTCCCCGTGCTGGTCTGGTGCTTCTCGGGAGTGGCCGCGTTCGCGGTGGTGCAGGCGTTCGAGCCGGCGCTGATGCCGGTCGGCACGGTCACCTTCCTCGGCATGGCGGTGCTGCTCGGGGCGGCCAGCGGCGGCGTCTTCGCGCTGGTCGGCAAGGTCGCCCCCGCCGACAAGGTGGGCAGCGTGACCGGTCTGGTCGGCGCGGCCGGCGGCCTGGGCGGCTTCGTCCCGCCGCTGATCATGGGCTGGGTCTACGGCGTGCAGTCCTCGTACGCGATCGGCCTGATGCTCCTCTCCGACGTGGCCCTGGCCGCCGCCGTCTACACCGCGGTGAAGATGAGCGGCCTGGCCCGCCGGGAGGCCTGACCCGCTCCCCTGACCGGTCCGTCCGACTCATCCTCCACGGCGGACTGGTCAGGGGTCGGGGTGTCGGCGTCGCCCGCCCGGGGTAGCCGGGAGGCAGAACGTCGAAGGAGGAGACCATGACCGATCCCAGGTACGCCCCGCTCGGCCTCGCCGCCGCCGGGGAGCTCACCGTGGACACCGGAGAACGCGAGGGCGGCCCGGTGGTGGGCGCGGACGACGCCCGCGCCGACGCCGCCCGGGCCGGGGCGGACACCGACCTGACGGACGCCACCCGCGACTCGGACGGAACCCCGGTGGGCGACGCCGACGCCGACGCCGACGCGGACCGGGCCCGAGCGGCCGGCGAGCCGCTGCCCTGACGAGGACGGGGGCGGGCGTGGTGACGCGTGCCGCCCCCGTTGCTGGTGACTCCGCACGGCCGCCCGCTGGTGCAGCGACGTCGACAGGGCGTAGCAGAAGGTCGAGGTGAGCGCGGCCGCCACCGCGAGGGTCACTGCGCCCGGTCCCGGTGCTCGGCGAGCGTGCCCACCGTCCAACCCTGCCGCCGGCACTCGTCGACCAGCCGGGGCAGCGCGGCCAGCCCCGCACGCCAGGCGCCCGGCGTGCCGGTACAGGACGAGTCGTGCAAGAGGATGGTGCCGCCGCCGGTGAGGTCGGCGCGCACGGTGTCGAAGACCGATTGCGCGGTGGCCGACCCGGTCCAGTCGCGTCCCCAGCAGCTCCAGAGCACCGGCTCCAAATCGAGCCGACGCGCGGCCAGCAGGGCGGCGCCGGTCAGCACCCCGTACGGCGGGCGGAAGAACCGGGGCGTACGGCCGGTGACCGTCGTGATCAGCGCCCGGGCCCGGGCCAGGTCCCGCCCGGTGGCCACCGGCCCGCGCAGGAGCAGACTGTGATGCTCCCAGCCGTGCAGCGCCACCTCGTGACCCGCGGCCACGATCTCCCCGCCGAGCGCGGGTGCCCGCTCGAGCATCGCGCCCAGCACGAAGAAGGTGGCCCGGACCCGCTGCTCGGCGAGCACCTCCAGGACCCGCGGGGTCGACTCCGGGTCGGGGCCGTCGTCGAAGGTCAGCGCGACCCGGTCCACCGGACCCGCGCCGCAGAGCCCCGGGAAGAACCGCCGCCGCACCGGCGGCAGGGCGGTGAGCGCCGGCGCCAGGTGGAACGCAGAGAGCGCCAGGGCACCGGCCACCAGCCCGGCGCGTCGGGCGCAGATCACCGGCTGCCGGTCCCGGGGCCGCCGGACGACTGGAGCAGGGCGGCGACCACGGCCACCGCGTCACCGAGCGAATCCATCAGGGGCCGACGCCGCGTGTCGTCGGCTCCGGCGCTGACCGGTCCACTGGCCGCCTCGGCGACGAGACCCGCCGGATCGACCCGGGACGACCCGCCGGTACGGGCGGGGCGCGTCTCCCCGGTCGCCAGGTCGTCCAGCGCCGGCCGCAACTGCGCCGAGTCCGGGACCAAGCGGGTCAAGCCGGTCCGCGCGAGGATTGACGCGTTCGCCCGTCCGTGCCCAGGGATCGGCCGGTACGTCACCACCGGCACACCGCAGGCGAGCGCCTCCTGACAGGTCAGCCCGCCGGAGTTCTCCACCACCACGTCGACCGCCCGCATCAGCGTCGGCATGTCGTCCACCCAGCCGAACACGTGGTCGACGCTCCGCCGCAGCCGGTGGTACAACGCCTCGTTACGGCCGCAGACCACCACTGGGCGTACTCGGCCGGTGGCGCTCACCTCCGCCACGGTGGCTTCCACGTCCCCGGCGCCCCAGGCGCCGGCGACGATGAGGGCCAGCCGACCGTGCGGCGGAAGGCCGAAGCGCTGCCGGGCCTCCCGGCGGTTGACGGCCGAGGCGGCGGAGAAGGCGCGGGACACCAGCGGTTGCACCACCGTGACGTCGATGCCGTCGGCGGCGCCCGAGGGTCGCACCTCGGCGTGCCGCACCGTGCAGTAGACGTCCACCCCGGGCGACAGCCAGGTGGGATGGACTACGAAGTCGGTGACGTACGTGATCACCGGGACGACCAGCCGTCCCTGCCGGCGGAGCGGTCCGAGGAGCTGGTTCGCGAATGGATAGGTGGTCACCACCGCCCGGGCGTCCGGCGGTATCGCCCGACGCATCCGCCGCCGGACCGGACGCAGCAGCGCCCGGACCATCGACGCCGACAGTCGGGACCGGCTGGTGAGGGCGAACAGCGCCTCGTAGCCCCAGGGCAACCAACGCAGGATTCCCCGATACGCCTCCTTGAAGGCCCAGTGCACCGGCCGGGGCAGCACGTCGAGGAGGTTCAACCGGTCCACGACGAAGCCCCGGCCCCGCAGCCGGCGCGTCAGCTCGGCCGCCGCCGTGTCGTGACCGGCGCCGACGTCCGCGGAGACCACCACGATCCGGCCCGGGCACTCCATGCCGCGGCGCATACCCGGCGTCGACGGATCCACGCCGGCCCCGTTCCTCCTCAGACGGCGTGCCGGCGGACCAGCATCCGCAGCGCCACGTACCCGGGCAGCACCGGCAGCCAGAAGGTGGCCAGCCGGTAGACCAGCACCCCGGCGACCGCGGTCTCGGTGGGGATCCCGTAGAGCAGCAGTCCGGAGACCAGGGCCGCCTCGGTGGCCCCGAGCCCGCCCGGCGTCGGGGCGGCGGTGGACACTCCCTCCCCGACGACGCAGACCAGCACGATCGGCGCGATCAGGGACAGCTCGGCCGGCAGGCCGACGGCGAGCAGGGCGAGGTACAGGGCCGCGCCGTAGGCGAGGGTCAGCGCCACGCTGACCGCCAGCAGCCGGGTGATCCGGCCGCTGCGGGGCAGCGAGCGTAGGGCGTCCACCGCCTGGCGG
>NZ_QGGF01000224.1 GCF_003857015.1 Micromonospora globispora | reverse complement strand
GGGCACCTGGCTGCGCCCCGCCAGCGCCGGGTGTTGCTGGTCGCCGGCCCAGGGCTGACCGGCAGCGTCGAGGAGATCCGGCAGATCGCCCACCGCTACCCGGACTCGGTCGTCCTGGCCGACGGCCGGGCGACCGCCGACGCGGCGCTGGCCGCGCTGGACGGCGCGTGGACCGCGCACGTCGCCGCGCACGGCAGCTTCCGCAGCGACAACCCGCTCTTCTCCGCGCTGTCGCTCGACGACGGTCCGCTGACCGTGTACGACCTCTGCCGGCTGCGCCGCGCGCCGCGCCGGCTGATCCTGTCCAGCTGCGAGTCCGGGGTGGCCGCCCCGGTGGCCGCCGACGAGCTGCTCGGTGTGGTCACGGCACTCGTCCCGCTCGGCATGGCGAGCCTGCTGGCCAGCGTCGTGCCGGTCAACGACGGCGCGGCGGCGCCGCTGATGGTCGACCTCCACGACCGGCTCCGAGTCGGCCGGTCGTTCGGCGACGCCCTGCATGCGGTCCGCGAGGGCGCGGCCGGTGATCCGGTGGCGGTGGCCACCGCGCTGTCGTTCGTGGCCCTCGGCCAGTGAGCCGGTCACAGGTTGACCCAGGAGGTGGTCACCGCCGTCCCAGCCAGGTCGCGGCACCTGAGCCGGACCGGGCCGGGTGACACCCGGGTGAGCAGGAAGCGTCCGAGGGCGTCGAGCCGCAGAACCTCGCGGCGGCCGTCGCCGTGTTCGAGCACGCATTCGGCGGGGTGCGCACCGATCAGCTGCCCGATGAGGGTCAGGCCGTCCGCGGCGCCGGTGACCTCCAGCTCGACGACGAGGCCACCCCCGTCGAAGGTCAGGAAGCGGTCGTCGGCCAGGTCCGCTCGGCGTACCGGCTGGTAGGCCAGCGCGGGGGACGGCGCGGCGGAGTCGGCGACCAGCCGGGCCAGCTGGCCGTCCAGGTCACGGGTGGCGATCGCCGCGCGCGCCGCGCGCCGGACCGCGTCGGGCACCGGGTCCACCTCGGCGGCGATGCTTGTCAGCCGGGCCAGGAGGTCGTCGTGGTCGTGCATCAGGGCCGTCCCGGGGTGATGTCGGCGGGCGGGGTGTCACCCGCCGTGGTGACCATGAGGGTGCGGAGCTTTCCCAGGCACCGCTGGCGCCGGGGACCGATGCTGCCGACGGGGGTGTGCAGCGCTTCGGCGGCCTCCCGGTAGCTCGGCGGCGGGTCGGCCATCAGAACACGAAGCAGCGCCTGGCAGGGTTGATCGAGCCTGCGGAACGCCCGCCACAGCGCGAGGTCCCGCTCCCGCCGCAGCAGCGCGCCGTCGAGCGGATCGGCGCTGTCGGTCACGTCGTCCCAGCTGTCCGTCGGCACCTGCCGCGCCCGTCGGCGCAGGACGGCGAGGCACTCCCGGCGCATCGTCGTGGCGAGCCAGCCGCCGAGCCGCTGCGGATCCCGCAGGGTGTCCAACCGCTCCACCAGGCGCAGCCAGGTGGTCTGCACCGCGTCCGCGGCGTCCTCGTCGGTCAGCCGCATTGCCCGCGCGACCGACCACAGCAGACCGACGTACCGGTCGGTGAGAGCCACCCAGGCGGCCTGTTCACCGGCGCGAACCCGCTGCACCAGCTCCTCGATCTCCTGATCGCGCAACGGGTCCATCGCAGCCTCTCGTGCTCGTCGGCGGCGCTGAGACGTCTCGGCCACGCCCGGCACTGTCGGAACTGACCGTGGCACCCATTCTGCGCCGTCCACCGCCGCTCGACCACCAGCTCACCGGCCGGCCCGGGCGGCCCGCTCGTCGGATCCGACACCGGGAATGAGGCGGGCGACCGCGGGTCTGATACGTCGGGACGCGGGATTGTCGGATCACGGACGTCCCGGGGACGGTTCGTATCAGGCGCGACGGCGGCGGACTCCTACCCGATGTGGTGCGGGACATGGTGGGCGGACGGTCCGCGACGGCCGACGTCCGGCTGGAGCTGATGGGCGGGTTCCGGCTGCTCGCCGGAGGCGCCCCGGCCGACCTCGTGGGCAACGCGGAACGGCTGCTGGCGTACCTGGCCCTGACCGGGCCGGTCGCCCGGGTGGTGGCGGCGGGGGCGCTCTGGCCGGACGTGTCCGAGCGGCGCGGCCTCGCCAGCCTGCGCACGGCGATCTGGCAGTGCAATCGGGCGGTCGACGGGCTGGTCGAGGCCGGCGAGAAACGCCTCGCGCTGGCTGGCTTCGTCCGCGTCGACACCGCCTCGCTGGCCGACCTGGCGGCGATGCCCGACGACGCCGCGGCGGGCGTGCTGCGGACGCTCCGCGGCGAGCTGCTGCCCGGCTGGTACGACGACTGGGTGCTCCTCGACCGCGAACGGCTGCGCCACCTGCGGGTGCAGGGGCTGGAGGACGTGGCGCTGCGGCTCGCCGCGCGCGGCAGCTTCGCCGCCGCGTACGAGCTGGCGTTCGAGGCGGTGCGCTGCGAACCGCTGCGGGAGAGTGCCCACCGGGCCGTCATCGCCGTGCACCTCGCTCAGCACAATGTCGTCGAGGCGGTCCGCGAGTACCGCCGGTTCCGCCACCTGCTCGTCGACGAACTGGGCGTCGAACCGTCCACGGAACTCGCCGACCTCGTCTTCGGCCGGGCGGGCCCTGGCGGCCGCGCAGCCGGCCGCATCCTGCCGCGGCCTGAGCCGGTGGGCGCGCGGTCCACATCGCGTCGCTGACCGCGCGCCCGCCGGCCGTGCCGGTCAGCAGCGCGACACCCACACCCCGGCGTAGCCGAAGCCGACGACGTCGGCGCGGCCCTCCCCGGTGATGTCGGCCAGGAAGCGCGGGTGCTTCTCCACCCGCCAACCGCCGGCGCTGTACGCGAAGTTGGCGATCACCCGGCCGGGGTTCTCGAAGCCGCCGCTGGCGAGCGCCCGGGACACCCAGACGCCGGCGTCGCCGAAACCGACGATGTCGCGGCGGCCGTCACCCGTGGTGTCGGCGAGGAAGCGCGGATGCCTCTCCACCCGCCAACCGCCGGCGTTGTACCCGAAGTTGGCCACCACGAGCTGCGGCGCGCTGAAGGTGCCGTTCGCCTGGCCGTACGAGACGTACACGCCGAGGTCCTTGAACCCCACGATGTCCGGCCGGCCGTCGCCGGTGACGTCCACCACGAACCGCGGGTGCTTCTCCACCCGCCAGCCCGAGTTGTAGCCGAAGTCGTTGAGGACGAACTGGGGTGCGCTGAACGTCCCGTCGGCCTGCGCGTACGACACCCACACCCCGGCGTCGCCGAACCCGACGATGTCCGCCCGGCCGTCGCCGTTGACGTCCATCACGAACCGCGGGTGCTGCTCCACCCGCCAGCCCCCCGCGCCGTAGCCGAAGTTGTTCAGGACGAGCTGCGGTGCGGCGTACGTGCCGTCGGCCTGCGCCCGGGACACCCAGACGCCGGCATACCCGAAGCCGACGAGGTCCGCCCGACCGTCCCCGGTCGTGTCGGCCACGAACCGCGGGTGCTTGTCGACCCGCCAGCCGCCGGCGACGTAGCCGAAGTTGTTCACCACGAACTGGGGTGCGCCGTACGTCCCGTCCGCCTGGGCGTAGGAGATGTAGACCCCTGCGTCGCCGAAGCCGACGATGTCGGCCCGACCGTCGCCGTTGACGTCCACCACGAACCGCGGGTGCTTCTCCACCCGCCAACCGCCGGCGACGTACCCGAAGTCGTTGACGATCAGGTGCGGCGTCTCGAACCGGCCGTCCGGCTGCGAGCGGGACAGGTAGACGCCGGCGTCACCGAAGCCGACGATGTCGGCGCGACCCTCGCCGGTAGTGTCCACCACGAACCGCGGGTGCTTCTCCACCCGCCAACCGCCGGCGTCGTAGCCGTAGTTGCGGACCGCCAGTTGCGGCGCCCAGCCGAGGTGCCCGGGCGTGTACCCGCACAGCTCGAACGAGTTGCCCTTCATCAGGCAGGGGACGCCGCCGTCGGCGGCGCAGTTCTGGCAGTTGCCATTGACCAGCCCGAACCGTCCCCAGCTCCCACCGCAGTCGCAGCCGCTGCTGGCGTACTCGTCGGGGCAGTTGAAGATGTGCCCGGTCTCGTGGGCGAACACCCGGTCGATGTTCTCCGGCCCCCAGCCGTCGTTGTTGTAGTCCATGACCAGGTACGGGCCGCCGATGAAGGCGTACGCGAACCAGCCCAGCGGATACTTGGTGAAGAACGCGCAGTACGTCCAGCGGGTGCCGAACTTGTTGCGCAGGCTCTCCACGTAGGCGCTCACCCCGGCCGGGTCGGCGCTGAAGCCGATCGCGCCCATCGCCGGGTTGCGCCAGTGCGCCTCCAGGTCCGGCGCGTTCGGGTCCGCCGCCACGTCGAGCACCACGTCCTGGATGTCGTACGCGAAGCTGATGCCGGCGAGCGGATTGGTCACCGCGTAGAAGCCCAGACCGTTCTGCACCTCGGCGATGACCTTCGTCCGCTCGGCGTCGGAGAACTGCAGCTCCGGCGTCGGGCCCTCGACGATGACGACGCCGACCGCGACGGTGCCCTCCAGATAGGAGCTGGTCGGGGCCGGCGCGGGCGCCGCGCCGGGGGCGGCCGCCTCCTCGGCCGTCGGTTCCGCCCGGGGCACCACGGTGGTGCAGTCCGGCATGTCCCACTCCTCGCCCCGGCGCGGGCGGTTCTCCTTGGTCGACCGGTACTCCTCGGTCTCCCGCAGCCCGAACGCGGCGAGGCCGAGCCGCTCGACCTCGCTCAACCCGCCGGGCAGCGCGCTCAGGTCCGGCGCCTCGACGGCGGCCGGGCGGCCGCGGCGGGTGGTGTCGGCGTAGATGCCGACCCGCCCGTAGCGGTGGATCGGCGCGCCGCGTGCGGGCCGCGCGGCCTCCCGTCGCGCCTGCGCGGTCTCCTCGACGATCGCCCACTCCGCGATGTGGAGATCTCCAGCCATGTCCAGCCCCCATTCCTCCACCGGCGGCGGGAGCCCGCAGCCGGGTCAGGAACGAGTGAACGCGGGTGGCGTCAACGCGGCGTCAACGACCGGTGCCGGGCGGCCGATCGGGCGGCAGGTGACCGGGGGCGTCCCAGGGCAGCCCCTCACCCGGGCGCCGTTTCCCCGCTCGGCGGGATCGCCATGCGGAGACGAACGCCCGCTCGACCGGGGAGAGCTCGGCGAGGACGCTGTCCGGCACGTCCTCGGTGTAGACGGTGGCCCCCGGCACGGTGACCGGCCCGTCCCCGGTGACCAGCGCCAGCCGGGGCGGCAGCACCTGCGCCACCTGGGCGACCCGGCGCAGCGACGCGATGACGCGGTCGGCGTCCGCATCCCGGTCGATCACAACGAGCAGGTCGCGGTGGCTGTCCATCACCCACACCTCCGCGGTCGATTGTCCCCCATCGACCAGCCCTTTCCCCCTGTTCGGGGCAGCGGATTATCGCCGGCCCGGACTACCGTCGAAAGTGGCAGTTGAAAGGAGGAGGACCATGATTTCCTTCTCGAGAAGCCCCACCCACCAACCCCACCACCGATCCCGCCGCGCTTTCGGGGTGGCAATCCTCGTGGCCGCCGCCAGCCTGCTCATCCCCGCAGGTTCAGCCTCGGCCGGCGCCCACACCACCACCGGGGTCCGTACGGTCGCCGCCGCGACCGTCCAGGCCCTCGCCACGACGCAACCCACGCTGCGGCAGGGTTCGACCGGTACGGCAGTGGTCACCCTGCAACGCCGGCTCACCGCGCTGCACTACGACGTCGGCGCGATCGACGGGATCTTCGGCTACTCCACCTACCACGGCGTCGTCGCCTTCCAGAAGGTGAACGGCCTGGTCCGGGACGGGATCGTCGGGCCGATCACCTGGGCGGCCCTGGACCGGCCGGTGATCCCGAAGCCGAGGTACTACCACTCGGGCTACTCCGTCGAGACGAACCTGACCAAGCAGGTGCTGTACCTGGCACGTGCCGGGTCGGTGGTGCGCATCCTGGACGCGTCGAGCGGTAAGGCCAGCACCCCGACGCCGCTCGGCAACTTCAAGGTCACCCGTCGGATCGACGGCTGGCGGGAGAGTTCGCTCGGCCTGCTGTGGCGGCCGAACTACTTCTACTACGGCTACGCGGTGCACGGCGCCACGTCCGTGCCGACCTACCCGGCCAGCCACGGCTGCGTCCGGGTCACCATCCCGGCGATGAACCGGCTCTGGTCGATCATCGGCATCGGCACCCCGGTGCACATCTACCGCTGACTCCTGCCACGACACGGGCCCCGGTCTCCCGGGGCCTGTGTCCTGGCTGGGGAGTGGTGCCCCGTGACCATGCCGCAGGACGACTGGTCCCTGCTCGGCGAGATGGCCGTCCCCGAGCACAACTGGACGCAATCGTCGACCGGCGCCGGCCCGAGCCGGCGCTCGGCTACGTACCGGACTGGGGCGTCGCCATCGTCGTGCCGGCCCGCAGGGTCGCCAACGCGCCGCTCCAGGCCGCCAACTGGTCGAGCATCGTGTTCACCGCGTCCACCTGATGAGGTCCGGGCTTGAAGACGCTGAAATTCTCGAAGTCGGTGAAGAGCGAGAGCGCCACCTGCGCCCGTACGTCCGCCATCTGCAGCTCGGCCACCACCAGGCGCAGGTGCTCCACCGCGCGGGTGCCGCCGACGCTGCCGTAGCTGACGAATCCGGCCGCCTTGTTGTTCCACTCGGCGTAGAGGAAGTCGATCGCGTTCTTCAGCGCCCCGGACGTGGAGTGGTTGTACTCCGGCGTCACGAAGACGTACCCGTCGAACGCGGCGATCTTCTCGGCCCACCGCAGGGTGTGTGGCTGGGTGTACTGCCCGAGCGACGGGGGCGCCATCTCGTCGAGGTGCGGCAGGTTGAAGTCCTTGATGTCGACGAGTTCGTACTCGGCGTCGGAGCGCTTGCTGGCGATGTCGTGCACCCAGCGGGCCACCGTCTCCCCGTTGCGGCCGGGACGGGTGCTGCCGATGATGATGCCGATTCTGGTCATTGCCGCCCTTCCTTCGGTGTCCCGACCCGCTCGGGAGCCGTCGGCGGTTACCCCGTCCGCGCGGCTTCGAACGGACATGGGGCGGCCTTCCGGTCGCCCGCTGACCCGGCTCGGTCCCCGGGGTGAACTGAGCGTTTCCGCTTGCACCCACGGGCGCGGAACTAGGCTGTGGGCAGGCTCGACCTTCCGGACTCCGGCACTGAAGAGACGACGATGCCGATCCCCGATTTCCGTGTGGAGCGGTGGGTGAACTCGCCACCGCTGACCGCCGATGCGCTGCACGGTCAGGTGGTCCTGGTTGATTTCTGGGAGTACACCTGCATCAACTGGATCCGCACGTCGCCCTACGTCAAGGCATGGCACCGCGACTACGCCGATCTGGGCCTGGTCGTCATCGGCGTGCATGCGCCGGAGTTCGAGTTCGGCAGGAGCGCCGAGAACATCGACCGGGGAATTCGCGACCACGGGCTCACCTACCCGATCGCCCTGGACAACGACTTCGCGGTCTGGCGGGCGTTCGGCAACAAGGCCTGGCCGGCGAAGTATCTGTTCGACGCGGAGGGGAGCCTCGTCGATCGGTGGATCGGGGAGGGTAGCTACGACGAGGTGGAGGCGGAGATCCGGCGGCTCCTCGTTGCCAGGGCGCCCGGAACCGACCTGCCGCCGGTCAGCCCCGAGGTGACGACGTTTGCCGCGGCCGGGCAGCCCTCCCACGCCGGCGTGACGGCCGAGACGTACGTCGGAACCGACCAACGCGTGCCGGGCACCTTCGACCTGAACGGCGACTGGCGTAGCGACGGCCAGTACGTCGAACTCGCGAGCGGCACCGGCGAGCTCACCCTCCCCTTCAACGCCGGCGAGGTGAACCTCGTCGTGGACCCGGGACCGTCCGGGGAGGCCACGGTCAGGGTGCTGCTCGACGGGAAACCGATCGGCGACGAGCGCGGCGCGGACGTCGGCCCGGACGCGGTGGCGCACCTCAACCGGGCGGCAATGGTTCGGCTGGTCAACGGCGCGTCACGGGACGATCATCTGCTGACCCTGGTCGCCAGCCGACCCGGCCTACGGGCGTTCGCCTTCACCTTCGGCCCCTGAATCGGAAGGGTCGGCACGCCGCTCGGCGGGACCGAACGGCTCGGAGGTCGAGCCACCCGGCCCCGCCGAATGCGGGCATGTGGAGACCTCTCCGGCCGGTCAACTAGCGAAGCGACCGGAAGGCGGCGCGAAGCTCCTCGGACAGAAGTTGCGGCTGTTCCCAGGCCGCGAAGTGTCCGCCCCTGTCGAGCTTGTTGTAGTGGATGAGATTGGGATACGCCTGCTCCGCCCAACTCCTCGGGGTCTCGTAGAGCTCATCTGGGAAGACGCTCACGGCAGCCGGGACGGACACGCCCTTGGCGGCGAAGAAGGAGAGCTTGTTCTCCGCGTAGATGCGCGCCGCGGAGACGCCCGTGTTCGTCAGCCAGAAGAGCGTGATGTTGTCGAGGATGTCGTCTCGCGTGAGGCCGCCGGGTTGTCCGGCGAAGGCCCGGCAGATCAACTCGAGGCTGGCTGCGTCATGGTCGAGCATGAAGCTGGCCAGAGCCACGGGTGAATCCGCCAATCCGGTCAGCGTCTCAGGGCGCGTCCCCATGATGAGGGCGTAGGCGGCATGCTTCCAGAAGAAGTCCGCCTGCTCGCAGGCGCGCCTCTCCTCGTCCGAGAGATTGGCTGGCAGCTTACTCAGGGCCTTGTTCACTCCGGTGATGTCGGACTGGAACAGAGCATCGATCTCGGGCGGGAATATGCCAGGCATGTTGGTGTGGATGCCGGCCAGTTCCGGAGGCGCCTGCAACCCCATCAGGTCCGTGATGAGCGCGCCCCAGTCGCCACCCTGTGCGACGAACCGCGTGTAGCCAAGGCGCTTCATCAGCTCGATCCAGGCGCGCGCGATGTGCTCCGGGCCCCAGCCGGGCATCGTCGGCTTGCCGGAGAACCCGTAGCCGGGCATCGACGGGATCACCAGGTGGAAGGCGTCCGACGCATCCCCGCCGTGCGCCGTGGGGTCGGTGAGCGGACCGACGATCTTCAACTGCTCGATGATCGAGCCGGGCCATCCGTGCGTGACGATGAGCGGCAACGCATCGTCGTGCTTCGAGCGGACATGAATGAAGTGGATGTCGAGCCCGTCGATCTCGGTGACGAAGTTCGGCAGGTCGTTCAGCCGCGCCTCCACCTTGCGCCAGTCGTACTCCTTCTCCCAGTAGCGGGCGAGCGCCTGGCTGGTCTCCAGCGGCACGCCCTGCGACTGATCGTCCACGGTCTGCTTCTCGGGCCAGCGCGTGGCTGCGATGCGCGCCCGCAGCGCCTCGAGGTCCGCCTCGGGGATCTCCACCCCGAAAGGCCGGATGTCTGTGGTGGGACGGGTCAGCGTCTGCGTGGTGGCAGCCACGTGGGCCTCCTCTGTGTCGGCGTTCGTCGGACGTCCGGCCCCGTGCGGGGCCGGAGACTAGGCGGCGGTCTGCCTTCGGCGGGGCAGCTTCCAGTCCGGCCGGACGAAGTGGCAGGTGTAACCACCGGGGTTCCGTTCCAGGTAGTCCTGGTGCTCCGGCTCGGCCTCCCAGAACGGACCGGCCGGGCTCACCTCGGTGACCACCTTGCCGGGCCACAGGCCGGACGCGTCGACGTCGGCGATCGTGTCTTCGGCGACCTGCCGCTGCTGGTCGTCGCAGTAGAAGATGGCCGACCGGTAGCTGGCGCCCACGTCGCCGCCTTGCCGGTTCTTCGTGGTCGGGTCGTGGACCTGGAAGAAGAACTCGAGAAGCTCCCGGTACGAAAGCTTGTCGGGGTCGTAGACGATCTCGATCGCCTCGGCGTGCGACCCGTGGTTGTAGTACGTCGCGTTCGGCACGTCCCCGCCGGTGTATCCGACCCTGGTGGCGAGCACGCCAGGCCGCTTCCGGATGAGATCCTGCATCCCCCAGAAGCAGCCGCCAGCCAGAATCGCCTTCTCGGTCTTGTCGGTCATCGCTCCGCTCCCGTCCGGGTGCTCCGGTGTCATGTCCCTCGTTCCGCCGACACGTCGACAGCCGCAGCGCCGACGATGGCCTTGTCACCGTCGTTCTGCACATAGCCGACCACCGAGGCGTGTCGTGGATCGAGGTCCGGCGGCACCGCGATGTCGACCCGCCCACGCCCCGGGTCCAGCTTCGCGGACGTGAAGGCGCGTACGACGCCGTCCTGCCGCAGCCTCCGCCCGGCGTTCTCACCCCGGGGGACGTCGTTCTCCAGGCCACGCTCGACGACCGCCACGTTCAGCACCGCCCGTTCCGGCGGTCGCTCGGCCTGATAGCCCACCACCACCCGGCGCCCGCCGCGCGTGTCCTCGGCGACGTCCTCGACCGACAGCGCGAGCGACGTGGCAGGTGCTTCCGCGAGGGCGGACTGGATCGCCGATGACGCCTGCCGGTGGTCTGACCCGACGAACTCCACGGTGCCGTTGACGACCATCTGCGGCGTGTACAACCCCCGAGTGCCGAACGCCCGCGCGTAAGCCTCCTGCCGCTGGGTGTGCGCCGGCGCGCCGTACGGGTCGGCCCAGCCCAGGTGGTCCCAGTAGTCGACGTGGAAGCCGAGGGCGTAGACGGGCTGCCCCCGCTCCCGGGCGTCGCGGTCGATCTCGGACAGCACCTCTTCGGCGGGCGGGCAGCTGTTGCAGCCCTGGGAGGTGAACATCTCCACGACGGCGAAGCCACCATTCGACACCGGGCGTCCACTACCCGACCCGCTGCGCGATGTGTCCGCCACAGCGCCGCTCCCCTCGGTCAGTCCTGCCGGCGGCACTGGCTTCCCGTTACGGCCGCCACCATGCAGAACACCTAGTCCTCGGTCGTCGGTCCGAGCAGCCGGATCTCCTCGATGTCCAGCGCGGCCTGCACCTCCCGCAGCACCGCGTCGTCGATCTTGTTGGTGTTCCGCAGTCGGGTGATCTCCCGGCGCTTCTCGTCGAGCACGCCGAGGCGCAGCCGTCGGGCGGTCTCGCGCTCCTGGACGTTCTGCTCGCTCCGCGGAGCGCGGACCTCGTCGAGGTACTCCTGGTAGTCGGAGCGGAGCCGTTCGACGGTGTCGGGGGACGCACCGACGTCGACGGCCACCTGGGGCAGGGCGGACAGCGCGGCCTCGGTGGCGCGGATCCGGGCCCAGCGGACCTCGTCCTCGCGTTCCCGGTCGCCCATGAGGCCCGCCCAGCCGACGACGGCAGGCAGCGTGGTGCCCTGGATGAGCATGGTCAGCACGATCACCGTGACGGTCACGAAGATGATCAGGTCGCGTTCGTGGACGGGCGTGCCGGCGCTGGTGGCCACCGGCACCGCGAGGGCTGCGGCGAGGGAGACAGCGCCCCGGAAGCCCGCCCAGCCGGCCGCGGTGCGGACCCGCCAGTCGAAGCGGCCGGCCCGGCGGGACACCCGACGCTCGACGGCCTGGAGCGCGGACGTGGAGAGGTGCACCCAGGTCATCCGGGTCAGCACCACGACGGCGGTCACCACCATCGCGATGCCCAGCGACTGCATCGGCGAGTGGCTGGTGATGCTGCGCAGCGAGCGCGGGACCTGCATGCCGAGCAGCACGAAGAGGCTGCCATTGATCATGAAGGTGGAGATGTCCCAGAACGCGAACGCGGTGATCCGGGAGCGGGCCCGGATCACCCGGGGCGCGGCGTAGGAGATCAGGAGTCCGGCAACCACCACCGCCAGCACGCCACTGGCGTGCACGCTCTCCGCGAGCAGGAACGCGACGAACGGCGTGAGGATGCTGATCCCGCCCTCGCGCAGCGGGTCGTCCACGTGCTTGCGGATGAAGACCGCGGCCCCGCCGACGAGCAGGCCGGCGACCACCCCGGCGGCCGCCGAGCCGACGAACCGGCCAACCAGCCCGGGCGCTCCGGGCACCGCACCGCCGGCGATCACCCCGACCGCGACGGAGAAGAGCACCAGCGCCGTACCGTCGTTGATCAGGCTCTCCGCGCGCAGGGTGGTGAGGATGCCGCGCGGCATCCGCTTGGCCAGGCCGGCGACGGCCGCGGCGTCGGTGGGGGCGAGCACCGCGCCGAGCACCCAGGCCGCCGCCGGGTCGACGCCCAGGGCCCGCGCGGCGTACGCGACGGCGACCGTCGTGAGGATCACCAGCGCCACGGCCAGCAGGGTGATCACGGCGAAGTTGGCGCGGATCTCGCGCAGGCTGATGACCAGGCTCTCCCGGTACAGGATCGCGGGCAGGAAGAGCAGCAGCACCACCTCGGGGTCCAGCACCACGTGGGAGAAGGGTGGGAGCAGCCCGAGCAGCGCGCCCATCGCGATGAGCAGGACCGGCGGGGCGACGCTGTACCGGCCGCCGAGCGTGGTGCCGATCAGCACCGTCACGCCGAGCACCGCGATCAGCTCGAGCCCGCCCACGTCGCTCTCCCGTCACCGATCGCCGCGGCACGGCGGCGCGGAGGATCGCCTACGTCGCCGCCTCAACATGGTGGTACGGCGGGCGGAGGGCGCGCGGACGAACGCGCAATTCGCCGGGCCCGGGGCTACTCGAACCGGGAGGGGTCGCCGGCCCCACGGCGCAGGATCTCCGGTTCGGGGCCGGAGAGGTCCACCACGGTCGTCGGTTCCGTGCCGCACTCCCCTGCGTCGATCACCGCGTCGAGCTGGTGGTCGAGGCGTTCCTTGATCTCCCAGCCCTGGGTCATCGGCTCGTCCTCGCCGGGCAGCAGCAGGGTGCTGGAGAGCAGCGGCTCACCGAGTTCGGCCAGCAACGCCTGGGTGACGGTGTGCTTCGGGACCCGCACCCCGACCGTGCGCTTGCGGGGCTCCTGGAGCCGCCGCGGCACCTCACTGGTGGCCGGCAGGATGAACGTGTAGCTGCCGGGGATGCAGGCCTTGACCAGCCGGAAGACCGAATTGCTGACCTTGACGAACTGGCCGAGCTGGGCGAAGTCCGCGCACACCAGGGTGAAGTGGTGCCGGTCGTCGAGCTTGCGGATCTCCTTGATCCGGTCCAGCCCGCTGCGGTTGCCGAGCTGGCAACCGAACGCGTAGCAGGAATCGGTGGGATAGGCGATCAGACCGTCATCCCGGAGCAGGTCGACAACCTGCCGAAGGACCCGCGGCTGGGGGTTGTCCGGGTGCACGTCGTAGTACCTGGCCACACCGGTAAGCCTATGCCGCCGGCCCCCGGATCGGCTCGCTCGAGATTTTCGGAAAAAACTTCTGGATCTTCGGTTTGCCGAGCGGTCCGGCCGGAAACAGAGGGGGCCGCTTGAAGAGGGGGACCACGCATGTCCGAATCCACTGCAGGGCGGCCCGAGCGTCCGGCCGAGGTCACCGATCCGCTGCTGTGGCGGCTCGCCACCGCCGTCGCCGAGGCTCACGAGGCCGACGAGGACGGCGCCTGCCGCAACCCCAGCTGCGTCGGCGCGGCCTGGCCCTGCGCCGCCTGGACCAGCGCCCAGGAGGGGCTGCGGGCGGCACAGGCTGCCCCGCGGACGGCGCCGGAATCGTCGGCGGACGAGGGTGCCGACGACCTGGACCGGGACGATCCCCTGATCGGCTGGCCGACCAACCTGCTGCCGTCGCCCGGGGACATGCCGCCGCACTCCCCCGCCCGCGACGAGGCGCCGGAGGCGGTCACCTCCGCCGCGTAAGGCGATGAATCGGGCCGGCCACGCGCCGGTCCCAGAGCCGCGCCGGCCAGACCGCCGGCGCGGCGTCTCGTCGTGCGTACGCGTGCCGCCTCCGCGACACTGGACCGCCTGCGCGGGGCGCACCCACCGGCGGACGACACGATCACCCGACGGGAATCTTCGGGGCCGTTTCGGGGGCGGGCGCCTCGCCGTCGCGGCCCAATTCGATCGACCGTCTTCCCTGTTCGGGCCCGTGTGGACGGTTGCCGGCACGCACGGTTAACAACCCTTAGAGAGCGCTCTCCCACGTAACGAGCCATTGACGAGGACGTAACCGATACCTAACCTCGCTCCCCAAGAGAGCGCTCTCTCAGCTCCGCCACACCGCACCGTACCCGCATCCCTGACAGCGAAGGGGAACCCCCGATGACACCTTCCCTCCGGGACTTCACCCCCGTCGGCAGTCCTGACCCGACGCCCGTCGCGCCCCCACCCGCCGGACGCTCCACCGGCATCCGAGCCATGGCTCTCGCCGCGGCCTCGTTCCTCGCCGCCGGGATGCTCGGCGTCGTGGTGCTCGGCGGCGGCGCCGCCGAGGCGGGCACCGTCGGCGCCGGCAGCTACACCGAGACCGTCCCCGGCGGTGTCGTGCTGCCGGACGGCTGCGGCGACATCGCGACCAACCCGCGGCTCTTCGTCACCGACGACGCGCCGAAGGGCGCGATCCCCACCAACGACTGGTGGTCGTCGCTGCTCTGGAAGCGGAACAACTGCAGCACCAGCGAGAACATGCACGCCCACCCGCTGGCGTACCACGCCGAGAACAACGGGCTGGGCCTGTCGTACACCACCACGGCGGCGATCAGCGGCACGGCCACCGGCGTCGGTGAGTACCACTACCCGTACACGGAGGACCTCCGGGTCGGGGTGGCCGGGCTCGGTGCCCCCGTCGTCAAGGCCGCCGACTGGACCGACTGGACGGTCACCGCCGACTGGAACGACGGCGCGCGCCGCATGCGGGCCACCATCGGCCACGGCCTGCCGTTCAGCTACTACACGATCAGCGGCGGGAACGCGCAGCTCACCGCCGCCGCCGCGCCCACCGTCTGGGCCAACTCCGGCTCGATGATCGGCTTCACCGTCAACGGCCACGACTACGTCGCGTACGCCCCGACCGGCGCCAGCTGGTCCGTGTCCGGTGCGGGCATCACCTCCATGCTGAACGGCAAGGGCTACTTCTCCGTGGCGGTCCTCCCCGGCAGCGCCGACAAGGCTGCCCTGGCCGCCGAGTACGGCAGGTACGCCCACGCGCACGTCACCGGCACCACGATGAACTACAGCTACAACGCGACGACCGGCACGGTGACCACGACGTACGCGTTCACCACCACGCCGCGGGAGGGCACCGAGACGAAGACCGTCGTCTCGCTCTACCCGCACCAGTGGCGGCACCTCACCGGAGGCACCCCGATCGGGCAGACCTACGTCTCACCGCGCGGGGCGATGAAGACCCTGGTCGGGGTCTCGTCCTTCAGCACCGGCATGACGTACACCGGCGTGCTGCCGGAGGTGCCGGCGGTGGGTGACTCCTCGGGCGCCGACCTGACCACCATCACCAACTACCTCAACGCCGAACTGGCCAACCCCGAGGGGCAGAGCGGCCAGGACACCTACTGGGCCGGCAAGGGCCTGGGCCGGGCGGCACGGGTCGCCGAGATCGCCGACCAGCTCAACCTCACCACCGTCCGGGACGCGGCGGTGAACGCGATGAAGACGCGGCTGACCAACTGGCTGACCGCCAGCCCGAACGAGGCCAGCCAGCTCTTCTACTACGACAAGAACTGGGGCACGCTCATCGGCGCACCTGCGTCGTACTACTCCGACAAGGACCTCAACGACCACCACTTCCACTACGGCTACTTCATCGCCGCGGCGGCGACTGTGGCCAAGTTCGACCCGACCTGGGCGAGCGACACCAGGTACGGCGGCATGGTCGACATGCTGATCCGGGACGCCAACAACTACGACCGGTCCGACACCCGCTTCCCCTACCTGCGGGACTTCGACATCTACGCCGGCCACGACTGGGCCTCCGGGCTCGCCTGCTTCTTCGCGGGCAACAACCAGGAGTCCTCGTCCGAGGGGATGAACTTCGCCAACGCCCTCATCCAGTGGGGCCAGGCCACGGGCAACAAGGCCGTCCGGGACGCCGGTGTCTACATCTGGACCACCCAGTCCGCGGCGATCCAGGAGTACTGGTTCGACACCCACGACCAGAACTTCCCGTCCACCTTCGGCCACACGACCGTGGGCATGGTGTGGGGTGACGGCGGGGCGTACTCCACCTGGTTCTCCTCGGACCCGGAGATGATCCAGGGCATCAACATGCTGCCGATCACCGGCGGCCACCTCTACCTCGGCGACGACCCGGCGTACGTGACGGCCAACTACAACGAGCTGGTCACCAGCAACGGCGGCCCGCCCACCGTGTGGCAGGACATCATCTGGGAGTTCCTGGCGCTGGGTGACGGGGACAAGGCGCTGTCGAACTTCCGGGCGAACAGCACCTTCACCAGCGAGGAGGGCGAGAGCAAGGCGCACACCTTCCACTGGATCCGCAACCTCGCCGCGCTGGGGAACGTGGACGCCACCATCACCGCCACCCACCCGCTGGCGAAGGTCTTCACCAAGGGCACGGCGCGCACCTACGTCGCGTCCAACATCACCGCCAAGCCGATCACGGTGACGTTCTCCGACGGCACGTCGCTGGCCGTGCCGGCTGGCCGGACGGTGACCTCCGGCGCGTTCACCTGGAGCGGCGGCAACGCCACCGGCGGGGTCGACTTCCCCGGCGGCGTGGATCCGTCGGGCTCTCCGTCGCCCACGCCGACGACCACCAGTCCCAGCCCGACCCCGACGGCCACCAGCCCGAGCCCGAGCCCGTCCACCACTCCGCCGGGGCAGCCGCTCAGCCCGACGCAGTACCTGCTCGGCAACGGTCAGCTCGGCGGCACCGCCGGCACGGCGGGCAGCGTCCAGGTCGCGGCCGCCAACGGCAACCACGACGGGACGCCCACCAATTCCCAGGTGTTCACCGCCACCGGCCTCACCGGCACCTACACCGGTGGGACCACCGGCTTCGACCTGGCCGTCGACGCCGACACGGCGGTCGGCAACGGCGTGCAGGCGCGGGTGTCGTACGACCTGACCGGCGACGGCACCTTCGACCGGGTGGAGACGTACAACTACTTCGCCACCGACCCGGTCACCGGGGTCGAGCACTACCGGCAGACCCAGGGGCTGAAGTCGGCCACCGGGACGCTCGGCAACCTCGCGAACGGCACGGTGAAGGTGGAGGTCTGGAACGCCATCGGCAGCGCGCCGACCACGTTGGGCACCGGCAACTCTTCCCAGCTCGTGCTCCCCTACACGGGCGGCACGAGCAGCCCGTCGCCCAGCGGTGACCCGACCACCTTCGCCGGCGATCTGTACCTCCAAGGTCCGAACACGCTGTCCGGTACGGCCGGCAGCGCCGCCAACGCCACCGTCCCGGCGGCGAACGGCAACTGGGTCGGCACCCCGCACAACCCGCTGGTCTACACCGCCACCGGCGTCACCGCCACCTACGGCGGCGGGCAGACCGCGTTCGACCTGTTCCTCGACGCCGGCACCGGCGTGGGCGACGGCACCCACGTCCGGGTCTCCTACGACCTGACCGGCGACGGCACCTTCGACCGGGTGGAGACGTACAACTACTACGCCACCGACCCGGTCAACGGGTGGGAGCACTACACCGAGACGAAGGGCCTCCACTCGGGCGTCGGCACCCTCGGGAACCTGGCGCACGGCACGGTGAAGGTCGAGGTCTGGAACGCCATCGGCAGCACCGACACCACGCTGGGCATCGGCAACCGGTCGAAGATCAGCCTGCCGTACACCGGCTGACCACCGACCGGCCCGCACCACCGGCGCCCCGACCGTGAGCCTGCCGGTCGGGGCGCCGCCGGGTCCGCGCCGTCACGGGTGCAGGTGGGTCCGGCGGGCCTTGCGTCCCGTCTCGTACCCCGACCGGGCGGCCTGCGCCTCGGCGGTGGTGGAGACCTCGGCTACCGGCACGTCCCACCACGCCCCGCCGTCCGGGCCGGCCTCCATGGGGTCGGTCCGGACGTGCACGACGGTGGTCCGGTCGGACGCCTTCGCGGCGTCGAGCGCGGCCCGCAACTCCGCCATCGTGGTCACCCGGAGCACCTCGGCGCCGAGGCTCGCCGCGTTGGCGCCCAGGTCGACCGGCAGCGGCGCCCCCTCCCGGTCCTGGTACGCGGTGCCGAGCCGTTGCGCGCCGACGCTCTCGGAAAGCCGGCCGATGGAGGCGAACCCCTGGTTGTCCACCAGCACCACGACCAGTTTGACGCCCTCGGCGACCGCGGTCACCAGCTCGCTGGGCAGCATCAGGTAGGAGCCGTCGCCGACCAGCACGAAGACCTCCCGGTCCGGCGCGGCCAGTCGCACCCCGATCCCGCCGGCGATCTCGTAGCCCATGCAGGAGTAGCCGTACTCGACGTGGTACGCCTTGGGATCGGTGCTGCGCCACAGCTTGTGCAGGTCGCCCGGCATCGACCCGGCCGCGCAGACCACCACGTCGCGCGGGCCGGCGGCGTCGTTGACCGCCCCGATGACCGCGGCCTGCGTGGGCCGCGCGCCGGGATCGGCGTGCCGGGCCCGGTCCACCACCGCCGTCC